>JBBQNQ010000005.1:0-62046 GCA_038330095.1 Solirubrobacterales bacterium
ACCGAGCCCGCCGCCGCCGGCCTCGCGGAGGCCATGCGCTACAGCCTGCTGGCGGGGGGCAAGCGCGTACGGCCGGTCATCGCGCTGGCGACCGCCCGCGCCATCGGCCTGGAGTCGGCGTCGGTCATGCCGCTCGCCGCGGCGATCGAGCTCGTCCACACCTACTCGCTCATCCACGACGACCTCCCGGCCATGGACGACGACGACCTGCGCCGCGGCAGGCCGACCTGTCACCGGGTGTTCGGGGAGGACGTCGCGATCCTCGCCGGCGACGGTCTGTACGCGGAGGCCTTCCGCCACGCGCTGACCGAGCAGCCGGGCGAGCCGGCGCGCGTGCTCGCCGCGGCACGCGAGCTGGCCGCGGCGACGGGGGTGGACGGGATGGTCGGCGGCCAGTACATCGACGTCGCGGAGAGTGCTCCGCCGGGCCCCGAGGGCCTGCGTCGCCTGCACGAGCTCAAGACGGGCCGACTCATCGGAGCGTCGGTCGCCTGCGTACTACTTCTGGCAGGAATCGATGACACCGCCACGCTACGCTTTCGACGCTTCGCGGCCGAGCTCGGCGTCCTCTTCCAGATCGTCGACGACATTCTCGACGTGACAGGCACGGAGGACGCCCTGGGAAAGCCGCAGGGCAGCGACGAGCGCCACGGGAAGCGCACCTACGTCACGGAGTTCGGGCTCGACGGGGCCAGGACGCTGGCGGCGGAGTGCCACCGCACGGCGCGCGAGACGCTGGCTGAGGCGGCGCCGCGAGGGGCGCCGGAGCTCGAGCAGATCACCGACTTCATCTACACCCGGAGCTCATGACCCCAAAGCTCGCTCGCATCGACCGCCCCCAGGACCTCCACCGCCTCTCCGACGAGGAGCTGCAGGCCGTCGCCCAGGAGGTGCGTGAGCACATCATCGACACCGTCGGCGAGATCGGCGGGCACTTCGGCGCCAACCTCGGGACCTGCGAGATCGCGGTGGCGCTGCACTCGCTGCTGGATTCCCCGCGCGACAAGATCCTGTGGGACGTCGGCCACCAGGCCTACCCGCACAAGGTCCTCACCGGCCGGCGCGACCAGCTTGAGACCATCCGTCAGTACGACGGCCTCGCTCCGTTCTGCGCCGTCCACGAGTCAGAGCACGACATCATGGGCGCCGGCCACGCCTCGACCTCGATCGGCTACGGCGTCGGCCTCAAGGAGGCCATGCGCCGCGGGCAAGGCGAGGACGGCCGCGTCGTCGCAGTGATCGGCGACGGGGCGATGACCGGCGGGGTGGCCTTCGAGGCGATCCACCTCGCGGGCGGGCTGGGCACGCCGCTCGTCGTGGTGCTCAACGACAACGGCATGTCGATCTCCCCCAACGTCGGGGCGCTCTCGCGCTACTTCAACCGCGTCCGGCTCAACCCGACGCTGTGGCACGCGCGCGAGGGGGTCGAGGGCGGCCTCGCCAAGCTGCCGGCGGGCATCGGCGCTCGCTTCGAGCGGCTGGGCCCCCAGCTCAAGGAGTCGATCAAGGCGTTCTGGGCGCCCGGGCTGTTCTGGGAGGAGCTCGACTGGGCCTACGTGGGGGTCGTCGACGGCCACGACGTCGGCGCGCTGCGAAAGGCCGTGCACGACGCCCTGGAGGCCGAGCGCCCGGTGGTCGTGCACTGCGCGACGGTCAAGGGCAAGGGCTTCAAGCCGGCCGAGGAGGGCGGGCTGGAGGGCATGGAGGCGTGGCACGCCGCCAAGCCCAAGTCGATCCTGAACGGCGCGCCCACGGCGTCCAAACCCTCGGGCGGAGGCGCGGCACCGCCGCCCCAGTACACGACCGTGTTCGGCAACGCGATGGTCGAGGAGGTTCGCCACGATCCGCGCGTGCTCGGGATCACCGCCGCGATGAACTCGGGCACGGGCCTGAACATCCTCCAGAAGGCCGAGCCCGACCACTACTTCGACGTGGGCATCGCCGAGCAGAACGCGGTGCTCTTCGCCAGCGGGCTGGCCTTGCAGGGCGCCAAGCCGGTGTGCGCGATCTACTCGACGTTCCTGCATCGTGCCTACGACCAGATCGTCCACGACGTCTGCCTTCAGTCGCTCAACGTTGTCTTCGCGATGGACCGCGCCGGCCTGGTCGGCGACGACGGCCCGACCCACCACGGCGCCTTCGACATCGCCTTCCTGCGCTGCCTGCCCAATATCGTGCTCATGGCCCCGCGCAACGAGGCGCTGCTCGTGAACATGCTGCGCACCGCGCTGGAATGGGACGACGGCCCGGTCGCCCTGCGTTACCCGCGGGGCAACGCCGAGGGCGTGGAATTGCCGGAGCACCCGTCGGCGATCCCCGTCGGGACCGGGGAGATCCTGCGCGAGGGCGACCGTGTGGCGCTCGTCGGCTACGGCACCGGGGTCGGCAAGGCGCTGGAGGCGGCGGAGCTGCTGGGCGACCGGGGCCTGGACGTCACGGTGGCCGACGCGCGCTTCGCCAAGCCCATCGACGCGGGGTTGATGGCTCAGCTCGCCGCCGAGCACGAGCTTCTGGTCACGGTCGAGGAGGGCGTGCTCGCGGGCGGCTTCGGGACCGCCGTGTGGGAGACGCTGTCAGACGGTGGCGCGGTGCCCCGCATCCTGCGCGTCGGCCTGCCCGACCGCTACGTCACCCACGGCAAGCCCGCGCTCCTGCACGAGGAGGTCGGCTTCACCGGCCAGCGGATCGCCGAGCGCGTCGAGTCGGCGGTGCAGGAGCCACGCTCCGCTCTCGCCTGACGAGAACGAGGGTCGCACGCGCCACTGTGCGCCACCTCACTTTGCCCCGGCGGCGGCCTGCCAACCTGGAGAGGGCAATGACCGCCTTCAGACTCATCTCCCTCCCGACGCACGGGGCCCTCGAGCTCGTCGCCGGCATCGCGCTGGTCGGAATGGCCGTCGCGTTGGGCATCCCCGTAGAGGGCGCGATCGCCGCTGCGCTCGCCGGGGCGATCATGGTCGGCATGGCCTTCGCCAAGGCCGTCGAGTCGGTGCCCGTGCGCACCCAGTACGACCACGACTGGGGGCTCGCGTTCGCCCTCGTCGGGGCCGCGATCCTGCTCGGGATCGCCGGCCAGCCGATCGCGATGCTGCTGTTCGGCGTGACCGCGCTCGCCCAGCTCGGGCTCAACCTCGTCACGCGCTACAGCGCGGCACGCTGAAAAAGCTTCCTCCCATACACCCAATCACATAGCAACATCTCTCCTCCCTGGAAACGGCCCGCTCCCCGGCGGGCCGTTTCCCTTCGTGGGGGAGGACCTACCGCCCGATTCCCACGGCCTTGATCACGATCCGGCGCAGCTCCTCACGCTCGGAGGGAGTCACTGGTGTCGAGCGGCTGCGCGCCTTGCGGATGATGCGACCGAGCTCCTCGCGCTCGCGGGGAGTGAGGCGCTCCCAGCTCTGGCGCCCGTGGGTGTAGAGCCAGCGGCCGGCCTCGAGGACATAGGCCCAGCGCACCCGCCGGGCCATCTGCAGGGCGCGTGCCGGGGAGTTGGAGCGGGTTCCCATCTGTGCCACATGGAATCACGCGGGTAGGTTGTGCGCGTGGTCAAGGTCCGCCTGGACGCCCTGCTCGCCGACCGCGGGCTGTTCCCGACGCGTAGTCGCGCGGCGGCCGCCGTGCTCGCCGGGGAGGTGCTCCTCGGCGGCGCGCGCAGCCGGGCTGACAAGCCCGGCCAGCTCGTCGCCGGAGACGTGGTGGTCGACGTGGCCACCGCTTCGGCCTTCGTCTCGCGCGGCGGGCGCAAGCTCGCGACGGCCATCGATGCCCTCGGGATCGAGGTCACCGGCCTGCGCTGCCTGGACGTCGGCGCATCGACGGGAGGCTTCACCGACTGCCTGCTTCAGCGCGGCGCCGCGCACGTGGTTGCCCTCGACGTGGCCTACGGCCAGCTGGACTGGGGTCTGCGCAACGACCCGCGCGTGACCGTCCTGGAGCGCTGCAACGCGCGCGAGCTGACCGTCGACCGCCTGCCCTGGCGCCCCGAGCTGGTCGTCGTCGACGTCTCGTTCATCTCGCTCGCCAAGGTCCTGCCCGCCGTACTGGCCTGCACGGCGCCTCGCCACGACGTGCTGGCCATGGTCAAGCCTCAATTCGAGGTCGGGCGCGGCGCGGTCGGGAAGGGCGGCGTGGTTCGCGACGCCGCGGGCCGCCGCGGCGCGCTGGTCGCCGTCGGGCTCCAGGCGCGACACCTGGGCGCCACCGTGCTGGGTTTCGCGTCCTCCGGGCTTCCCGGCCCCAAGGGCAATCGGGAGACCTTCCTCCACCTCGCCGAGCCGGGCCGGAATGGCGCGATCGACGACCTCGAGGAGGCGGCGACGAGGGTGGAGGCCGAGACTGGCGGCCAGGCTCCGGGGCTCACCGCGTGAGCGTCCAGGGGCGACCGCGCTCGGCCACGGTGCTGACCCACCAGCGGCCCCAGGAGACCAGGGAGGCACTCGGGCAGCTCTGCGAGGTGGCGGCCCGTGCCGGCGTGACGCTGCGCTTCGACCCGACTGAGACCCAGAAGCACGGCCTGCAGCCCGGCGAGGGCATCGTGCTCGACGCGCAGCTGTCCACCGACGTCGACCTGTGCGTGGTCCTGGGCGGAGACGGAACCATCCTGCGCGGCCTTCGCTCCTACATCGGCACCGAGGTGCCGGTGTACGCCGTGAACTTCGGGCAGATCGGCTTCCTGGCCACGATCGACCCCGACGAGTGCGATCCCGGCTTCGAGCGGGCCTTCGCCGGCGATTTCGAGGTCCTGCGGCTGCCGGTCATCAGCACGGGCGGCCCCCAGCCCGCCGCGGCGATCAACGACATCTCGCTGCACCGGCGCTCGGACGGGCGCGTCGCCCATCTCGCCTACGCGGTGGGCGGCGAGGAGGTCGGCCGGGTTCGCTGCGACGGCCTGGTGGTCGCGACCGCCGCCGGCTCCACGGGCTACAACCTCGCCAACGGCGGCCCCGTCATGGCGTGGGGGGTCGCGGGCTACGTGGTGTCGTTCATCTCGCCCCACTCGCTCACCGCGCGGGCGCTGGTCGTCGCGCCCGGCGACTCGCTCACCCTGCGCAACGTGTCGCGCGGCGAGTGGGTCCAGATCTCCGTCGACGGGCGTCCGGCGGGCTCGCTCGCCGCGGGTGAGGCGATCGAGCTGCGGTTCGTGGACGGCCAGGCGCTGCTCGCCCAGACGCCGGGCGCAAGCTTCTACCACCGTCTGCGCCAGAAGTTCGGACGGCTGGCTGCCTGACCGCGCGGCGGGCGCCGATCCGTCGGGGAGCGCTGCTAGACCCCCGGTGTGCTGAGCGAGCTGCGCGTAGAGAACCTGCTGCTCATCGAGCGGGCCGAGCTGCGCCTCGGTCCGGGGCTCAACGTCCTGACCGGGGAGACGGGGGCGGGGAAGACCGTGCTGGCCCACGCGCTCGACCTGCTGCTCGGCGGGCGGGCGCGGGCGGGCATCGTGCGTCCAGGAGCCGCGGAGGCCTACGTGGAGGGGGTGTTCGAGCTCTCAGACGAGCTCCGCGAGGCGCTGGGCGACCGGCTGCCCGCCCAGGCCGAGGAGCTCGTCCTGGCCCGCCGGGTCACTGCCGAGGGGCGCACGCGCGCCTATCTCGGTGGGCGGGCGGCGGGCGCTGCCGACCTCCGCGAGGCGGGAGAGCGCCTGCTCGCGTTCTACGGGCAGCACGAGCACCGCAAGCTCACGCTCGCGTCGGCCCAGCTCGACGTGCTCGACGGCTTCTGCGGCCCCGAGCAGGGGCAGCGCCGGGCGGCGCTCGCGGGTGTGCACGCGCGTGTGCGCGAGTTGCGCGCGGCGCTCGAGGATCTGCGGGCACGCGCCGCCTCGCGAGAGCGCGAGCTCGATCTTCTGCGCTTCGAGCTCGAGGAGATCGAGGCGGCGGCGCCCGACGCCGAGGAGGAGCTGGCGCTGGAGCTCAAGCGCGAGCGCCTGCGCCACCTCGAGGCCCTGCGCGCAGCCGCGCTGGCCGGCGCGGAGGCGCTCGCCCCCGAGGACGGAGGCACCGGCGCCGCGGCGCTCCTGGCCGCGGCCGTGCGCGAGCTCGACGCGCTGGAGGGAGTCGACCCGGCGCTCGACGTCCTGGCCGAGCGCTACCGGGCGCTGGCGCTCGAGTCCGAGGACCTCGGCGGCGAGCTTCGTCGCTACGAGGAAGGCATCGAGGCCCCGCCCGGGCGCCTGGAGGAGGTCGAATCGCGCCTCGAGGTCCTCGCGCGCCTCGAGCGCAAGCACGGCGGCTCGATCGAGGCGGTCCTGGCCCACGCCGCAGGCTGCCGCGAGCGCGTCGACGAGCTCGAGCACGCCGAGGCGCGCCTGGAGGAGGCCGAGCACAGGCTGGCCGAGGCCGGCGCCCGCCGCGACGAGCTCGCGGCGGCGGCACGAGCAGCGCGGGCTGTCGCGGCGCCGGTGCTGGCCGGCGCTGTGCGCGAGAGCCTCGGCGCGCTGGCCATGGAAGGCGCCAGCTTCGACGCGAAGCTCGGCGAGCGCGAGGAGCCGGGCCCCACAGGCGCCGACCTCGTCGAGTTCATGATCGCTCCCAACCCCGGCGTGCCGGCCGGGCCCCTGCGCGAGATCGCCTCGGGCGGGGAGCTGTCGCGGGTGATGCTCGCGCTCATGGCTGCGGCGCAGGCCCGCGCTGAGGACGGCTCCGTGGGCGCCGGCGCGACGCTCGTCTTCGACGAGGTCGACGCCGGCATCGGCGGCCAGACCGCTCGCGCGGTGGGCGAGCAGCTGCGCCGCCTCGCCGAGAGCCGTCAGATCCTGTGCATCACCCATCTGCCCCAGATCGCCTCGCTCGCCGATCGTCACTTCCGCATCGCCAAGGACGCCTCGACCAGCCCGGCCCGCACGACGGTCGCCGAGCTGCGCGCGGACGACGTGGTCGGCGAGCTCGTGAGGATGCTTGGGGGCGACGAGGCGGATCTGGCTGCGCGCAGGCACGCGAAGGGGCTGCTGAGGGCGGCTTAGCGTTGTGGCCTCTGCTGGCGTGTCTCCGCTGGCGTTGATGTACGGCGGGACGAGGGAGAGGGGAGGGGAGGGGGGCTTGTGGCCGGGTTGGCGGGCCCGTGGTGTTCGCAGAACCAGGACCGCCCGCCTTTCACCCCCTTCGTCGCCCTCCGTTGAGCCTGCGAAGCGCGTCGCGACTACGATCCGCCGGGCCGCCGATGTCCGTCGCCGCGACCGCCGCCGACGCGCCCGCCTTCGGGTCTGCGCCCCGCGTGCGCGTCATCTTCGCCGGGCTCATGCTGGTCATGCTGCTCGCGGCACTCGACCAGACGATCGTGGCCACGGCGCTCCCGACCATCGTCGGGGAGTTCGGCGGGCTGAACCACCTGTCGTGGGTCACGAGCGCGTATCTGCTCGGACAGACCGCGGTCATCCCCCTGTACGGCAAGCTCGGCGACCTCTACGGACGCAAGCGCGTGCTGCAGAGCGCGGTCGGGGTGTTTCTCACCGGCTCCGCGCTGTGCGGGCTGAGCGCGGGCATGAGCGAGCTGATCGCGTTCCGCGTGGTGCAGGGGATGGGGGCGGGCGGGCTCATCGTGCTCACCCAGTCGGTCGTCGGCGACATCGTGCCCCCGCTCGATCGCGGGCGCTACCAGGGGCTGTTCGGGGCGGTGTTCGGTTTCGCTAGCGTCGCCGGGCCGCTCCTGGGCGGGGTGCTCGTCGAGGGGCTGTCGTGGCGCTGGATCTTCTACGTGAACCTCCCGATCGGGCTCTTCGCGCTCGCCGTGATCGGCGTCACCCTGCCGGCCACCGGCCGTCGCGCGCGCCCGGTCATCGACTACCTGGGCGCGGCGCTGCTGGCGAGCGGGCTGAGCGCGATAGTGCTGGTCACGAGCCTGGGCGGCACGACGTGGGACTGGGGCTCGCCCGAGGTGGTCGGCGTCGGAGCGCTCGGCGTCGCGCTGCTCGCCGCCTTCGCGCTCGTCGAGCGCCGCGCCCCCGAGCCGGTCATCCCGCCGGCGCTCCTGCGCGACCGCGTGTTCTCCGTCGCGGGTTCGCTCTCGTTCATCGTCGGATTCGCCCTCTTCGGCGTGGTGACCTTCCTGCCGCTGTACTTCCAGACCGTCACCGGCTCGAGCCCCACCGTCTCGGGGTTTCACCTGATCCCGATGATGGGCGGGCTGCTGCTCACGTCCATCGTCTCGGGGCAGGTCATCTCCCGCCGCGGCCGCTACCGCACCTTCCCGATCGCCGGAACCGCGGTGATGACCGTCGGGCTGCTGCTGCTGTCGCGCCTGGACGTGGACACGAGCGGCGTGGCCTCCTCGCTCTCCCTGCTCGTCCTGGGCCTCGGCCTGGGGATGACGATGCAGGTGCTCATCCTCGCCGTGCAGAACGCGGTGGACTACGAGGTGCTGGGCGCCGCGACCTCCGCCGTGACGATGCTGCGCGGCGTCGGCGGGTCGATCGGCACCGCGGTGTTCGGCGCGATCTTCTCGTCGCGGCTGGCCTCGGGGGTCAGCGACGCGCTGCCGGGCGTCGGCGGGGGCAAGATCGCCGACGGCGCGCGGCTCACCGGCGCCCAGCTCGACCGCCTGCCGGCCGCGGCCCGCGCGGCCTACGACAACGCCTTCGTCAATGCGCTGCGGCCCGTCTTCCTGGTCGCCGCGGCGGTGGCGCTGGCCGGCTTCGCGATCAGCTGGCTGCTCGAGGAGCGCCCCCTGCGCGCGACCGCCGCGACCAGCCGTGGCCTGGAGGACAGCCTCGCCGCGCCGCGCTCGTCGGACTCGCTGGCCGAGATCGAGCGCGCGCTCAGCGTGCTGACCACGCGCGAGGACCGTCAGCGCTTCCATCGGAGGGTCGCCGAGCGGGCCGGCGTCGACCTCACCCCCGGAGCGACCTGGGCGCTGGTCCGTGCGGACGAGCACGGCTTCGACGCGGCGCGGCGCCAGGCCGAGCGTCAGGACGTCGCGCCGGAGCGGATCGCCGCCGTGATCGACGAGCTGCGCCGCCGCGGCCTGGTGGCCGGCGAGGACGGCTCGGCCGCGCTGACGCCGGCGGGTCGCGAGTTCACCGATCGCGTCGTGCTCGCCCGTCGCGAAGAGCTCGACGCCTCGCTCGCCGACGACCGCGCCGGACGCACGCCGGAGGTGCGTGCGTTGCTCGAGTGGCTCGCGCGCGAGCTGGCCGGAGAGCGTCCGTAGAATCCCCCCGTGGCCGTCTCGCCCACCGACAGCAACGCGGCGGCCGAGCGAGGCGCGGTCGAGGTCGCAGGGATCGCCCGGCTCGGCAAGCGCACCAAGCACCTCGTCAAGCGGCTGCGCCCCGGCGACATCGCCATCATCGACCACCACGACCTGGACCGCGTCTCGGCCGAGGACCTCGTGGCCTGCGGGGTCGAGGCGGTGGTCAACTGCTCGCCCTCCTCCAGCGGCGAGTACCCGAACATGGGCCCGTTGCTGCTCGTGCAGGCCGGGATCCACCTCGTCGACGTGCCTGGCGCGCGGTTGTTCGACGATCTCAACGACGGTGACCCGATAGTCGTGCGCGGGGGCGAGATCCTCCGGCGCGGCGAGGTCGTGGCGACCGGCACGGTCCAGGACCCCGAGACGGTCAGCCGCCTCACCGAGCGGCGCCGCGACGAGATCGGCGAGGCGCTCGAGCGCTTCGCAAGCAACACCGTGCAGTACATGAAGCAGGAGGGCGAGCTGCTGTCGGGCAAGATCGAGCTGCCGCGCTTCGACACCGACTTCCGCGACCGTCCCACGCTGATCGTGGTGCGCGGCGTCGACCACAAGCGCGACCTAAAGGCGCTGCGCCCCTACATCCGCGACGTGCGGCCCGCGCTCGTCGGCGTCGACGGGGGGGCCGACGCCATCCGCGACGAGGGCTTCAAGGTCGACATGATCGTCGGCGACATGGACTCGGCGACCGAGCCGACCCTGCGCAGCGGGGCCGAGCTCGTCGTTCACGCCTACCCCGACGGCCGCGCCCCGGGGCGCAAGCACCTCGAGGACCTGGGACTGGCCCACAAGGTGGTCCCGGCCCCCGCGACGAGCCAGGACGTGGCCATGCTGATCGCGTCGGAGAAGGGCGCGAGCCTGATCGTCTCCGTGGGCTCGCACTTCAACCTCGTGGAGTTCCTGGACAAGAACCGCAAGGGGATGTCCTCGACCTTCCTCACCCGCTTGCGGGTCGGCGAGATCTTCGTCGACGCCAAGGGGGTGAGCCGCCTGTACCGGCCCCGCGCGGGCCCGTGGCCGCTGGTCTTCGTCATCGCCGCCGGGCTGCTCGCGCTGCTCGTGATCATCGCCTTCACCCCAGGACTTCGCGACGTCGTCGACCTTCTGTGGCTCAAGCTCCAGGTCCTCCTGGGGATCGCCTGACGCGAACCGCCCCCCGGCGCCCCGCACGTGTTCGACTTCCGCTACCACGCCCTCTCGCTGGCCGGCGTCTTCCTCGCCCTGGTCATCGGGCTGCTGCTCGGCGTGGCCATCGGGGATCAGGGCCTGGTCTCCAGCGCCGAGCGCGACATCCGCAACTCGCTGCGCAAGGACGTGCGCAGCGCGCGCGCGGACTCCGAGCGGCTGCGCGGGCAGCTGGCCGAGCGCGACCGCCTCGAGGACCAGCTCTACCCGCTCATGGTCGGGGGGCGCCTCCCGGGCCAGCGCGTCGGCATCGTCGCGCTGGGCGGCGTGCCCGACGGGGTGGTCGACGACGTGCGCAGCGCGCTGGCGCCCACCGGCGGGCGCCTGGTCCAGGTCGCAGTGCTCAAGATGCCACCAGACGTCGACGGCCTCGCCAGCGATCTGCGCGGCACGCGCTTTGCCACCGTCGCCACCGACCCCGAGATGCTCCAGCGCTTCGGGCGGCGCATCGGCGCGGACCTCGTCCGCGGCAACGGCGCGCTGCCCCGCGTGCGCGGCACGCTCCTGGAGAGCTCGAGCGGGACCAGCAACGGGCTCGGCGGTGTCGTCCTCTACCGCCGCGGGGGAGAGGTCAGCGGCCCGGCCGGGGAGCAGAACGCCGCCTTCGAGGACGGCCTCGTCACCGGCCTCAAGCGCACGAAGGTGCCGCTCGTCGGGGTGGAGGACTCCTCGCACGACCCCTCGAGCATCCCGTGGTTCGCGGACCACGGGATCTCGAGCGTCGACGACGTCGACGAGCTGACCGGCCGCGCTTCGATGGTCTTCGTGCTCGCCGGGGCCAGCGGCGCGTTCGGCACGGACTCCACCGCCGACCGCCTGCTTCCCGAGACGCCGGGGTCGCCCAACGCTCCCTGAGCCGGCGCCGCGTCCGGTCCCGGCGCTACGTTCGCGAGGTGCCGGCGCTGCCCCTGATCGCCTCTTTCCTCGTCGCCGGCTTCATCGCTCCTCCCGCCCTGCGGTCGCTGCGCGCCCAGCGCCAGCTGCGCCAGAACTACCGCGGTCGGATGGTTCCGTTCCCCGCGGGCTTCCTCGTGGTCGCCGCCGCGGCGGTCGCCCTGATCCCCCTGGCGCTGCTCGAGGAGCTCGGCGGGGCGGATGACGTGCTGCGCCCCGAGCTGCGCACGATCGCCGTCTACGTGCTCGGGGTGGGCTTCCTCGGCCTGGTCGACGACCTGTTCTCCGGCGCCTCGCGCGGCTGGCGCGGGCACGGCCGCGCCGTGCTGCGCGGCGCGTTCGCCACGGGCGCGCTCAAGGCCGCCGGCTCGCTTGGCCTCGCCCTCTACGTGATGGCCGGGCGCGGCTACGCAGCGGGCGAGTACCTGCTGGCGACCGCGGTCCTGGTGCTCGCCACCAACCTCTTCAACCTGCTCGACCTGCGTCCGGGCCGCTCGGTCAAGGCCTTCGTGGTGCTCGGGCTCGGCCTGGCGGTGGGGGAGCGCGACCTCGACCCGCTGTGGGCGCTGGGCCTGTTCGCCGGCGCCGTGCTCGCGCTGGGCATCTGGGACGTGCGCGAGCGGGCGATGCTCGGCGACACGGGCTCCAACGTGATCGGAGCGCTCGCCGGTCTGTGGCTGGTGCTCGCCCTCGGCACGACCGGCCAGCTCGTAGCGGCCGCCGTACTGCTCGCGATCACGGCCTACGGAGAATTCCGCTCACTTTCCGCCCTCATCGAGCGGACGCCGCTGCTTCGCCAACTAGACTCGCTCGGGAGACCTGCATGACCCTGCGCCCAGACGGATCCGAACAGACAAGGTTCATCTTCGTGACCGGCGGGGTCGTCTCCTCGCTCGGCAAGGGGATCGCCGCAGCGTCGATCGGGCGCCTGCTCGTGTCCCGCGGCCTGCGCGTCCAGCTCCAGAAGTTCGACCCCTACATCAACGTCGATCCGGGGACAATGTCCCCCTACCAGCACGGCGAGGTGTTCGTGACCGAGGACGGCGCGGAGACCGACCTCGATCTCGGCCACTACGAGCGCTTCACCGACGCCAACGCCACGCGCGCGTCCAACGTCACCGCGGGCGCGGTCTACAACACGGTCATCCGCCGCGAGCGTCGCGGGGACTACCTCGGCGCCACCGTCCAGGTGGTGCCCCACGTCGTCGACGAGATCAAGCAGCGCGTACGGCTCATGGCCGAGGCCTCCGACGTCGACGTGGTGGTCACCGAGATCGGCGGCACGGTGGGCGATATCGAGGGCCTGCCCTTCCTCGAGGCCATCCGCCAGTTCCCCGTCGACGTCGGCCGCCAGCGCTGCATGTTCATCCACCTGACGCTCGTGCCCTACGTCGGCCACGCAGGCGAGCTCAAGACGAAGCCCACCCAGCACTCGGTCAACGAGCTGCGGCGCATCGGTATCGCGCCCGACATGGTCATGTGCCGCTCGGAAGGCTCGCTGAGCCGCGAAATCCGCGCCAAGATCGGTCTGTTCGCGAGTCTCCCGGTGGAGGCGATCGTCTCCGCGCGCGACGTGGGCAACATCTACGAGGTCCCACTCGTGTTCCGCGAGGAGGGCGTCGACGACTTCCTGCTCGACCACTTCCGCATGGAGGCGCCCGAGCCCGACCTCGCGGGCTGGAAGGAGCACGTGCGCCGTGCCCGCGAGGCCCGCCGCACCGTGCGCATCGCGGTCGTGGGCAAGTACGTCCAGCTCGAGGACGCCTACCTCTCGGTCGCCGAGGCCCTGCGCCACTCGGGCTTCCAGCACGGCTGCCGGATCGAGATCGACTGGGTCGACTCCGAGCGCCTGACCCATGCTGACGCTCCCGGGATCCTCGAGGGTGCGGACGGGATCCTCATCCCCGGCGGCTTCGGTGGGCGCGGGATCGAGGGCAAGATCGAGGCCGCGCGTGTCGCGCGCGTGCAGGGCATCCCCTACCTCGGGATCTGCCTCGGCATGCAGATCGCGGTGTGCGAGTTCGCCCGCCACGTCGCGGGTATGGAGGGCGCCAACTCGACCGAGTTCGACCCGGAGACGCCCTTCCCGGTGATCGACCTGCTGCCCGAGCAGAAGGAGGTCGCCGACATGGGCGGGACCATGCGCCTGGGAGCCGATCCGATCAAGCTCCACGACGACACGCGGGCACGCGAGGCCTACGGCGAGGCGGTCGTCTACGAGCGCCACCGCCACCGCTATGAGGTCAACAACTTCCTGCGCCGCCGCCTGGAGGCAGCGGGCCTTCGCCTGTCGGGCACGTCGCCCGACGAGCGCCTCGTCGAGCTCATCGAGATCCGGGGCCATCCGTTCTTCCTGGCCTCTCAGTACCACCCGGAGTTCAAGTCGCGGCCCGAGCGCCCGGCGCCTCTGTTCCGCGAGTTCGTCGGCGCCGCGCTGGCGCGGGCGCAGCAGCGCGAGCCCGAGGGCGAGCCGCAGGTCAGCCGGGGAGAGGCGGCCGAGCAGCCCGCTTCGTGAGGCGCGCCGACGCGGCCGAGCGCGCGCGCCTCAACGACACCTTCGCGGCGCTGTGCGCCATCCCCAGCCCGTTCGGCCACGAGCGGGCGTGCATGGACTACGTCGTGTCCGAGCTGCAGGCGCTTGGCCTGGAGTCAGCAATGGACGGCGCCGCCGACGAGGCGGGGGCGCAGTGCGGAAACGTGCTGGCGCGGATCCCCGGCGCGCGCGAGGACGGCGTCCTGCTGTGCGCGCACGTCGACACCGTCGCGGTTGGAGACGCGATCGAGCCGGTGGTGGTCGAAGGCGGCTGGGAGAACGCGCGCGAGGCGATCCTCGGGGCGGACAACAAGGCGGCGGTCGCCGTGCTGCTCGAGCTCGCACGGCGCGCGGTTCGCGATAGGCCCGCAGTGGCGGTGGAGCTCCTGTTCACGGTCTCCGAGGAGAACGCGCTGGCCGGCGCCAAGGCGTTCGATCCGGCGCCGCTTCGCAGCCGCTTCGGCTACGTCTTCGATCACGCGTCGCCCATCGGTGAGATCGTCATGGCGTCGCCGACCTACTACCGGATCGACGCCGAGTTCCGCGGGACGCCGGCCCACGCCGGAATCCGCCCCGAGGACGGGCGCAGCGCGATCGCGGCGGCCGCCGCCGCCGTGGCAGGCATGCGCCTCGGGCGAGTGGACCCTCAGACCACGGCCAATGTGAGCTCGATCGCCGGCGGGGGCCCGTCCACCAACGTCGTGCCCGACCGCTGCAAGATCGCCGCCGAGGCTCGCAGCCTTGACGATGCGCGCGTGGAGGCGGTCGCATCAGAGCTGGTCGACCGCCTCTATGACGCCGCCAACGCCGCCGAGTGCGACGTCGACGTCGACGTCGCGAGACTCTTCGACGGCTACCGCCACCGCCGTGGCGCTCCGCAGGTGGCGGCCGCCGAGGCGGCCCTGCGCGCGTGCGGCATCGAGCCGGTCACGATCGTCAGCGGCGGCGCCTCGGACGCCAACGCGCTCGAGGCGGCCGGCTTTGAGTGCACGAACCTCGCCAACGGCACCGAGCGCAACCATCAGCCCGACGAGCGGGTCAGCCTGGAGGCGCTCGAGCAGATGCTCGACGTCGCCTTCGCCCTCCTCGACGCTGCCGCGTGATGCTCAAGCTGAGGCGCGGGCGGGTCGTGGACGCCGGCGCGGCCCTGGTCGTCCAGGTCGGCGGCGAGCGGCGCGCGGCGTGGGCGGACGAGGGGCTCGTGGGCCGCTGTGAGGTGGGCGACGACGTGGTGGTCAACGTCCAGGCGCGCGACCTGTCGCTGGGCTCGGGCGGTTTCGACGTCGTCCACGTGAACCTGACCCGCGGACTTGCCGCCGAGGGGACGGGCGGCGCCCACGTGATGAAGCTCAACTACAGCCCGCTCCAGCATGCGGTGCTCCCGGTCGAGGAGGGCGAGGAGTCCAGGGGCCCGACGGGCGGTGCGGTCGGCGTGTTCTTCCTTCACTCACAGCTCGCGCCGATCTGCTGGGCGCTGGCGGCGAAGGCGCGCGACGCCCGGGTGACCTACGTGCAGACGGCGGGCGGCGCGCTCCCCGGAGCGCTGTCGGAGGTCGTGCGCGAGCTGCGGGAGCGGGGGCTCCTTCACTCCCACCTCACCGCCGGCCCGGCCTACGGGGGCGAGGGCGAGGCGATCACCACGGCGGCGGCGATCGACCACGCCCTGCGCTCGGGGGCGGACGCCGTCGTCTGCGGACCCGGACCCGGGATCCTCGGCTCCGCCTCCCGCCTCGGCCACGGCGGCTTGACCGCGCTGGACTCCGCGCACGCCGCGCTCGCTCTCGGCCACCACACGGTCGTGGTGCCGCGCATGTCGGCCGGCGACCCGCGCGAGCGCCACCGCGGCGTCTCCCACCACTCGCGCACGGTCCTCGAGCTGCTGCTCGCGCCTGCGCTGCTTGCCCTTCCCGACGGCGCGCTCCCGCCGCCCGAGGCGGTGCGCCACGAGATCCGCCGCGCCCCCGTCGACCTCGACGGCTATCGCGCCAGCGGCCTTCCGCGTCGCTCGATGGGCCGCGACCTACAGGACGACCCGTCCTTCTTCGCGGCGGCGCTCGCCGGGGGAGCCGTCCTCGCTGACATCATCCGCGCCGCATGAGCAGCCGCTTCGAGCGCATCTCCACGCAGACCGTCTGGGAAGGGCGGATCGCCAGTGTGCGCCTCGAGCGCTTCCGCCACGAGGACGGCGAGGAGGTCGAGCGCGAGGTGGTGGGCCACCCTGGCGCGGTCGCGGTCGTCGCGCACGACGACGAGTACGTCTATGTGGTCCGCCAGCCCCGCGAGGCGGTCGGCGTGCCCGACCTGCTGGAGGTCGTCGCCGGCAAGCTCGACGAGGAGGGGGAGGACGTGCTCGCCACGGCCAAGCGCGAGCTCGCGGAGGAGATCGGCAAGGCGGCCGAGCACTGGGAGCACCTCAGGACCTTCTGGTCCAGCCCCGGCTTCTCCGACGAGCAGATCCACGTCTACCTGGCCACCGGCCTGAGCGACGCCGAGGCCGAGGTCGTCGACGACGAGCGCATCGACGTCGAGGCCTGGCCGCTCGAGCGCCTCGATGAGCTCATCGACGCCTGCTACGACTCCAAGTCGCTCCTCGGGCTGCTCGAGCTGCGCGCTCGCCGCTCGGGCTGACCGCAGCCCTGCCGAATAGAGGAATGCCCTCTCTGCGGGCGAAGGATCGCTCCCCATGGCCACCGCTGCCGCGCCGCTTGAGGCACGTCCCTACGAGGACCTCGTGCTCGACTTCCTCGCCTACCTCGAGTTCGAGCGCGGGCTGTCGCGCAACACCCTGGAGGCCTACCGCTCAGACCTGCTCCAGTACGGCGCGTTCCTGAGGCGTGCCGGACTCTCTGCGCTCCAGGCCGACCAGCAGGACCTAGCGCGCTTCGTGGCCGAGCTTTCAGGGGTGGTCGCGGCGACCACCCTGCAGCGCAAGGTCGCGTGCCTGCGCTCCTTCCACCGTCACCTGCGCCGCGAGGGCCTGCTCGAGCACGACCCGACGGCGCGCCTGAAGCCGCCTCCGCGCTCCCAGCGCCTGCCCCAGGTGCTCAACCGCGCCGAGGTCGCCAGTCTTCTCGTCCAGCCCAAGGGGACCGACCCCTCGGCGCTGCGCGACCGCGCGCTGTTGGAGACCATGTACGCCTGCGGCCTGCGGGCGTCGGAGGCAACTGCGCTGGAGCTGCTCGACGTCGACCTAGACGCAGGGGTTCTGCGCGCGCGCGGCAAGGGCTCCAAGGAGCGCATCGTGCCCATCGGCCGCCAGGCCGTGGTGGCGCTGCGCGCCTACGTCGCGCGCGGGAGGCCTGCGCTTGTCGGCCTGCGCGACGAGCCGCGCCTGTTCGTCAATCAGCGCGGAGGCGGACTGACCCGTCAGGGGCTCTACAAGATCGTCCAGCGCCACGCGCGCAGCGCCGGACTGCAGGATCGGATGAGCCCGCACACCCTGCGTCACACCTTCGCGACCCACCTGCTGGCGGGCGGCTGCGACCTGCGCTCGTTGCAGGAGATGCTCGGTCACGCGGACATCGCGACCACCCAGGTCTACACCCACCTGAGCGCCGAGCGGCTCAAGGACTCCTACTTCGAGGCCCATCCGAGGGCCGTCGTCGAACGTCGCGACTAGCCGGAGCCTGGCACGATCGCGTCGTGCCATCCGGCCCTGCCAGCGGCCGCCGGGCCGCCGTCGTCGTCCTCGACGCGTGTGGAGCCGGCGAGCTGCCCGATTCCGCCGCCTACGGCGACGCCGGCGCGAGCACGCTCGAGCACCTCGCCTCCGCCGCCGGCGGGCTGCGGCTGCCCAGCCTGCAGCGACTCGGGTTGGGCAACGTACTGGCGCTCGAGGGAGTCCCCCCGGTGCCGGCGCCGGCGCTCCACGGTCGGCTTGCGCCGCTGGGACCGGGCAAGGACTCCATCTCCGGGCACTGGGAGCTCATGGGCCACGTCGCCTCTGCGCCCCCGCTCACCTACCCGGAAGGCCTGCCGCGCGAGGTCGTCGAGCTTCTACGGGCCACGACCGGCCGCGAGATCCTCTGCGCGGCCCGCTATGACGGGCTCGCGGCAATCGACGACTTCGGCGACGAAGCTCTACGCGAGGGGGCGGTGATCGCCTACACCTCCCAGGACTCCGTGCTGCAGCTCGCCGCGCACGTCGACCGCGTCTCCCAGGCGCAGCTGCATGCGGCGTGCGACGCCGTCCGCGAGGCGCTGCCCGGGCCGGACGCCGTCGGCCGCATCATCGCGCGGCCGTTCGCCGGTTGCCCGGGGGCGTTCGCGCGCACCGACGGCCGCCGCGACTTCGCGCTGGCTCCCGGGCCCACCTACCTCGACGCGCTGCAACGCGCCGGCGTGCCCGTCCACGGCGTCGGGAAGGTCGGCCAGCTCTTCGCGGGCCGGGGGGTCGACCACGACCACCATGCACCGACGAGCGCGCCGGCGATAGCGGCGACCACCGAGCTGCTGGACTCACTCGAGGAGGGCCTGGTGTTCGCAAACCTGGTCGACACCGACCAGGTCCACGGCCACCGCCACGACGTGGCCGGCTTCGCCGCTGCGCTCGAGGAGGTCGACGCCGCGGTCGAGCGCTGGCTCGGGCTGCTGCGCGAAGGCGACCTGCTCGTCCTGACCGCCGACCACGGGTGCGATCCGCTCGCGGCGCACACCGACCACACCCGCGAGCACGTGCCGTTGCTGGCCGTCGGCGCCGGCCTTCGTGGCGCTCGCCACGACGGCCCGATGGCCGATGTCGGCGCAAGCGTTCACCGCTGGCTCACCGGCCGCGACGCCCCGGAGCTCCCGGGCACGCCGTTCGTGGCAAGCTAGCGCGGTGGCCAGGCTTCCCTACGTGCAGCCCCAGGACGCGCCGGAGACGGTCCGGAAGGCGCTGGAGCGCGGGCCCGACCTGAACATCTTCCGCCTGGTCGCCCACGCCGAGTCGGCCTTCGTGCCCTGGCTTCGCTTCGCTGCCACGCTGCTGACCCAGCTCCAGCTCGATCCGCTGCTGCGCGAGCTCGCGATCCTCCGGGTCGCCGCGCTCACCCCCGGCGCCGAGTACGAATGGGTCCAGCACGAGGCGATCGCACGCGCGGTCGGCGCCGGCGACGCTCAGGTCCAGGGCGCGCGGAGCGGGAAAGGCTTGGAGGGCGACGAAGAGCTCGTCGCGCGCTTCACCGAACAGGTGGTCTCCGACGCGCGGCCCGATGACGCCACCTGGTCGCGGGCGAGCGAGCGCTTCTCCCCGCGCGAGCTGGTCGAGCTGCTGCTGGTAATCGGGCAGTACATGATGCTCGGGCGCGTCATGGCCAGCACGCAGATAGACCTCGACGAGCCCCTCGGCGAGGGAGTGATCGAGCAGGGCAGGCGCGCGGTCGGCGACAGCTAGATTCCGCCGGCCATGGAGGCCGTCACCGCCACCGCGCCAGCGGCGCCCGCCCCGCGCCTGAAGAGAAGCGCGTCGCGTGCGCGCGACCTCGGCGTCGTCGGTGCGGCGCTGGTCCTGCTGTGCGCGGTCGCCTATGGACCGCACGTCTTCGACGGCGGTTTCTACTGGGACGACTGGCAGCTCGCCGCGCGCGCCCGGTACCCGCCGCTCAGCTCCCCGGACTTCAGCGGGCCCGTCGACCTCAGCCTGCTGCATTACCGGCCGCTGCTCGGCCTGCTGCTGCCGGCGATTCACCTCACCCTCGGGCCGCATCCGGCTGCGCACATCCTGCTGGGGCTGGCCCTCAACGTCCTCACCGCGCTGTGCTTCTTCGCCCTGCTTCGCGAGCTGCGCCTCGCCGCGGTGCCCGCGGCCCTCATGGCCGCCCTCTCGCTCATCTTCCCGTGGTCTGACTCCATGCGCCTGTGGTCGACGGCCGCGATCAACTCGCTCGGGGTGACCCTCTACCTGCTGGGGACCATCGCCGCACTGCACGGGCTGCGGGCGGCCGACCGGCGCAGGCGGCGAGCGCTCGGCGCGCTGGCGGTCGTGCTCGTGGTCATCGCCGTGCTCACCTACGAGGTCGCCGCGGCCGCCGCGCTGCTCTCGGTGTTCCTCTATGCCCGCGAGGTCCCTCGGCGCGAGGCCGTCCGGCGCTGGCTGGTGGACGTGGTGGCGGTCGTGGCCGCGGCCGGCTTCGTGGCCGTCAACACGCCGCGCTCGATGGAGCCCCTGCCCAAGCTCATCGATCACGGCTTCCAGATCCTGGGCCAGAGCCTCACGCTGCTCGCTCGCGCCGTCGAGCCCTTCGGCGCGCCGCCGCGCGGGATCGTGCTCGGAGCAATTGCGGGGCTGGTGGCGGCGGCGCTGATCGTCCGCGCGCGCCTGGCCGCCGGCGACCCGGGGCGCGCCGCGCTGGGCGCCTGGCTGCTCGTCGCGGCTTGCGGAGCGGTCGGGGTCCTGGCCGGATACGCGCTGCTCGTGCCCGCCGACCACCACTACCTGCCGCTCGCGCCAGGCGTCATCAACCGCATCAACCTGCTGGCCGCCCTGCCCTACTCGGCTTTGATCGTGGCCCTGGCCATGGTCGCCGGGATCCTGGCCTTGGGCCGCCGCGCCACGCCGGGGCACGGGCCGCTGCTCGTCGCCGGCGTGCTCTGCGCGCTGGTGGGGGCGGGCTGGCTGCACCGCACGATCGACGATCGCGAGCTCTGGGACCGCGCCGCGGCCCGCCAGGAGCAAGTGCTCTCCGCGCTCGCGCGCAGCCTGCCCGCCGACCGCCCGCGCGGGAGCACCGCCTACACCTTCGGCGCACCGCACTACGTCGCTCCCGACATCCCGGTGTTCTCGGTCTCCTGGGACCTGAAGGGCGCGATCCGCCTGCGCCTCGCCGACCGGACCCTGCGCGGCTTCGCGATCGACCTGCGCGGCCTGATCGCCTGCCGGCGGCGCACGGTCGAGCCGCTCGGCTTCGCCTACGACGCACTGGACGCCGCTCCGTACGGGCGCGCGTACTTCGTCGACGTCCGTAGCGCGCGGGCCGTGCGCATCGACAGCCGGGCGGCCTGCGAGCGCGAGCGCGCGCGGATCTCGCCCGTCTACCGTTGAGCGCGTGCCGGAGCTGCCCGAGGTCGAGACCGTCCGCCGCTACCTCGCACCCCACGTCGAGGGGCGCTCGCTCATCCGCGTCGAGGTGGTCGACGAGCGCTGGTGCCGGCCGCTGGAGCCATACGAGCTGACGGAGGCGGTGCGGGGCCGGCGGGTGGAGCGCCTGGGCCGCCGCGGCAAGTACCTGATCGCCTCCCTCGAGGGCGACGTGCACCTGGTCATGCACCTGCGCATGACCGGCAACGTGCTCTACGACGCGGCCCCCGACCTGCCGCATACCCGCGTGGTGGTCGACCTCGACGACGGCCACCGGCTGACCTGGGTCGACCCCCGGCGCTTCGGCACCGGAGAGCTGGCGCGAAGCGGCGTCGAGCTCGAGGCGTTCCTGGGCGCGCGGCTGGGCGTCGAGCCGCTCTCGGAGGCGTTCACGACCGAGGGCCTGCGCGACCAGGCTCGCAGCCGCCGTGCGCCCGTCAAGGCCTTCCTCCTCGACCAGCGCCGGGTCGCGGGGGTGGGCAACATCTACGCCGACGAGGCGCTCTTTCGAGCCGGCATTCACCCGCTGCGCCCGGCGGGGCGGCTCACCCGTGCCCAGCTCGCGCGACTGCGCGACGGGGTGGTCGAGGCGCTGCGCGCCGGGGTCGCCGCCGACGGCGCCTCGATCGACGACTTCCGCCACCCCGACGGAGCCCGCGGCTCCTTCCAGGAGCAGTTCCTCGTCCACCGCCGAGCGGGCGAGCCGTGCCCGAGATGCGGCGGTCAGATCGTCAAGATGGTCGCGGCCGGCCGGGGGACGTACGTGTGCGAGCGCTGCCAGCCACGCCCGCGCGGGCTACGCCGGGCGCGCTCCTAGGGGGCGGCGCTAGGCGGCCAGCGCGCGGGTGTGCGCCGCGTCGGCCGCGGCGATCAACTCCCTCAGCAGGCCCGCGATCTCCTGCTCGAGCGCATCGTCGGCGAGCGCCTCGCCGTGCTCGGTGAACTGCTCCTCGACTATCGGCACCGGCAGCTCGCGGTCGAGCACCCGCGCGCCGAGCGCGCCGAGCACTTTCCGGGCCTCGGCCTGTGCCCAGATCGCACCGAGCATCCCGGTGCTCGCCCCGATGACCGCGGCCGGCTTTCCGCGCAGCGGCGAGTCAGCCAGCGGCCGGGAGATCCAGTCGAGCGCGTTCTTCAGATGGCCCGGCATCGAGTGGTTGTACTCGGGTGTCGCGATGAGCACGGCGTCGGCGTCGGCGATCGCCTCGCGCAGCGCGAGGACGGCCTTGGGCTGACGTCCCTCCTCGTCCTCGTCGTAGGGCGGGATCTCCCTGAGGCGGTCGAAGCCAACCAGCTCGGCCCCCGGCGGCAGCAGGTTCGCTGCCGCCAGGAGGAGCTTCGTGTTGTGCGACTCGGAGCGCAGGCTTCCGGATAGGCCGAGGATGCGCATCGTGCCTACGCCTGCTTGACGAGCTCGAGCTCGAGCTCGAGCCGCACGTCGTTGGCCAGGACCTTGCCGCCCTTGGGCATCGTCGCCTGCCAGTTCAGCCCGAAGGCCGTACGGTCGATGACGGTGATCAGGGAGAGGCCGAGGTGCAGGTTGCCGTACGGATCCTCGAGTGCCTCGCCGACGGCCCCGCGGCCTTCCACGCGCCGGGTGACGTCGCGGACGGTGAGGTCGCCCTCGACCACGAGCTCGTCGCCCTCACGCCGGAACGCGGTGGACTCGAAGCGCAGCTCGGGGTAGCGCTCGGCGTCGAAGAACTCCGCGCTGGTGAGGTGTGCGGCGAGGTTGGGGTCCTTGACCTTCAGGCTGTCGACCTTCACCGAGCCGACCAGGCGCGGCTCCTCGTGCTCGCCGGCGGTGAGGCCGACGTCGTAGTCCTCGAAGCGGCCGCGGAACGTCGCGACGGCCATGTGCTTGACGGCGAAACCGACCGTCGAGTGCACCGGATCGATGCTCCAGGCGCCGGCGGGAACGGTTGGGGCAGTGGGTGTGACGGACATCTCGCTCCTCCGAGAGAAGTTCCGGACCTTGGTCCGCTTACGGTCAATAAGTGTAGCAACAAAACCAGACCGCGGTCCGCTTACTAGACTGGGGCTGTATGGAGGCGATTCGGGACATCACCGCGAACGGCGCGCCGGATGGCGCCGTCGAGGAGTGCGAGCAGCTCGAGGAGTCGCTGTGGGCGACCGGCCGCGAGCTGCCGGTGATCGATGCCGTCCCACGCGAGCGCGCCGACGCGGCTCGCAATCGCCGCCGCATACTCGCCGCAGCCGAGCGCCTGTTCGCGCAGCGCGGCGTCGCCGGCGTCTCCATGGAGGCGATCGCGGACGAGGCGTCCGTCGGGAAGGGAACGCTGTTCCGCCGCTTCGGCGACCGCGCCGGACTCGCCTGGGCGCTGATCGACGAGCGCGAGCGCGAGTTCCAGGACGCCTTCATCCGCGGGCCCGCACCGCTGGGCCCCGGTGCGCCGGCGTGCGAGCGCCTGATCGCCTTCGGTCAAGCCATGCTCGATCGCCTGGAGGGGAGCGCGGAGCTCATCGCCGCGGCCGAGGCCGGCGCGCCGGGCGCGCGCCAGCGGACCTCGCCCTACGCCACGTACCGCGCCCACGTGACGGCGCTGCTCGGCGAGCTGGACCCGGGCGGCGACGCGGAGTACCTCGCAGACGCCCTGCTCGCCGGGCTGCGCGCGGACCTCTTCCTCCACCTCCGCCGCGACCGTGGTATGCCGCTGGAGCGCCTGCGAGCGGGCTGGGAGCGCCTGGCCCGCGGGATCGGCGCCGGCGGGTAAGGAGCCCGTTCGCTGCGCGGCGCTCGCCGCGCAGCGCTCAGCTCGCCGCCGGTTTGGAGATGCGGTGCCGTGGTCTGGGGCGACGAGGGAGAGGGAGGGGGCGCTGTTCCGGCCTGTGCGGGTTCTGCGACGACTTATGCGGACCAGATCCGCTTAACTCGCCTCAGAACGCGCTGCGGCCGAATTTGACCCCTCCTTCTCCCTCGTCGATGCCGTTCGACACGCACCGCGCCTAGCGCGCTACGGAGAGCGGAGGCAGGCGCTGCTCTAGGCCGCGATGCGGTCGAGCAGGCTGCCGTTGCGGTCGGCGGCCTCGAGCTGCTCGAGCCCGCCGATGGTCTCGTCGGCGACGACGATCTGGGGGAAGGTCATCAGTCCGGTGCGGCGGGCGAGCTCCGTGCGGCCGTCCGGGTCCTTTGTCAGATTGATCTCGACGTAAGGGATGCCGCGTGCGTCGAGCAGTGCCTTGGCGGTGACGCAGCGACGGCAGCGATCGGCGGTGTAGACGGTGACCGGATTCATGAGCAGAAGAAGTGTAGGAAGGGATCCGGCGTGGGCGCCCCGCTGAAGACCGAGGCCATCGTGCTGCGCTCGATCCGCTACGGGGAGGCCGATCGGGTGCTCCACCTCTATACCGCCGACCGCGGGCGGGTGGGAGCCATCGCCAAGGGCGTGCGCCGGTCGCGCAGCCGCTTCGGCGGCCGCCTGGAGCCCTTCTTCCGCGTGGCCCTCCTGCTCCACGAAGGCCGCGGCGACCTGCACACGGTCACGGGGGCCGAGACCGTCGTCGCCCACCCGCGCCTGCGCGAGCACGGAGGCGCGCTCGACGGCGCCGCCCGCGCCTGCGACGCGGTCGCCCGGCTGTTCGCCACCGACGAGGCCCATCCGGCGGTCTACGCGCTGCTGTGCAACGAGCTCGCGCTGCTCGACGCCCGTCCCGAGCAGGCCGGCCGGGCCAATCAGCTCGCCTTCCGGTGCAAGCTCCTGCTCGCCGCGGGGTTGAGCCCGCAGCTCTCCCACTGCGCCGCATGCGGTGAGCGCGAGCACCTCAGCGGCTTCTCGGGCGCGGCGGGCGGCGTGGTGTGCTCGGCCTGCGAGGCATCGGCCTTCACGCTCGACGAGGCGGCCCATGGCTTCCTGGTCGAGGCCCTGGGGCGTCCCCTGGCCGACGCGCCCGCCGGCACCGAGCGCACGCTGGGCCAGGCCGAGCGTGCGATCGGCGAGACCCTGGAGCACCACGCCCACGTCCGGCTGAGGCCGGCGGCCTAGACTGCCCGGGTGGGATCACCGACGCCCAGTGGCCTAGAGACCAAGTACGTCTACGACTTCTCGGAGGGCTCGCGCGACATGCGCGCGCTGCTCGGGGGCAAGGGGGCCAACGTCGCGGAGATGACTCGCCTCCTGGGGCCCGAGCGGGTCCCCGCCGGATTCACGATCACAACCGAGGCGTGCGTCGCCTACATGCAGGCCGACGGCGAGGAGCCCCCGGGTCTCTCCGAGCAGATCGCCGAGGGCCGCGCGCGCCTCCAGGAGCGCGCCGGCCGGCGGCTCGGGGACCCGGAGGACCCCCTGCTCGTCTCGGTCCGCAGCGGAGGGCGGGAATCGATGCCGGGGATGCTCGACACGGTGCTCAACCTCGGCCTCAACGACGAGTCCGTGGAGGGGCTCGCGCACGCGACAGGCAACCCTCGCTTCGCGTGGGACTCCTACCGCCGCTTCGTGCAGATGTTCGCCAACGTGGTGCGCCGGGTCCCGAGCGCGCTGGTGGAGCACGAGATCGCCGACAGCAAGCTCCGGGCGGGCGTGCAGCTCGACTCAGAGCTCTCCGTCGACCACCTGCGAGAGCTGACCGAGCGCTTCATGGTGCTCTACCGCGATCAGACCGGCGAGTCCTTTCCCCAGGATCCCGACGAGCAGCTGCGCCAGGCCATCCGCGCGGTGTTCGACTCCTGGCTGGGCGAGCGCGCGGTGGCCTACCGGCGCCTGAACCGCATCCCCGACGAATGGGGCACGGCCGTCAACGTGCAGCAGATGGTCTTCGGCAACAAGGGCGAGACCAGCGGCTCGGGGGTGGCCTTCAGCCGGAACGCGGTGACCGGCGCCCCGGAGCCCAGCGGCGACTTCCTGATCAATGCGCAGGGCGAGGACGTGGTCTCGGGCGTGCGCAACACCAAGGACATCGCCGAGCTGGCGGATGTCCTGCCCGAGGCCCACGCACAGCTGATGGACATCCTGCGCGAGCTCGAGCGCCACTACGGCGACATGCAGGACACCGAGTTCACGGTCGAGGAGGGGCGCCTGTACATGCTCCAGACCCGCAACGCCAAGCGCGCGGGCCAGGCTGCGGTTCGCTTCGCGGTGGACGCCGTGGGGGAGGGCCTGCTGTCCCGCGAGGAGGCGCTGCTGACCGTCGACGCCGAGGGCCTGGACGCGCTGCTTCATCCCACCTTCGACCCCGACGCCGAGTACTCCGTGCTGACGCGCGGCGTGAGCGCGTCGCCGGGCGCGGCGAAGGGCGAGGTGGTGTTCACCGCCGCCGAGGCGGTCGAAGCGGGCGGGGAGGGTCGCGACGTCGTCCTCGTTCGGCCGTTCACCGAGGCCGACGACGTCGCGGGCTTTCACGCCGCGCGCGGGATCCTGACCTCCGAGGGGGGCGCGACCAGCCACGCCGCCGTCGTGGCTCGCGGGATGGGTCGCCCGTGCGTGTGCGGTGCCTCCGAGCTCGACATCGATCTCGCCGAGGGGACCATCCGCGTGGGGGAGACGACGCTGCGAGCGGGCGATCGGATCGGGCTCAATGGCACGACGGGCGAAGTGACCCTTGAGGACGTGCCGCTAGTTGAGCCCGAGGTCGACCACCGCTTCGAGACCGTGCTGGCATGGGCCGACGACGTGCGCCGCCTGGGCGTACGCGCCAACGCAGACACCTCTGAGGATGCCCGCAAGGGGCGCGACTTCGGCGCCCAGGGCATCGGCCTGCTGCGCACCGAGCACGTCTTTAACGGCGAGCATCAGCCCAAGATGCAGGCGGTGATCCTCGCCGACTCCGACGAGCGTCGCGAGGCCGCCCTCAGCGAGTTCGCCGACCTGCAGCAGGAGCAGTTCGAGGGCGTGTTCGAGGCCATGGAGGGCCTCCCGGTGACGATCCGGCTACTCGACCCTCCGCTGCACGAGTTCCTCCCGCGGGCGACGGACGTCGAGGCGCAGGTCGAGCGGGCGCGCATCGAGGTCTCCGACGACCTGTGCGAGCTGGAGCACACGCTCGAGCAGGTGCGTCGCCTGGAGGAGACCAATCCGATGCTCGGCACGCGCGGCTGTCGCCTGGGCATTCTCGAGCCCGACATCTACCGCGCCCAGGTCGTCGCCATCGCGCGCGCCACCCATGCCGTTCGGGAGCGGACCGGCAAAGCGCCGCGGCTCGAGGTGATGGTCCCCCTGGTCGACTACGAGCGAGAGCTCGAGGTCGTCCGCGAGCTGATCGTCGAGACGGCCCAGCAAGAGGGTCTGCGCCACGGCGCGGACTACAGCGTCGGCACGATGATCGAGCTGCCCCGCGCGTGCCTCAAAGCGGACCTCATCGCCGAGCACGCCGACTTCTTCTCCTTCGGGACGAACGACCTGACCCAGATGGCACTGGGCTTCTCGCGGGACGACATCGAGAAGCGGATCCTCGACTGCTATCTGGACCACGGCGTCCTCGACCGCTCGCCGTTCGGCACCATCGACGAGCCCGGTGTGGGCCAGCTCCTGCGGATGGGAGCCTGGCTCGGGCGCCAGACCAAGCCGGACCTCAAGCTCGGGGTCTGCGGCGAGCACGGCGGCGATCCCGACTCGATCGCCTTCTTTCATTCGAGCGGCCTTGACTACGTGAGCTGCTCGCCCTTCCGCGTGCCGGTGGCGCGCGTGGCCGCCGGTCAGGCCGCGGTGCGATCGTCGCCGGCCGCTACCTGATCCTCAAGCGCGCCCGCGAGTTGCGAGCGCGACCCGATGTCGAGCTTGCGGTAGGTGTTGCCCAGGTGGGTCTCGACAGTCTTCTGGGTCACGAACAGCGCCTGGGCGATCTCGCGGTTCGTCAGCCCTTCGGTGGCCATCTCGGCGACCCGCCGCTCGCTGGCGGTCAGGGCGTCTAGGCCGCTGAGCACGAGCCGCCGCGGGCGCGCGCCGGTCGCCACGAGCTCGCGGTGGGCCCGGTCGCGAAGGGCGACGGCGCCGCAGCGATGGGCGAGGTCCAGGCCGCGTCGCAGGGGATCGCGCGCCAGCGCGCGCCGACCCCGGCGCCGCATCGCCGCTCCGAGGTCGGTCAGCGCCCTTGCCCGCTCCAGGCGCGCCGGCGAGGACTCGAGCTCTGCGACGGCCTCGCGGAGGAGGTCGAGGCCGTCCGCGCCGCCCTCGACCAGGCCGGCCGCGCGCAGGGCGATGCCTAGTTCCCGCGGCAGGGCGAACGCGCGCGCCAGCCGCACCTCCTCGTGCACGAGCGCCAAGGCCTCGTCGCGCTCTCCCGTTGCGCGCAGTGCCAGCGCCAGGCTGCTTCGCCAGGGCATGAGCGCGGGGTTGCGCACGCCCCACTCCTTCATCAGGCGGCCGCACTCGCGCAGGTGGGCGATCCCCTCCTCGACCCGGCCCTGCAGGACGAGCACCTCGGCCATCTGCGCGCGGAACTGGGTCGACGTGGGGGCGTCGATGCGCTCGGCATCGAGGTCGAGCTCCCCGAGTACAGCGGCGGCCGCGTTGAGCTCACCGCGCTCCAGGAGCACCGCGCTGCGCGCGGCGAGCACAGCCGGGACGCCCCGAGGGGGTATCTGATCGCGGTTGCGCTGCACCTCGCGGAGGTCGGCGTCCGCGGCGCCGAGCGCGCCCAGGCGCAGGTGCACGAAGGCGCGCATGCTCGAGCCCATGCCAAGCGCCGAGAGCGAGCCACGCCGCCGCGCACCGGCGACGGCCTCGTCCCATACCGTCCGGGCCCGCTCGAGCCCGCCGGCCAGCATCAGCGCGCCGGCTGCCGTCGCGAAGGCCGTCTGCTCGTCCTCGAAGGTCAGGCCGGCGGCGAGGGCCCGCTCGGCCAGCCCGGCGGCTGCGGACGCCGGCGGAATCGCCATCGCGGTCGCGACCGCGACGGTCCCGAGCAGCACGGGGTCCGAGAGCCGGCCGCGGACGAGGTACAGGGTGGTCAGGCGGGCCTTGAACTCGCGCGTGTGCAGCGTGGGGTCGGCCACGCGCACGCTGAGCCGCTGGGCCTCGAGCCTGCGGCTGAGCCCACGGTCCGTGCGGCCGAGCTCGGCCAGGGCCCCTTCCAGGACCTCCGCGGCGCGCGCGAGCTGGATCCGCGTGGAGAGTGCCTTGGCGAGCTCCAGGGCGATCGCTGCGCGCACGCGCACGTCCTCCTCGAGCTCCAGCGCCTGACCGAGATGATCGAGGCCCGCCTCGTCGGCCGCCGCCGACTCGGCCGACCCGAGCTCGACGAGCAGGCTCACCCGCTCGCTCGCCGGCGGGCGCTCGGCGAGCGCGCGGTGCAGGTGGGTGGCGGCGACGTCCGGCCCGCCACGCGCGTGCGCCCGGCGGGCTGCGCGGCGCAGCACCCCGACGGCCCACCGGTCGCCGCTCGGCTCGCTGGCGAGGAGGTGCAACGCGACCTCGTCCTCGGGCGCCCCGCGCTTGGCCAGCAACCGGGCCGCCTGGCGGTGCGCGTCGCCGCGCTGCGGCGCCGGGAGCTCCGCGTAGACGGCGGCACGGACGACCGGGTGGACGAACTCGAGCGTCGTCGGGTCGAGGATGCCGGCC
The DNA here is from genome assembly GCA_038330095.1 of Solirubrobacterales bacterium. Lineage (GTDB taxonomy): Bacteria > Actinomycetota > Thermoleophilia > Solirubrobacterales > Solirubrobacteraceae > JBBPZA01. The sequence continues at coordinate 29,366 of JBBQNQ010000005.1, forward strand.
TCGGCGAGCGCCTTCGCCGCACTGGCAGCGGACTCCGGCGACAGCCCCGCGAGCTCCGCGGCGTCCTGGCGCCGGGGGTCCGCGCCGAGCACCGCCGCGGCGCGGCCCAGCTCGACCGCCTCGGGCGCGAGCCGGCGCAAGCGCCGGGCGACGGAGCGCGAGACGGACGGCGGCGCCACCGCGGCGACGGCACCGGCCTGCGAGGCAACCGGCGCCACGCTCTCGCCGGCCAGCGTCGCGAGCAGCTCGCCGAGCAGCAGGGGGTTGCCCTTGGTCGCCTCGGCGCACGCCGCCGAGAAGCTCGGGTCCGCGGCGGGGCCGAGCGCGCGGCGGACGAGCTCGTCGACGGCTGCGCCGGTCAACGGCGCCGGCCGTAGCACCGAGGTGGCGGGGCTCGCGAGGAGCTGGGCGAGCAGCTCCTCGTGGGCTTGCGGCTCCGCCGGCCGGGCGCCGACGGTGAGGGCGACCGGTACTCCGTCGATTCGGTTGGCGAGATAGGCCAGGAAGCGCAGGGACGGCGCGTCGCCCCAATGGGCGTCGTCGACGACGAGCGCGACCGGCCTGCGTTCGGCGAGATTGGCCGTGACCCAGTAGAGGCCGTGCAGGGCCGCCTGGGTGACCTCGTCCCGAGGGCTGGCAGGGGCGGCGTCGACCGTCTCGAGGATCGGCGCCGCAAGCCCGGCCGCGCCGCTGAGCACCTCGACCCGCTCACCCACCTCGAGGGCTGCGAGCAGCGGTTCGAGCAGCTGACGGACCAGGCCGAAGGCGAAGTCGCGCTCGAGCTCGCTCCCGCGGGCGCCCGCGACCGCGCAGCCCTGTTCGGCGGCCATGGCGGTCGCGCGGCGCAGCAGGCTGGTCTTGCCGATCCCGGCGGCGCCTTCTACGAGCACGACGGCGCCCGAGCCGGTCATGGCATCGACGATCAGCTCGTGCATCGTCACGAGCTCTGCCTCTCGCTCGAGCAGCGCCGCCGCCAAGGATCAGGGAGTCTTTCAGGGGCCTTCCCCGTTGCCAAGCGGGGACCGCGAGGGCCACGCTGGGCGCTCCATCGTCCGACCTCCAGGAGGTCCAGCATGTCCAGGAAGTCCATCGCCGGTGCCCTCGCAGTCGTCCTCGCCGTGAGCTGCGCGTCGATCGCCTCGGCGGGCGGCGGCGGCGACAAGCGGCAGGTCATCCGGCTCACGGCGAAGAGCGTGGGCACGGCCTTCGTCGACAACGGCCAGGCCGGCATCAACCGCGGCGATCGCCTGGTCGTCGACGGCGATCTCTTCCGCGGCGCCAAGAAGGTGGGCCAGGCCGACGAGGACTGCGTGTTCGTCCGCGTCGAGGGGAGTGTGCCGACGATCGACTGTGTCGCGTCGGTGACGCTGCCCGGCGGCCAGATCACGTTCCATGGCCGGGCCAAGGTCGCACCCGGCACGCAGACGGCCAACGCGGCCGTCACCGGCGGCACGGGTAGCTACCGGACCGCGCGTGGCGAGGCGACCCTCACCGTCTCCGGTACAGGAACGCTGGGAGGCGACGTGACGATCCGGCTGCGCTGAGCCGCCGGCTCGCGGCTCGCGGCGCGCTCAGCGCGCCGCGAGCCGGTAGACGTCGCCGGCGAGCGACGTGACGTAGACGCGGCCGAGCGCGTCCTCACCGAAGGAGCTGGGGGAGACGATGCGCGCGAACTTGAGTCTGCCCTTGGCGCGGCCCGGGCGCAGCACGGTCGAGTACAGCCGCCCGCTGCAGCTGTCGGCGTAGACGTAGCGGCCGTACAGGGCGTCGTTGGCGCGGTCGCGCACGACGTAGCCGCCGATCACCGCGCAGGGCAGGCCGGCCCGTGAATATACGAGCACCGGCCTCACTGCGCCGGGCGCGTTCCCGGAGCGGTTGCGGCGGCGGTCCTCGAAGACGTTCCAGCCGAAGTTCGCGCCGCTCGCCTTGCCCATCGGGAGGTAGTCGACCTCCTCCTGGCCGTCGGGGGCGACGTCGCCGACGTCTCCGATGGCGATCGCGCCGGTCTTGCGGTCAAACGAGAAGCGGAAGGGGTTGCGAAGGCCGTAGGCGTAGATCTCGCGCCGGGCACGCCTGCGCTTGGCGAAGGGGTTGGTCTTCGGGACGGTGTAGGGCTTGCCGTTCGCCGCCCGCGGGTCGATGCGCAGGATCTTGCCGAGCAGCGTGCGCAGGCGCTGGGCGTCGTCGTTGGTGTCCCCGCAGCAGCCGCCGTCGCCGACCGAGAGGTAGAGCAGACCGTCGGAGCCGAACTGCAGCTGGCCGGCGTTGTGCGTGGGGTTGGACTTACGGATCAGCAGCACGCGGCGCCTGGTGCCGGGGTCGGCGCGATCGGGATCGGAAGCCGATCGGCGGTACTCGACCAGGTTCATGTCCTTGCCGGAGTCGGTGTAGACGACGTAGAAGCGCCCGCTGGAGGCGTAATCGGGGGCGAAGGCCATCGACAGCAGTCCCTGCTCGGCGTTGCTCGTCGAGACCCCGGGAACGTCGAGGAACGGCTTGTCCAGGACAGCGCCGTCCTTGACCACGCGGATCGCTCCCTGGCGCTGCACCACGAAGATCCGGTCGCGGTCTCCGGCGGGAGCGGTCACGAAAAGGGGCTGGTCGAAGCGGCCTACCCGGGCGAGGCGCACGTCCGAGGCGGCCGCGGGCACGGGCACGGCGAGTACGGCGAGGAGCAGGAGGGCGGTGACGGCTGTCGCGCGGGCTGACACTAGGCTCGGATGAAAGTGTCCGCGATCTGCGCAGTCAAGCGGCGTGCGCACGCTCGCGATCCGCCCTCGCTGCGAGAATCGGCACGATGGAGCTCCAGCTCGACGCCCCCGGGGATTTCGCCGATCGCATGCGCGAGCGCGAGATGCGCGAGCTTTCGCCGCTGGCCACCCTCTCCTACCCGCCCGTGCGGGAGCGGCCCGAGCAGGAGTGCTCGCTGCGCACGCCCTTCCAGCGCGACCGCGACCGGATCGTGCACGCCAAGGCCTTCCGGCGCCTCAAGCACAAGACCCAGGTCTTCGTCTCGCCCGAGGGCGACCACTACCGCACGCGCCTCACCCACACGCTCGAGACGACGCAGATCGCCCGGACCGTCGCGCGCGCCCTGCGCCTCAACGAGGATCTCGCAGAGGCGGTCGGGCTCGGCCACGACGTCGGCCATCCGCCGTTCGGGCATATCGGCGAGGCGGTGCTCGACGAGTGCCTGCGCGCCCGCGGCGCCGGCCACTTTCACCACAACGAGCAGTCGCTGCGGGTGGTGGAGGTCATCGAGCCGCTGAACCTCACGGGGCCGGTCCGCGACGGGATCCTGCACCACTCGGGGCGCGCGGCGGAGCCTGCGACGCTGGAGGGGCACATCGTGCGCCTCGTCGATCGCATCGCTTACATCAACCACGACATCGACGACTCGCTGCGGGCCGGGGTGCTCGCGCTCTCCGACCTTCCCGCCGAGCCGATCGCCGTGCTCGGGCCGACGGGTTCGAAGCGCATCGACACGCTGGTCCACGACCTGGTCGAGCACTCCCAGCGGGCCGGGGCCATCGTGCAGGGGGAGAGGGTCGGCGGCGCGATGGCGGCGCTTCGCTCCTTCATGTTCGAGCGCGTCTACCTCGCGCCCGCGGCGGTCCGCGCGCACGCACGGATCGAGGACGGCCTGCGCGCGCTCTTCGACCATTACTGGCGCTCGCCCGAGCTCCTGCCCGAGAGGGCGGTGGTGCCCGAGGCGCAGCCGGGGCAACGGGTGATCGACTACCTCGCCGGGATGACCGACCGCTTCGCGATCCGGGCCTTCGAGGAGCTGGAGGGGCGTCGGTCGCCGTGAGCCGCTACGCGAGCGACTCGCGCGATCGGGTGCGCGATGCCGTCGACATGGTCGATCTCGTCTCCAAGCGCACGGAGCTGCGCCGGGCGGGCGCCGACCACTACAGCGGGCTGTGTCCCTTCCACGACGAGCGCACGCCGTCATTCGGGATCAGCCCGTCCAAGAAGGTCTTTCACTGCTTCGGCTGCCAGGCCTCGGGCGATGCCTTCGACTTCGTGATGGAGACCGAGGGGATGGACTTCGTCAGCGCGCTGGAGGCACTGGCCGACCGCTACGGGGTTGCTCTCGAGCGCGAAGACGAGGATCCTGAGGCCGCCGAGCGCCGGCGGGCGCGCGAGCGGCTGCTCGAGCTGCTCGACCGCACTGCGGACTACTACGCCCGAGTGCTGTGGGAGGCGGACGAAGCGTCGCGAGCGCGCGAGTACCTCGCCGGCCGCGGGCTGGAGCGCAAGGTGCTCGAGAGCTTCCGCGTCGGCTACGCGCCGAGCGCCTGGGACAAGGTGATCACCGGTTCTATGCGCGGTGGCTTCTCGGCGCGCGAGGTGTGGGAGGCCGGTCTCGCGGCGCGCTCGCAGAAGGGCTCGCGCCGGCTCTACGACCGCTTCCGGGGCCGGATCATCTTCCCGCTCTGCGACCGGCGCGGCCGCGTGCTCGGCTTCGGCGCCCGGGCGCTGCGCGACAACCAGCAGCCCAAGTACCTCAATACCGCCGAGGGCGACGTGTTCCACAAGGGGCGCCAGCTCTTCGGGGCTCACCTGGCACGCGTCGCCGCAGCGCGCGAGGGAAGGGTGGTGGTCGCCGAGGGCTATACCGACGTGCTCGCGCTGTACCAGGCGGGGCTCGAGAACGCGGTGGGGATCATGGGCACGGCGCTGACCGCGGACCAGGTGGGTGAGCTGTCGGGACTCGCCCCGGTGGTCGCTCTGGCTCTGGACGCCGACGCGGCCGGCCGCGAGGCCATGCTGCGCGCGGCGCGGATGGCGGCCGGGAAGCGCCTGGAGCTGCGGGTGGTGGCACTGCCGGCGGGCAGCGACCCTGCAGACCTCGTTCGCGAGCGTGGCGCCGAGGCGGTGCGCGCGCTCGTCGACGGCTCGGTCCCCTTCGTTCGCTTCCACGTCGAGCAGATCCTGAGCGGACCTCTGGGTAGCGCCGAGCAGAAGGACGCGGCGCTCGCCGAGCTGCGTCCGGTCCTGGCCGAGCTCGGCCCTACGGTCATGCGCGAGGAGCTCGTGCGGCTTGTCGCCGACCGGCTCGACCTCTCGGAGGGGCTCGTCGCGTCATTGCTCTCGGGGCGCGCAGCGGCGGCCACGCCGGGCACCCGCTCCGCGCCGCCGCGGCCGGCGCCGGCCACCCCGCTGGGCCAGGCCGAGCGCACCGAGCGCACCTTCCTGGCGCTGTGCATCGCGCTGCCCGACCTCGGTCGCGAGGCCCTGCGCAAGGCCGACCTCGACAAGCACTTCACCACCGACCGCACCCGCAGCGCGGCTGCCTACCTCAAAGACCACCTCGCAGCCCCGATCGACGACCTCCCCGGAGACGACCCGACGCTCGCCGCCGTCGTCACCGAGCTCGCCGTCCGAGCCGAGCGAGAGCCCGCCCTTCCGGCGACGCTCGAAGCCCAGCAGCTCGACCTCGAGCTGCGCCGCCTCGAACGGGAGATAGCCGCGGCCAGCACCGGCGGCGCCAAGGAGGTCTCAGACCTCGCCGCCGAACGGACACAGATCAAGGCCCAGTTCGACCGCGCGATCGACAAGGCCACCCAGGGTGCCAGGGAGGACTGAGGCGACGGCGTCAGCGGTGCGCGGTGTTGAAACCAGTCGGCTGATCTGAGCCGGGGAACTTGCCTGGCGGCGCTGCGCCGAATTGGATGAAGTTGGCGGGATCGCGAGCGGGGAATTTCACTAAGACGAAAGCCACGGTGTCGTTCGCCCCGCCGGGGCCGCCGTCGACGAACGAGAAGCCGATTCGGTCAAACCCGCCACCGAGGCTTGACGAGACGTCTGCCAGTCCGCCCAGCATGTTGAAGCCGGCGGGCGGCGTAGGCGCCAAGGGGTTGTTCCGGCAGAACGGGCCGTCGACGCTCGTGACCCGGAAGCGCTGGCCGTTCAGGGGGCCTCCGGTGACGCGGATCTCGAACGGTGGGCTGGAGCCCGCCGGGGCGTTGCAAGGGATGTTGTACGCGTAGCTGGCGGTCCCGTGCGCGCCGGCGGGGCTTGACTCGGTCGCCGTCCCCTTGCCCGACATGAACGGCGCAGCCTCGACGCCCGCCGCAGGCACGGCGAAAGCTCCCAGCCCGAGTGAGAGGCCGACAGCCAGCAGCCGACACCGCCGAGCCCGCTTCAACAGGACCACCCTCGACCTCCGATGTTTGACCCGTTCCAACGTCCGACCGTACCCCCGGCGTTCCCAAGGGGCAAGCGAGAGCGGCCGCGACGGCCCTCGACCGGGTGGCCCGGCTCAGACGAACCGCTCGTAGCTCCGGGGGTGGGACTCGAACCCACAACCTCTCGATTAACAGTCGAGCGCATCTGCCAGTTGAGCTACCCCGGAACGGCCGCGTGCACTACGTCGAAGGGCGGCGCGGATGCGGAGTCTAGATGGTTGATTTCGATGCCTCGATCTCGGCGTGGCAGTTGGCGCAGAGGAGAACGCACTTCCGTACCTCGTCCCGGATACGATCGAGCGAGCGGGTTGCGCCCCGCAGCGCGACGTGGAATTCCTTCTCGCCCGGGTCGTGGTGGTGAAAGTGCAGGGCAGCAGGATGGCCCGCGTAGCCGCACCTGCGACCGCAACCACCGGCCTCCGCCACGAGCAGCGCCTTCACCCGCCGCCGATGGTCGGAAACGGCTTGCGACCGGCAGCGCAGACATCGATAGCCGCCCGCCGCCCGCGCCCGGTGGAGCGTCGGCCCGTGACGTGGACAGGCGAGCTCGATGTCGGCACCCGGGAGCTGCCCGACGGACTCCGACCGGCGACGAGCGCGAGACGTCCGCAGTCGGTATTCGCGCAACCAGTGGCGCACCGTAGTCGGGCTCCGGTCGACGCGCACGGCGATCTGCCGCACCGACAGCCCGTCGACGACGAGCGGCTCGAGGAGGGCCTGGGGAAGGGCGCCGCGCGCCCGGTGTCGCGCTGCTCGGGTGGAGGTCACACCCGCCTTCGCAGCCCAGTAGGCGACTGTTGAGGAGTGCATTCCCACCTCGCGCGCGATCGATTCCATCGACCTGCCAGCCGCGAGCTGGTCGGCGAGCCAAGAGGCGTCCATGACGAACATATGTTCGCATCCCATTCGGACGGAAGCTGCCGTGCCGATCGCAGCTGCACGCAGCGTCCCAACCATCGCGTCAGTCGTGTCTTGTGGTCCCCCGCGCATCCGTCGGGGCGCGCCCCGCGGCGAACGCCTCGATGAGCTGCGCCGCCCGCGTGGGGCCGTCGTTGACGGCCGTCCACTCGGCCGCGGCGTGGGCGCTGGCTCGCAGGCGAGGGTCGGCGAGCGCTCGCTCGACCGCAAGGCGCAGGGTCGCGGGGGAGAGCAGGCGCTTGGGGAGGCGAACCCCGAGGCCTGCCCAGTCGAGGCGTGCCGCGTTCTCGTTCATGTCCCCGGCCGCGGGCGAGGCGACGACCACGCAGCCCGAGTCGAGCGCGCGCATCACCGTCCCGTGCCCCCCGTGGCAGACCACGACGTCGCAGCGGGGCATCGTCCGCGCGTAGGAGACCCACGGAACCAGGCGCGTGTTGGGCGCGGGCCGCACGGGCTCACGCAGCGGGCGGCGGTTCCAGGTGGCAAGCACGCGCACAGGTGCGTCGGCAAGGCCGCTCAGCGCGGCACGCAGCAGGCGGTGGCCGCGGTCCTGGGAGGTCGAGGGTGCGACCAGCACGAGCGGCCCTTCACCCTCGGGGAGCGCGACCTCCTCCGCCGGCGGCTCCCAGAGCAGCGGCCCGACCACGTGCGCCCACGGCGCCCACCCGGCCCAGGGCTCGAGCGCGGGCAGCGTCGCCACCAGGCAGAGCCGCCGGCTGATGCCGCCATGAACGTGGTGCAGAGGGGCAAGCCCGAGCCGCGATCGAGCACCGTTGAGCTCGTCGCGGCCCTTGATGAGCCCGCCGGAGAGCGGGCGCGTCAGCGCCCGCCATGCCGCCCGCCCGAGCGGAGTGCGGGCGGGGCGCGCACCGAGCGAGTACGGCGGCGCGCCCGGCGGCAGGTGGGGGAGGACGTGGGGGACCACGGTCGCCACCGGCCGGTCCTCGAGCTCGCCGGCGAGCGCCGGCGCGAGGGTGAGGATGTCGGCGATCACCACGTGGGGGTCGGTGTCGCGCACGAGCGGCTGGCTCTCCCGGGCGGCGCGCACGGCGGCCTCGTAGGGCTTGAGCGGCCGGTCGCGCGTGGGGAAGACCTGGTACTCGGGGGCGGGGGAGAAGGCCATCCCGGCAGCCTCCACGGGCTCGCGCCAGCGCACCCAGGTCTGCAGCGTCACCTCGTGGCCCCGCTGCGCCAGGCGCTCGCCCAGGGCGATCATCGGGAAGGCGTGGCCCGGATCCCCGAAGGCGCCGAGCAGCAGCCGCAGCCGCCGGCGCCCTGAGCTCTCGCTCACGCCGCTTCGGCCAGCTCCGCCACGAGCCGCAGCTGCTCGATGCGCTCCTCGCGAGCGAAGGCCATCGGCGTGATCATCAGCGTGCCGACCCCCGCGTCGCGGTAGACGCGCAGGCGCTCGCGGACCACGTCGCGCGGCCCGCACAGCGACACGAGGTCGATGAGGTCCTCGGGCAGGGCGGCGGCCGCCTCGTCCTTGCGGCCCTCGAGGTAGAGGTCCTGCACCTCCTGCGCCGCTGCCTCGTACCCGTAGCGCTGGACCAGCGCGTTGTAGAAGTTCTTGTCGCGCGAGCCCATACCCCCGACGTAGAGCGCGAGCATCGGACGCATGAGGTCGCGGGCGGCGTCGCGGTCGTCGGAGACGTAGGCGTTGACCGTCGGCGCGATCTCGAAGCCGTCGAGCGACCGCCCGGCCTTGGCGGCGCCCTCCTCGAGCAGCGGCCGGAACTCCGAGACGTGGTCCGGGGAGAAGAAGGTCGGGATCCAGCCGTCGGCGACCTCGCCGGCCAGCGCGGTGTTCTTCGGCCCGATCGCGGCGAGCAGGATCGGGATGCGCTCCTGGACCGGCCCGATGGTCAGCTTGAGCGCCTTGCCCGGGCCGTCGGGGAGCGGCAGCTCGAGCGTCTCGCCGTGGAAGTCGACGCGCTCGCGGGCGAGCGCCATGCGCACGACGGCGACGTACTCGCGCGTGCGCTGGAGCTGGCGCCCGAAGCGCTGGCCGTGCCAGCCCTCGGCCACCTGCGGGCCGCTCGAGCCGATGCCGAGCTTCATGCGCCCGTCGGAGAGCTGGTCGATGGTCGCCGCGGTCATCGCGGTCATCGCCGGGGTGCGACCGGGCATCTGGAAGATCGCCGCGCCGAGCTTGATGCGCTCCGTCTGGGCCGCAAACCACGCGAGCACCGTCGCGGCGTCCGACCCGTAGGCCTCGGCCGTCCACACCGAGTCATAGCCGAGGCGCTCGGCCTCGCCGACGATCGCGAGCTGGTCCTCCGCGGTGAGCCCAAGGCCCCAGTAGCCGACGTGAACGCCTAGCTTCATCTGCAAGTTTCCTTTCACCCCGGAGGACTCTTCGAAGCCGCGGCGACGCGCTGTTAGGGTCGGCCGCCGGGATCGGAACCCTATGGGACGCAGGCGCGACGCGATCGAACAGCTCCGGACGGCCATCGACTGCCTGCCGGTCTACACCCGCGTGGCGATGCTCGAAGGCGTCCGCCAGAACGACATCATCGTCGGCGCCTACACCGACCGCGACGGTGGCATCTGCCCGATGCTCGCCGCCCACCGTCATGGGGGGCGAACCGACTTCATCACCTTCGCGCGCTCCTGGGACCGCTTCACCGGGGTCAAGCGCGGCGCCCGTCGCGCGACCGACCGCGAGCTGCGCATCCTCGTCGCCCATCTGGAGGCCAGCCAGTTCGCCGAGCAGCGCACCGATCTTGAGCAGGCCATCCGAGAGCACGGCGAGCTCGTCGGCCGCCGCCGCGTGCAGAGCGGCGCGACGCAGGCGCCGGCCGTCGTCCGCCCGCGCCCCGGCGATCCCGACCGCTCCAGGGAGCTCGGCCGCCGCGCCGGCTGGGCGTGGCTGCGGCCCTTCCGCCGCCTGGACGACTACGAGCGCGCGCTGGCCCGCGTGGAAGCCGAGCGCGGCGCGCTGCTCGACGAGGTAGGCACGCCGGTCTAGCCTCCCGACGCGGCATCCTGCGGCCGGAAGAAGACGATCTCGGGCACGATGCAGGCGGGGGAGAGGCGCAGGAGAAAGCGCACCGACTCGGCGATGTCCTCGGGCTGAATCATGTCCTCGGGGGACACGGTCCCCTTGGTCCAGTCGGTCATCGGCGTGTCGACGAACGCGGGGCACAGAGCGCAGGACTTCACGCCGTCGCCCGCGAGCTCCTGGTTCATCGACTCGGTGAAGCCGACCACGGCGAACTTCGTCGCGCTGTAGACCGACAGCCAGGCCGATCCGCGCTTGCCGGCGATCGAGGCGGTGTTGACCACGAGCGCCCGACGGTGCTCTCCGCCGGCCGCGCGCAGCATGTCTACCGCCTCGCGGTAGAACAGGACGATCGAGCGCAGGTTGACCGCGATCTGCATGTCCAGGCCCTTGGTGGCCATCTCTGCGATCGAGGCGCCGATGCCGATCCCGGCGTTGTTGGCGAGGACGTCGCAACGGCCGTAGCGCTCGCGGTGGGCGGAGACGACGCGCTGCACGTCCTCCTCGGAGGCGACGTTGGCCGCCACCTCCTGCACTTCCAGTCCCTCGCCGCGCAGCTGCGCTGCGGCGCCCGTCAGCTTTTCGGGCCGGCGCGCGGCGAGGGTCAGCGCGTAGCCCTCCTGGCCCAGCATCCGGGCGATCGCGTACCCGATCCCGCTCGACGCACCCGTGACGATCGCTGCCCGCTCTGCCATTGAAGCTCCTCGCGTAGCGGCCGCCCGCGCGGCCTGATTGGCCGCCGGTATCCAACCACGGTCCGTCGGGGAACGTCCGCTTCGAGGCGGCTTGCCGGAGTCGGCCTCCCGCTAAGGTGTGGCGCCGCGATGGCCCGGCGCCCCCTATCGACAGCCCCGGCCGCGATGGCCCTCGGCCTGGCCCTCGGGAGCGTCGCGCTCGCCGGCTGCGGCGGCAGCGGCGGTGACGCGACCGCGCCCGCTCAGCCGCCGGCCGCGTCGGTGAAGGATTTTCCCGCCGGCAAGGGACAGTCGGTCGCCCAGCTCACGCAGGGCCTCACCCAGGGCCCCGTCCTTGCGCCGACCGTGTCGGTGGTGAAGAAGGGCCGCAACCGGGTCGGGTTCGGCCTCTTCGCCCGCAATCGCAAGCAGGTCAGCAGCCCCTCGGTGGCGCTCTACATCGCATCGGCGAAGGGGACGGGCGTGCGCGGCCCCTATCCCGCACGCACCGAGTCGCTCGCGGTCAAGCCGCAGTTCGTCGCCCAGACGACCTCGCAGGACCCCGACTCGGCAAAGGTGGTCTACGTCGCCGACGTCCCCGTCCCGGCCGACGGGCTGCAGGCGATCATCGCCATCGCCAGGATCAACGGGAAGCTCGTAGCCTCCACCCCCGCGCCGATCGGCAAATGGGAGGGGGCGCCCGCGGAGCCGCCCGGCGTAGGCGACGAGGCGATCAAGGTCTCGACGCCGACCAAGGCGAGCGTCGCCGGCGACCTCGCGAAGATCGACACCCGCGTGCCGCCCGACACCCAGCACGACGTGAACCTCGCTGACGTGCTCGGCAAGAAGCCCGTCGTGCTGACCTTCGCCACCCCTCAGCTGTGCCAGAGCCGTGTGTGCGGGCCGGTGGTCGACATCGCCGAGCAGGTGAAGTCCACGTGGAGCAGGCGCGGCGTCGACTTCATCCACATGGAGATCTACCAGGACAACAAGCTCACCAACCCGCCGCGGTTCCGCCCGCAGGTGATCAAGTGGGCGCTGCCCAGCGAGCCGTGGACCTTCGTGATCGGCAAGGACGGGCGGGTCAAGGCGCGCTTCGAGGGCGCCTACTCGTTGGGCGAGCTCGAGCGGGCGCTGCAGCAGACGCTCGGCTCAAGCTAGACCGCCCACCTTGCAGCCAGGCGCCGGCCAGGAGAACCGCTCGGTCGTCGCGGTCATCGCCGTGGTGGGCGTCGTGCTAGTGGGGCTCGCGCTCCTGACGAGCGGCAGCTCTTCGAAGTCCTCTGGCGCGCCGCCCGCGCGCTCGGCGGGCGCCCTGCCCGACGTCGCCCGCATCGCACGACGGGTCGAGGCGATCCGCGAGCTCCGCTTCCGCCGCCTTCCGACGACGCGCCTCCTCGCCCCGGCGCAGGTGCGGCGCGAGTCCCTGGCCCAGCTGGACCGCGGCTACCCGAGCGCACGCCGGCGCACCGACGAGGAGGTCCTCAAGCTCCTCGGCCTGCTCGACCCGCGGGCCGACCTGCGCCGGGTGGCCGGGACGATCTTCGGCGAGCAGGTGGCGGGCTTCTACGACGTGCGGAGCAGGCGGCTGACCGTCGTCAAGGGGACGGGCGGAGCGGGCCTGTTGCAGGAGATCACCCTCGCCCACGAGCTGACCCACGCGGTCGAGGACCAGCGCTTCGGCCTGCGCGACCCCGAGTCGCTGGGCGTCGAGGACCGGGCGACGGGCTACACCGCGCTGCTGGAGGGCACGGCGACGGTGGTCATGACCCGGTACGCAAGCCGCAACCTCGGTGCGGGCGGCGGTGGCGGCTTCGGGCAGCTCCTCGACGCGCTGTCCAGCGCGGGGAGCGGCGGCGATCTGCCTCCTTACATAGAGGCGTCACTGCTCTTCCCCTACGTGAGCGGGGCCCGCTTCGTCTCGTCGCTCTACGACAAGGGCGGCGGCTGGCGCCTGGTCAACGCGGCCTTCGACCGGCCGCCGGCCTCCACCGAGCAGGTCCTTCACCCCGAGCGCTACCTGCGCGTCGAGCAGCCCGACCGCCTGACCCTGCGGACGCGCAGCCTGCTCGGGGGAGGCTGGCGGCGGGTCGTGAGCGGGCAGGTGGGCGAGTTCGACACCCGCCAGCTGCTGGCCGGCGGCGCCGGCGACACGGGCGCCCGTGCCGCCGCGGGATGGGGAGGAGGTGAGTACGAGCTGTTTCGCACCGGACCACTCCCTGCTGCGGACTGCCCGGCCCCGTGCCGGCGCCGCGACGCCCTGGTGATGGCCTGGACGTGGGACACCACGCGCGACGCGCGCCAGTTCCAGGCGGCCCTCCCCGCGGCGCTCGCCCGCCGGATCGCCGCCCGCCCGACGTCCCGCGACCGCTATCGGGTCCCTGGCGGAGCGCTGGCCGTGGCGAGCACCCCGCGCTCGACGACGCTCGCCATGGCACCCTCACCACGCCTCGCAACCCTCCTCGCCTCCCGCTCGCTGGCCCGGGTCACACGCCCCGGCGAGGGCCGCCCACGACGGCCATAGACTCCGCGCGGGGCCGGTAGCTCAGCGGTAGAGCAGCGGACTCATAATCCGTCAGACGGAGGTTCGAATCCTCCCCGGCCCAAGTTAGGACGAGCTTCGCTCCTGGTAGAGCCGTGCTCTCTCGACCGCCGCCGACGCCATCTGTGCGAGATGGACGAGGGCCGCCTCGTCGTCCCGGGTGAAGCCGCCGTCTTGCTTGTCGAAGAGCTGGACAGCGCCGAGCTCGCTGCCGTCCAGGGCGGTCAGCGATGCGGCGAGCCATCCCTGTAGCGGCCGATCGATGGCCCCGGAACGGAATAGAGGCAGTCGAGCAAGGTGCTCGCCGGAAATCCTCACCGAGCCGCCGCTCAGGCGGACCAGCCGGTAGATCGCGAACAGATCGAGCCAGCGAAGGAACGTTGTCCATCGCCTGTCGCCCTCCGGGTGCGAGGCCGCCTCGGCGGTGCGAGGGCAGCCTTCCATCGCCACCGTGGCCACGCAGCAGTCAGCGCCCACGAGCTCGCGCGCCTGCTCGGCCACCAGCTGCAGCATCTCCTCGAGCGAGTGGGAGGCGTCGAGGGCGAGCGAGGCGTCGGCGAGGAACGTCGACAGCTGACGCGACAGCTCGGTCTGGCGCCGTTCCAGCCAGACAGCCTGCCGAGCTTCCGCAAACCCGCGCTGGACCATCTCGAAGTTAGAGAGGCTCTCGAGGAAGAAGTCACCCGCCGCGCGCGTTACCCGCCGCACCTCCGCCGCGTCCGCTGCGCCGTCGAGCGCCGACAACAACGCCTCGTGATGGGCGACGGCCAGGTCGAGCACACTCAGCTGCCGGCTGACTGCCTCCCGCCCGAGCTCGTACGCGACCCTGAGAGAGGTCTCGGTCGAGTCGAGCAGGTAGTCGCGCAGAGCGGACGCATAGGCCGTTCGAAACGGCCCCGCCTCCCTGCCCGCGCTGGTACTCATGGCCGGACCCCGAGGTAGCGAACGGCAACCACGAGAGCGTCGTCCGGGGGCTTCCTGTGGTCCGCCAGGATGCGCTCGCTGATCGCCTGAGTCGAGCCGGAGATGTCGAGCGAGTCCGCAAAGGCGGCCTCGATACCGTCGGTGGCCAACACGAGGACGTCACCTGTCCGCACCTCGAGCGTCGCGGTCCTGACGGTCGGCAACTCGTGTCCGGGCACGCCGCGCCCAAGCGCGAGTGAGCCCTTCGGGCGCGTCGCCGACGGGTCACCGCTGAGCACTCGACCCTCCACGTTGCCAACGCCGAGCCAGGTCATCCCGTTCTTGAGAGTGGATACGAAGGCCAGGCTGATCGCCGCCCCGCGTGTACCCCTCAAAGCAGCGTGGCAGCGCTGGACCAGCAGGACGAGGTCCTGGGTCGGGCTTTCGCGCACGACCTCGGCGGCCTTGCGAGCTGCGCGGGCGGCCTCGCTGCCGTGCCCTAGGCCGTCGATCGCCGCCACGAGCGCGCCCTCGGGCAGGAGGGTGACGACCGCGAGATCGCCGCTCGTGGCCTCGCCGCTCCGGGATCTCGTGGCAAGGCCCCACTCGACCGGTGCCCGCACCGCTCGCTCAGTCACGGTTGCGGCGCTCCTCGCGCAAGCGCGCCAGCTCGTCGCGGAACCTCCACTTCTTCATCGTCACCGTGGTGCCGGTGTCGGCGTCCGACGCTACCTGGAAGTCGTCCATGAGCCGCCGCGCTCCGGGCAGGCCGAGACCGAGGCCGCCCCTTCCGCTGTAATCGTCGCGGAGGGCCGCGTCGACGTCGCGGATGCCCGGCCCCTTGTCGCTGGCGATCACGATGAGGCCGTAGCGGTGAGCCTCATCAAGCGCCTTGAGGACGATCTCGCCTTGGCCGACGTGCACGACGATGTTGCGCGCGACCTCCGAGATCGCGGTTGCGATCAGCGTTGGATCGGGTCGGGGAAAGCCGAGCCGCTCGGCCATGGCGCGTCCTTCTGCGCGGGCGGTCACGAGATCGGCGTCCGTGTTGATGGCAACGCGGACCTCACCCTCCATCCTTTGTGTCCCCCTGAGTCAAGCGATCGAGCAGCGCTGTGGCCGCATCCAGGTCGAGAGCCACGCGGAGCGGCTCGAGGTTCAGGCGGAACTGCACCATCGCGATTGCCACATCGGGCTGAATGCCCACGATGACGGTGTCGGCCCCGCGCAACCGCGCGGTGAGGACGATTGCGCGCAATGCGCGTGCGACGAAGGAGTCGATCACCTCGAGGGCGGCGACGTCGATCACGATCCCGCGTGAGCGATGCCTCCCCACCAGCTCGGCGAGCTCATGGCGGAGCGCCACCACCTCGCTGTCGGAGAGGTCCGACTGGATGGAGGCGATGAGGTAGTCCCCCTGTCGGAGGATCGCTACCGACATCGGCGCGCGAGCCTAGGTCTCGACGCCGGTCGAGTCGCTGGCTTCGGCGCCCCGGTGGCCGGCCAGCCGCTCGGCCTCCTCGAGCCCTCCCTGAAGGTCGCCGACCGTCTTCATCATGCCGAGGTCCACGCCAAGATCCACGAGTGTCTGGGCGATCTCCGACGAGAGGCCGGTGAGGATGGTGCTCGCACCCATGAGACGCGACGCCTCGACGGTCTGGACGAGGTGGTTGGCCA
Source organism: Solirubrobacterales bacterium (assembly GCA_038330095.1). Lineage (GTDB taxonomy): Bacteria > Actinomycetota > Thermoleophilia > Solirubrobacterales > Solirubrobacteraceae > JBBPZA01. The sequence goes on from JBBQNQ010000005.1 coordinate 45,278, forward strand.
CGGTGCGATCGAGCGTCGCCACCCCGGTGATGTCGATGACCACGACCCTGGCGCGGTTCTCCTGGATCGCCCCCAGGAGCTGCTCGGTGAGCTGGCGCGCACGCGAAGAGTCGAGAACGCCGATGATCGGCAGGATGAGCAGGCGCTCGCGAAGCTGAAGGACCGGGGTGGACAGCTCCCGCATCGCCTCCTGCTGCTCGTGAATGACCCGCTCGCGTTCCTCGACGAAGCTCACCCCGACGGTCACCGCGATTCGGTTCGCCGCGGGCTCGTAGGCGTCAAGGATGCGATTCAGCAGATCCAGATCCTCCTGGTACTTGGCGAACAGCGACCGCGCCAGTACGTCTCGAAGGAGGAGCACGATCCCGAGCACCTCGTGGGTTTCGACGCCGCGGGGGATGATTCTCTCCGAGAGCTCGCGGGCGTACGTCTGCAGCGTCTCGATGCTGCCGGTCTCCAGGGCATCCACGTAGTTGTCGTAGACCTCGGTCGCCTCGGAGAAGATCTCCTCGTCCGACATCACACCCAGCAGCTCCGCCTCGCTGATGCGCCGGGCCCACTGCTCCCGCAACTCGGTGCGATTGTCGCGCAGGTACGCCACCAGCTCCTGCAGCAGTGAGTCAGCCTCATCGGAGGGCTGCGCCGGCGCCGGTTGGTCGTCCGTTCGCTGATCGGGTTCCTCGTCCGGAGCGGGTCGATCGGGCTCTTGGTCCATCTGCTCCTCCTCGGGTCTGGCGTTGGCCTCGGATTGGGTCCGCACGGGAATGGCGCTCTCACGGGTGTTCATAGAGGGCGTGGACCGCGACCGCGGGCCCCGTCGAGGAAGAGGCCGGTGATCGTGGCAGTCATGTCCTCCTTGCCGAGCGGCGGGCTGGACATCAGGACGGCCACGATCAGTCCGATCAGCGACTCGGTCAGCCGAGCGCTTGCGATGTCGCCGCGGAGGTCTCCACTGGCCTGACCGCGCTCGAACAGCTGGCGCAGCGGCTGGGTGAGCTTGAGCTCGAATCGCTCCGGGTCGGATCGCAGCCGCTCGCGCGCCAAGAGCACGAAGGAGTCTCCCACGTCGACGAGGGCGCGCGCGGCCCGAGCGATGCCCTCCTCTGGCGCCACTTCGTCGATTCGGGCCGACGCCAGCCGCGCATCGACGTCACTCACCGCGGCCTGCGTCAGCTCGTCGAGCAGCGCCTCCCGGTTCGGGAAGTAGCGGTAGACGGTTGCCCGGGCTACTCCGGCCGCTTCGGCGACGTCGTTCATGCTCGCCTGCTCTCCCTGGACCGCGAATATCTGCGCGGCGCCGTCGAGGATCGCCGCGGCGACACGCTGCTGCAACGCTTGTCTTGGGGCAGGTTCGGACATCGTCGTCTCTCCACCAGTCTAAGCGATCACTTGACGAGATGATAGTGTCTCATCTAGGGTCGTTGCTGTCCTATGCCCTGGGGAGGCTGATCATGTCGTTGTCGAAGCAAACGCGGACAGGTCTGCGAGAGATGCCGTCCAACGCTGCTTGGCTGCTGTCCCGAGTCCTCAAGCCCGCGGACGCGGTCGGAACGGCGGCCGAGTCCGCTGCGGCGGGCGCTCGCGACAGAGGGCGGAAGGTGAGGGCGGCCGTGGTCGACGCCGCTCCCGTCGGTGGGGACTCGGTCGAAGTCCGGATGAGGCGCGCGCAGGACGCCGGAGAGCGCGCTCGGGAGGCCGAGGACCGAGCCGTGGAGGCCGCGCGGGAGTCCAAGGATCGAGCCGACCACGCTCGACAGGTGAGTGAGCGTGGTCGCGACCGCCTCCTAGAGGTGAAACGGGAAACGAGTCGGCACGCCAAACAGCGGGTCGCTGAGGCGCAGAAGGCCGCGGACGAGTCCGTGAAGCGCGAACGCCAAGCGGCCGACGCGGATGCTGAAGAGCGGCAACGGGAAGTCCAGGCGGAGATCGACAACGAGGTCGAGGAAGCTCAGCGCGATGCCGAGGAGTCCCAGCAGCGAGCCGCGGAGCTCGTCGAGGAGGCGACGGAGAAGCTGGCGGAGGCAAGGCGGCTAGCGGACGAAGCCGCCGGGGCCGCGCGCACCGCCGCGGAGGAGGCAAATCGCCAGGCGCAGCAGCTCGCCGGCGAAGCGCAGCAGCAAGCCAACGACGCCGAGGCCCGGGTCAAAGCCACCGAACAGATACGCAAGAAGTCGCAGGTAACCGCGAAGCACACCGCGCGCGAGCTCGAGCGGGATTCCACGAACGGCGGCCTGAGCTCCCACAACAAGCCCAAGCTGATCGAGCTCGCCGCCAGCATCGGCATCGAAAAGCGAAACACCATGACCAAGGGTGAGCTCGTCGACGCTATCGCGAAGGCGTCTCGCACCCCGCGGTGAACGGAGGGCACACAAGATGAAACTCCCCCACAGGAAGAGCCGCGTGCAGCGGCTTCTTGAAACGGTCAACGACTCGCTCGACGTGCCGAGCGCGATCAAGGTCGGCCTGCCGGGCGTGGGCTCGGGCAACCCGTTGAACGCGGCCTTGCCCAAGGACAAGGCCCTGAAGGCCGGCTTGATCGCGGGCGGCCTCGCTGTTCTCACGGCGGGTAGCGCTGGTATCTCTTCGCTCCGGCGCCGCAAGGAGGGGGCGAGAGACGATTCGTGAAGCTCACGAGAGTGGCGCTCTTCGCGGCCGGATACATCATCGGCGCCAGGGCTGGGCGTGAGCGCTATGCGCAAATCGTCGATGGGGTGGCGAGGGCGTCTCAGCAACTCGAGGAGTTCAGCTCTCGTCGTCCCCCGGGCCGTCAAGACCACGGCGCCGGTCGTTCTGTCGGCGGTTCCCGATCGCAACAGGCGCCTATCTGACGGAGTCCTTGTCGAGGCGTCGATCTTGGCGCGCGTCCTGGGCATCAGGCTCTTGACGCTTGACACAACCCTCGTGCTCGTGCCGGCCGACGTACGGGTTCCGTCGTCTGCGCCTCGTGATCCGCCGGCGGGCACGTCCGCGCGATCCTCCGGCTTTCCGGCGGCGCGGTCGCGCGCCGCCGGCCCCGGCTTGGCCGAGGCCGTCCGGAGCCTCAACGAGGGAGCCGAAGTCCTCGCCCAGGCGCGGCGCAACGGCTCGTGACCAGCGCCCGCGGGCGCTAGCCGACGAGCTGCGCGAACACCTTCACTAGGCTCCGGCCGCGTGACCGGCGTCGCGTCCTGGACCCGGGTCGGGGTTGCGGGTAGGGCCCGTCGCGAGATCACGCAGCCGGCCACGATCGCCCTGCTCGCGCTGCTGGTCCTCTCCGCCGGGATGCGGGCGTGGTTCATGCTGCGTTGGCGCCCGGCGCTGCTCGGATTCCCGGACTCGGGGGTCTACATTCTCTCGGCGCGCACGCCGTTCAGCGACCACGCGCGCCCGGGCGGCTATCCCGCCTTCCTCGGGCTCCTCAACGCACTGGACGGCAACCTCTCCTTCGTCCCCGCCGTCCAGCACGTCCTCGGCCTGGCGGCCGCGCTGCTGCTCTACCTCGCCGCGCGGGCGGCCGGCGCGGGCCGTTGGGCCGCCCTGCTGCCGGCAGCGGTGGTCGGGCTGGAGGGCGCGGAGCTGTGGCTCGAGCACGCAGTCCTCTCCGAGAGCCTGTTCGTCTTCCTAACCGCTCTCGCGCTGTGCGCCGCGGTGCTCGCAGGAACGCGGGCGCGCCGGCCGGCGCTCGCCTTGCTGCTCGCAGCGCTCGCCGGCCTGGCCGCGGGCAGCGGCGTTACCGTGCGCGTCGCCGGGGTGTTCGCCCTGCCCGTCGTGGTCGCCTACCTCGCCCTCGCGCCCCGGGACTGGCGAAGACGCCTCGCCGGCGCGGGCGTCGCGGGCCTGGCCGCCGGCGCGGTGATCTTCGCCTACTCGGCCTGGCATCACGACGTGACCGGTCGCTGGGGCCTGACCGTGACGGGCTTCTACAACCTCTACGGGCGCGTGGCGCCCTTCGCGGACTGCTCGAAGTTCACCCCGCCCTCCAACGCCCGATCGTTGTGCCCGACGATCCCCGTGCGCGATCGCCAGGGTCATGAGTTCTGGCTGTTCACGCCCCAGAGCCCGCTCGTGCGCCGCTACGGCGACGGCGCCTTCGCCACCCCGCCACCGTCGGCGGCCGGCACCGTGCGCGGGTTCGCCCGCGCCGCGGTGCTCGGACAGCCGGGCGCCTATCTAACCGCCATACGCCGCGACTTATGACGCGTCATTTCCCCCAACGCGCCGTTCAGCCCCAATCCCAGGATCGGCAACGCCGGTGCCGGCCGGCCTCGGGCCTGCTCGTGTCCGCCCTCCAAGACCCCAAGTGGACCGCCAACGCCGAGCGCATCTACGCCGGCTACTACACCACCGTCGGCTACGTCCACAAGGACCTCGGCGACCTCAAGGCTTACGAGCGCCACACTCGCCTTACCGGCGCCCTGATCGTGCTGGTACTGCTGCTCGCGCTCGCCGCCCCGGCGCTGGCCGCCGATCGGCGCGCACGTCTCGCCGGCGGTCTGTTCGCCATCTGCGGGTTCGCGCTCCTGATCGGGCCCGTGCTGACGAACTTCTATGACTGGCGCTACTCCATCCCTGCGCACGGCCCGCTCGCCGCGGCCGCGGCGAGCGGCCTCAGCGGCCTTGCGGCCCGCCGGCGCGCGCTGCGCTCCACGAGCTCCTAGGGGGCCTCAGTCGATCGCGTGGTTGCCGATCAGCATCCCGTCGGGATCGAACCGCGCCTTGACCGCGGCGAGTCGGTCGGCGGTGGCGGGGGGAAAGGAACCGCGCGTTCCTCGTTGGCTCTCGGCGAAGCTCAGCAGGGTCGTCGTGCCGGCCAGCCACGGGGCCAACCGCTGCTTGACCGACGCGTGTGCGCCCCGGATCTCGTCGGTCAGCTCGGGACTGGTCGGTATGCCTATCCCGTAGACGAGGAAGGCCGCGTCGATGCGGTCGGCCGCTCCGTGGTCGTCAGACGACTCGGCAAGTGCGCCGCCGAGCTGGCGCAGCTCGAGGTAGACGAGCGAGATCTGCGCGTCGGGACCCGCGAGCTCGAGGTACGCCTCGACCGTCCCGTCGGACAGCTCGTCGAGCAGCACGCTGTCCCCGATCCCCGGCGCGGGGTCGCGCGGGTCGCCCGAGACCTCGACGAGCGCGGTCGCGGGGATCGAGGCCACCGTGTCCATGTAGGTGGGAGCGACGGCGCGCAGAGGTTCGAGCAGCCGCTCGCCCTCCGCCTCCCCAACGCGACAGGCGAGCCCGACGGTGACGAGCGAGCGCCCGCGTAGCTCGGGCGGCAGCTGAGGCAGCGGCGGGAAACGCACCAGCTTGATCGTCGAGGTCACGCTGTCGGGGGCGTCCGCGGTCCAGTCGCGATAGGCGGGGACTACCTCGGGCGCTCGCTCGATCGGCCACATCAGCTGCCCGGCGTAGACGCTCTCGAGCTCGACGAGCTCGAGCTCGAGCCCGGTGACGACGGCGTAGGCGCCGCCCCCGCCGCGCAGCGCCCAGAAGAGCTCGGGCTCCTCCTCGGCGCTGACCCGCCGGGCATGACCGTCGGCGATAACGACGTCCAGCGCCGCGACCGAGTTGCAGGCCAGCCCCTCGCTGCGCGCGAGCCACCCCAGTCCACCGTTCAGCGTGTAGCCCGCGACCCCGACGGTCCCCGAGGAGCCATGGAGTCCCGCGAGACCATGCTCCCCCGCTGCGGGCACGACGTCGTTCCACAGCGCCCCGCTCTGGACCCGAGCGAGGCGCGCCGCAGGGTCGACGTCCACCTTCGTCAAGCGGGAGGTCCGCAGGAGCACCGTCGAAGCCAGGTCGGGGAGGCTCATCGCGCCGTGGCCAGTGCCCTGGGCGGCGACCTGGACGCCCCGCTGAGCGGCGAACCGGACCGTTGCGACGACGTCGTCGGTGGACGCTGCGTAGACGATCGCTGCGGGATGCTGGTCCGCGGCCAGGTTCCACGCCTGGCGGGCGGCGTCCCAACCGTCGTCGCCGGGCAGGCGAACGTCGCCTGCCGTCTGACGACCGAGATCGCGCAGCGCGGAGGCGACGGCCATCGGCCGACGCTACCGCCTGGGTCCTCCCGAGGACAAGCTGTCGTCGCTAGACGTTCGCGGGATCCCGTGCGGACCGGTCTAGGCGCGCCGACCTGGGACTCAGGGTCGAGCCCTGTGGGTCTGACCCCTCGACGTGCACCTCCACTTGGCCGCGCGGCGTGATGAGGATCATCCCCACGACGACGAGCACGGTGACGCCACAGCCCGCGACGGCAAGGAGCAGGTCGAGGCCGGTCATGCTCGCCTCACCGCGGTCAGCCAGAAGGCGCCGGCCGCGAGGATCGACGGCACCCACAGCCCGACGAACACGCTCTCGTCATGGTTGTCGGAGAACCAGAGGCCGATTGAGAGCAGGAACGAGGCGAGAGAGGCGACCAAGAAGAGCGTTACGCCTACGCGGTATCTGTCCATGGCGCCTCAGCCTCCGACGGGATGGGTCTGAACGATGGTGGGCACACCACCCCATACGCCGATGGGCGCCGCCGGGATCGCATCGCGCCGCGTTTCGTCCCCGTGCGATGCGGAGAAGTCCTTTTCATGCAGGAGACGGATCTCCGCCTCGAGCCCAACGAGGCCTCCGACCTCACGCCACTGGGCCACGAGGATGCCCGGCGCCGGTTGGGCTGGGACAGGGCATTCGCCACCGTTCTCGACGAGGCGCCCGCCGAGGGGTCGATCGCCGTGATCGGGCATCAGGCCGGCGCATCGCTGTCGCGCGCCTGGTACGCCCGGCGCATCCGCGGCAAGGGCGGCTCGAGCGCCGGCAAGACCCAGGACGCCGAAGCGTGCGCATGCCATGACGGGTGGTTCTACGTGCTCGGATCACAGTTCGGCTCCAAGGACGGGCCGCTGGACGCCCGCCGGTCGTGGATCGCGCGCGTGCGCGAGAAGGCGCTGCTCACCGCGGTGCGCAAGGACTCCAAGGTCACCCTGGAGATCGTCCGCCTGCGCTTCGGCCTGCACAGGGCGGTGAACGACGCGCTCGCCACCGCGGGGACGGACCTGTGGCCGCTCGGCCCACTGACCCGCGAGCGCTACATCGACGCCACCATCGCGCTCGGGGCGCGCCGCGACAAGCGCTGGGCCGGGCGCGTGACCTCGGCCGACCTCCCGATCAATGTCGAGGGCGCGGCCTTCCGGCCGAACGGGACCCTGCTGCTCGGCCTCCGCCACCCGGTCAGCGCCGACGGCCACGCGCTCCTCGTCGAGCTGGACGATGTCGGCACCCTCTTCACGCAACCCGACGCCATCCCCGACTGCCGGCACGTGTGGGCTCTCGAGGGCATCGGGACCCGCCACGAGCCCGTGGGCGTTCGCGCGCTGCACACCGCAGGCGGCGACCGCTACCACGCGATCGTCGGTAGCCTCGAGGCGAGCGGGAAGGAGGCGACGCTGCTCGAAGACCACCCGGAGGCGGGTCTGGCGACCTCGACGCACGTGCGCTTCGAGCTTCCGGCGAACAGCCGCGGCGGAGCGGTCGAGACGGACGTCGTCCGGCGCTTCGAGGGCGAGCACGGCGTCGAGGGGCTGGCGACCTCGGGCGACGGACACGACACCCACTACGTGATCGACCAGGAGGGCCAAGTCGCACTCCGAACGCTCATCGTCGAGTAGGCGCCGCGCAACCGCGCGTCGTGCAGCGACCCTCGTCCTCGCGGCGAGCGCTGCCGGACTTCTCGTGGCCGCTTCACCGTCCGCTGCCGGCGCCCGCACGGCGCCCGCCACCGAGATCGCAGCCGACGCGGGCGCGCTGCGGGCCGTCATCGAGGATGATCCCTGGAGGCTTCGCTTCCTCGATCGCGGCGGGCGCGAGGTGCTCGCCGAGCGCGCGGGCGGGGGAGAGGGGCCCGTCGGCGCGCTCGGCTTCCGCACCGCCGACGGCTGGGTCCACGCAACCCGCCTGCTCTCCCGCCGGCGGGTCGGGTCGAGCATGGAGTCGACACTGGCCACCGGCGATCCGAGGCGAAAGCTCGTCGTGAGGGTCACGCCCGCCGGGGAGGGGGTCATCGCCGTGCGGATGCGCGTGGTGGGCGCCGGCGGCCCGGCGATCGAAGCCCTGGGCGGCGCCTTCGGCGCGCTCGCCGGCGAGCGCTACCTCGGGTTCGGCGAGCGCTCCAACGCGGTGGACCAGCGCTCAAACGTGGTCGAGAGCTACGTCTCAGACGGGCCCTACCAGGCGAAGGATCGCCCGCTGGTGGCAGGCGTCATCCCACCGGCCGGCTTGCGTCCCCGCGACGACGCCACCTACTTCCCGGTCCCGTGGCTGCTCTCCACCAAGGGCTACGGCGTCCTGATCGACAACGCACAGACCAGCTACTTCCGCCTTGCCACCAACGTCCCGACCGCGTGGAGCCTCGAGGTCACCGACGCGCCGCGCGAGCTTCGCTTCCGGGTCTTCGCCGGGCCGCGACCGGCCGACGTGCTGCGCCGGCTCACCGAGCGCACGGGGCGCCAGCCTCGCCCAGCGGCGCCCTGGCTGCTCGGACCGTGGTACCAGCCAGGCGGAAGCACCTCCGAGCAGGCCGGGCAGCTGCGAGCGCTGCGCGCCGCCGACGCCCCGGTTTCGGTCGCCCAGACCTACCTGCACTACCTGCCCTGCGGCGACCAGCAGGGGCGCCGCGACCAGGAGCGTGCACGCACCCGGACGCTGCACGCGACCGGCGTCGCGGTCACCACCTACGTCAACCCGATGATCTGCACGGGCTACGCGCCGCGCTACGGGCAGGCCGTCCGCGCGGGCGCGCTCACTCCCGACGCCACGGGCCGGCCGCTGGTCTACCGCTACTCGACCAGGACGGGCGTCGACGTGAGCCAGTTCGACTTCTCGGCGCGCGCCGGCCGGTCGCTCTACGCACGCCTGCTCCGCGAGCCCGTGCAGGACGGGCACGACGGCTGGATGGAGGACTTCGGGGAGTACACGCCGCTCGACGCGCGCCCCTCCGACGGACGAAAGCGCACCGCGGCCCACAACCTGTACCCGCGCCTCTACCACTGCGCGGCGTTCGCCGCGGCCGCGCGAGCCCCGCGCGCGATCGTCCGCTTCCAGCGCTCGGGCTGGACGGGCGCGGCGCGCTGCGCGCAGGTGGTCTGGGGCGGGGACCCGACCACTACCTTCGGCTTCGACGGCCTGGCCTCGGCGCTGCGGCAGGGACTGACCATGGGCCTGTCGGGAGTCAGCCTGTGGGGCTCGGACATCGGCGGCTTCTTCTCGCTCCTCGACGACCAGCTCTCCGGCGAGCTGCTGGAACGCTGGGTCCAGCTCGGCGCGGTCTCGGGCGTCATGCGGACCGAACGCGACGGCATCGCCGTGCCGGCGAAGCCACGCCCGCAGGTCGACGACCCGGGCCAGCTCGCCAACTGGCGGCGCTGGACCAGGCTGCGCACCCAGCTCTACCCCTACCTCGCCGCCGCCGACGCGCAGTACGCGCGCACGGGCCTGCCGATCATGCGCCACCTGGCGCTGGCCTACCCGAGCGACTCCCGCGCGGTGGGGCGCGACGACGAGTTCCTCTTCGGGCCCGATCTGCTGGCGGCTCCGGTGCTGGCCGCGGGGCGGCGAAGCCGGAAGGTGTACCTGCCGCGCGGGCGTTGGGTCGACCTCTGGCGGTCGGCCGGCCTGCGGGCCCGCGGTGGCGCGCTGACCCTGCGGCGGGCCCGCGTCCTGTCGGGAGGCCGGACGGTGCGCGTGCCCGCCCCGCTCGACGAGCTGCCGCTGCTCGTCCGCGTCGGGGCCGTCCTGCCGCTGCTCGGCCCGGACGTCGACACGCTCGCGGGTTACGCCGGCGGGCGCGGCGTCGTGCGTCTGCGCGATCGCGCCGACCGACTCGACCTGCTCGCCTTCCCGCGCGGACGCACGAGAGTCCGCCTGGCGCGCGGGGAGGCCATCGAGTCGAGCGAGCACCGCAGCCGCTGGCGTGTCGACGTTCTGGCGCGCCGCACGCGGACCTACCGCCTGCAGGCCTCGCTGGCGACGCTCAGGCGCCCGCTTCGCCCGTGTGCGGTCACCGTCGACGGGCAGCCGCTGGGCCGCTCCGGCTGGCGCTACGACCCCGAAGGGCGAACCCTGCGGGTGAAGTTTCGCCTGCGCTCGCGCGGGCGGCTCGAGGTTCTCGGCCGCTGCCGGTAGGGGCTACGTGGCCCGCAGCCCGTCGAGCATCACCCGCAGGTAGCGGCGCCACTCGACCCGTCCGCCGGCCTGCTGGATGGCCGCGATGCGCCCGAAGCCGCACATCATCATCGGGATGTCGTCGATCGTCGCATCGGCGCGCATCGCCCCCGCGGCCTTGGCCGCCTCGACCAGTCCTCCGCTGAGCTCGCGCAGGCGCCCGGCCGGAGCCGTGGCGGCGACCTCAGGTGGCTGGCGGGCGAGGATCTCGCACATCCCGGCGTCTTCCGCCGAGTACGTCGCGGTACGCCAGATCATCTCCTCGATGGCCTCCCACGGTGCGTGGTCCTCGGCCGTCACCTCCTCCACGATGTCGGCCAGCCGCTCGAAATGGTCCTGCGCCAGGGCCTGGAGGAGCGCTTCCTTGGTGGCGAAGTGGCGATAGACCGTCCCCACGCCCACGCCCGCGCGCCGGGCGATCGAAGCGATATCGGCGTCAAGGCCCTCCTCGGCGAACGTTCTGCGCGCGCCCTTCAAGACCTTTTGACGGTTGCGCAGAGCATCGGCGCGGGGTGAGCGCTCGACTGCGACTGCGTCTGGGGGGATGAGAGGACCCATGGGCCGTGACCTACTTGACAAACGGAATCCTAGTTCCGTATGGTTACCGAGTCAAGCGGAACCGGAATTCCTCTTCCTACTATGGAGGCGCCATGACCCCCGCACAGCATGCCGAGCGTCGCAAGTGGCTCGCTCTCGCCCTCCTGGCGGCTGCCCAGTTCGTCGTCGTCCTCGATGCGTCGATCGTCAACGTCGCGCTGCCCTCGATCGGGCGCGCTCTCAACTTCTCCCAAGAGAACCTGCCATGGGTGGTCAACGCTTACGTCCTCACCTTCGGCGGCTTCCTGCTCCTCGGTGGTCGTATGGCCGACCTGCTCGGCCGGCGGGCGATGTTCATGTCCGGCCTGGTCCTCTTCGCGGCCGCCTCGCTGGCCGGCGGCCTCGCGCAGAGCGAGGGCTGGCTGATCGCCGCACGGGCCGTGCAGGGCCTCGGAGCCGCGATTCTGTCGCCCGCGGCGCTGTCCATCGTCACCACCACCTTCACCGAGGGCGCTGAGCGCAATCGCGCGCTTGGTGTGTGGGGCGCTGTCGCCGGAAGCGGCGGCGCCGCCGGCGTGCTGCTGGGCGGCATGCTCACCGAGTGGGCGGGCTGGGAGTGGGTGCTGTGGGTCAACGTGCCGATCGGCGTCGCTGCCGCGGCTCTCGCGCCTCGGCTCGTCCGCGAGTCGCGCTCGCCGTCGACCAGCCGCCGTTTCGACGCGCTGGGCGCCGTGAGCATCACCGCGGGCCTGTCGATCCTGGTCTACGCGCTGGTCGACGCCAACAACGCCGGCTGGGCCTCGACCCGGACCATCGTCCTGCTGGCCGTCGCGGTCGGGCTGATCGCGGCCTTCGTGGCGATCGAGCTGCGCTCGGCCCAGCCGCTCGTGCCCTTCGGCATCTTCCGCTCGCGGACGCTCACCGGAGCGAACATCACCGGCCTCCTGATCGGCGCGTCGCTGTTCTCGATGTTCTTCTTCGTGTCGCTCTACATGCAGCAGGTGCTCGGCTACAGCGCGCTGAAGGCGGGCTTCGCCTACCTGCCGCTCGCGCTGGCGATCATCGTCTCGGCCGGCGTCGCCTCCCAGCTCTCCACCCGCGTGGGCTTCAAGCCGGTGCTCATCGCGGGGATGCTCTTCGTCGCCGTGGGGCTGGTGTGGTTCGCCCAGGTGTCCGTGGACGGCAACTACCTCGCGGACATCCTCGGGCCTTCGCTTGTCGCGGCGGTCGGGCTCGGGCTGTCGTTCGTGCCGGTGACCATCGCCGCCGTCGCCGGCGTCCGCGAGGCCGACTCGGGCCTGGCCAGCGGGCTGATCAACACCTCACAGCAGATCGGCGGCGCGCTGGGCCTCGCGATTCTCGCGGCCGTAGCCACCGCGCGCACCGACGACACGCTGGCCGCGGCCGGCGGCGACCGCTCCCAGATGGCCAGCGCGCTGACCGACGGCTTCCAGAGCGCCTTCCTCGTGGGCGCCGGGTTCGCGGTCATCGGAGCGATCCTGGCTGCGCTGCTGATCCGCCGTTCGGACTCGCGCGCCCACGTCGGCGCGGAGCCCGCGGCGGCGGCCGCGGCGGGGTGACCCGCCCCGCCGTCGGTCAGCCGAGGATGCGGAAGCGGCGCTTGTCGCGGTCGACCGCGCCCGACGCCGTCTTCGCGGAAACGTTGACGGTCGCCAGGCCCGTGCGGTCGCGACCAAGCGCCTTGCTCAGCGCGGTGTGGACCTTGTCGGTGAGGGCGAGCTCCACCGTGACGCGGGTCTTGGCGGCGAGCAGCCGCGAGACGCGCGCGAGCTTGTAGCGGCGGTCGCTGCCCTCGATGGCGATGGTCGTCCCCGTGCGGACCGCGCAGGCTGCGGTGCAGCGCACCGCGATGCGCAGGGCGCCGGCGCTCAGCGCCGACTGGTGGCGGCGGCCCGAGATCCCGAGCGTGAAGCCGGTCGGGTTGGGTGTCATGCCCGGAGCGACGCACGACGCCGATCCCGTCGCCGGCTGCATGCGGTATACGGGCCCGGCGATCGACACCACGTAGACGCAGCCGTGGGAGTCCTCGCCGAAGGACACCAGGCCGCTCCCGGGAAGGGTCACGTTGGTCGTGACCGCGCGGTCACCCGACGGGCGGGCGAGGTCGACGCTGCGCAGCTTGCTCGTGCACAGGTCGCCGTAGACGTAGCGGCCGTTGAGAGTCGTGAGCGTCGGATCGCGCACCACGTAGCCGCCGATGATCGAGCACCCGCCACCTGAATGCGGGTAGTCGAGCACCGGCGCGACGTAGCTCGGGGGGTTGGTGGTCGCCGAGCACTTCGGGTCCGAGGTCGAGGTGTACACCGACTTGCCCTCGCGGCAGCTCCAGCCGAAGTTGGCGCCGCCGGGGCTGCCGGCCGCGCGGAAGTCGATCTCCTCGTGGAGATCCTGGCCCACGTCGCCGATGATCAGATCGCCCGTCTTGCGGTCGAAGGAGAAGCGGTACGGGTTGCGCAGCCCGTAGTCGTAGACGGGGCTGTCGAACGGGTTGCCGGCCGGCACCGCGTAGGGGCTGCCGTTGCGCGGGTCGATGCGAAGGAGCTTGCCGAGCAGAGTGCCGGTGTTCTGGCCGTTGCGGAACGGGTCGCCGGCGGCGCCCCCGTCGCCGGTGCCCGCGTACAGGAAGCCGTCGGGGCCGAACTGCAGCTGGCCGCCGTTGTGGTTGGGAAAGGTGGAGTGCTCGATCGTGAGCAGCGGGCGGGCGCTCGACGGGTCGGCGGTGTCGGCGTTGGATGCCGAGCGCCGGTACTCCTCGATCCTGATGTCCCCGCCGTTGGTCGTGTAGTAGACGTAGAAGCGGCGCGAGGTCGCGTAGTCGGGCGCGAAGGCCATCGACAGGAGCCCGCGCTCGACTTCGGTCGTCGTCTTGGCCGAGATGTCGAGGAACTTCTTCCGCGTGCCGTTGCGCAGCACCTGGATCGTCCCGGCGCGCTCGACGACGAACAGCCGGCTCGCGTCGGCGGGCGGGCTGGTGACGTACACCGGCGCGGCGAACTTCCCGACGCTCACCAGGCGCGCGTCGAGGGCGGAGGCGGGGGACGCGGCCACGGCGGCGAGAGCGAGGGCCAGCGTGAGGATGACGAGCGGCTTGCGAATGGCGGGCATCTCTAGCTTCGACAGGCGAGGCGTCCGAAAGTTACGGACGACTTGAGGAACGGGTTCAGCCAAAGGTGAACGGGAGCTCCGGCGCGATCTCGCTGAGCCGCGGCGCCGAGGTGTCGCGCTCGGAGACCAGCAGGTCGTCGTGCGGCCACTCGATGCCGACCTCGGGATCGTCGTAGGCGATGCCCCGTTCGGTGGCGGGGTCGTAGTAGCTCGAGCACTTGTAGACGAAGTCGGCGACCTCGCTCAGCACGCAGAACCCGTGTGCGAAGCCGACGGGGATGAAGGCCTGGCGCATGTTCTCGTCGTTGAGCTCGACCGCCTCCCAGCGCCCGAAGGTCGGCGACCCGCGGCGGATGTCCACCACCACGTCGAGCACGCGGCCCCGAGCGCAGCGCACGAGCTTGGCCTGCCCGGGCTCGGTCTGGAAGTGCATCCCGCGCAGGGTGCCCTGGCGCGAGCGCGAGTGATTGTCCTGGACGAAGCTCGCGTCCACGCCCTCACTCGCCCAGGCGTCCTCGCGGAAGGTCTCGGCGAAGAAGCCGCGTGAGTCCCCGTAGACGGCGGGCTCGAGCACCAGGAAGCCCTCGAGCTGTGTCGGCATGCGCTTCATGCGAGCGGGCAGGGTAGCCGAGGAAGGAACGCGCCGACCGGCCGTCGAATCTCCCGCTTGCCATGAAGCGAGCCACCACGACGCACGCGGCCGAGCGCCCCGGAACCCCCGGCGCCCACCACACTCTGTCCGCGTACATCGTCGCCCGCTTCGACGAGTTCTCGCGCTCCCAGAAGGACGTCGCCCAGTACATCGTCGACCACCTCGACGAGGCGGCCTTCCACACCGCCGAGGAGCTGGCCAAGCGCGCCAACACCTCGAGCTCGACGGTGGTGCGCTTCTCCCAGGCCCTGGGCTTCGAGGGCTTCCCCGAGCTTCAGCAGGCCGCGCGCGAGGAGTACCGGCGCCGCGGCCCGGGCTCGGACGGAGGCTCGGAGGGCAACGGCTCGGGACCGCTGTTCGCGCTCGACGCCACCGAGTTCGAGACCGCGCTGGCGGCCGACCACGTCAACGTCGAGGAGACCGCCCGGCGCGCGTCGCGCGGCGACGTCGAGGCCGCCGTGGAGGCGATCGTCACCGCGCGCAGCGTGATCGTCGCCGGCACGGACCAGATGGCCTTCTTCGCCAGCTACCTGCGCCACCTGCTCATGCTCCTCGATCTGAGGGCCGAGACCGTGGCTGGCCCCTCGCAGGAGGCGCTCGGGCGCCTGAGCCGCATCGACGAGCACACGCTGGTCGTCGGCCTGTCGGCCGGCCGCGCGCACCCGCTCGTCGTGCGCACGATGAAGCTCGCGCGCCACCGCAAGGCCGCGACGCTCGCCATCACCGACGCGACGATGTCCGACGTCGCCCGGCTGGCGCGCATCCGCCTCTACTACTCGTCCAACAGCCCCGCCTACGTGCGCTCGCACACCGCGCTGCTCTCCTTGCTCCAGGCACTCGCCTACGGCATCTACGCGCGCGACGCGGCGAGCTACGACGACCGCATCAAGGCCTACCGGCTGAAGTAGCGCCCGCTACCCTGCGGGTATGCGCGACGAGGCGACCTTCAGGGTCAAGGCAGGCCTGGCGGAGATGCTCAAGGGCGGCGTCATCATGGACGTCGTCACCCCCGATCAGGCGAAGGTCGCCGAGGACGCCGGTGCCGCCGCGGTGATGGCGCTGGAGCGCGTCCCCGCCGACATCCGCCGCGACGGAGGGGTGGCGCGGATGTCCGATCCGGACATGATCAAGGGCATCCAGGAGGCCGTGACCATCCCGGTCATGGCCAAGGCCCGGATCGGCCACTTCGCCGAGGCTCAGGTGCTGGAGGCGCTCGAGGTCGACTACGTGGACGAGTCAGAGGTGCTTACACCCGCCGACGAGGCTCACCACATCGACAAGTGGCGCTTCAAGGCGCCGTTCGTGTGCGGGGCGACCAACCTCGGCGAGGCGCTGAGGCGCATCTCCGAGGGCGCGGCGATGATCCGCTCCAAGGGCGAGGCCGGGACGGGCGACGTCGTCGAGGCCGTGCGCCACATGCGCCTGATCACCGGCGAGCTGCGGCGCCTCGCGGCCCTGCGCGAGGACGAGCTGCCCACCGCTGCCAAGGAGCTGCGTGCGCCGCTGGAGCTCGTGCGCTCGGTCCAGGCGGCAGGCCGCCTGCCGGTCGTGCTCTTCTGTGCGGGCGGGATCGCCACGCCGGCCGACGCGGCGCTGATGATGCAGCTCGGCGCGGAGGGCCTCTTCGTCGGCTCGGGGATCTTCAAGTCCTCCGAGCCCTCGGTACGCGCCCGGGCGATAGTCGAGGCGACCACCCACTTCCAGGACCCCGAGCGCGTGGCCAGCGCGAGCGCCGGGTTGGGCGAGGCGATGACGAGCCTCGAGGCACGCAAGCTCGACGAGCACGAGCTCCTCGCCGGCCGCGGCTGGTGAGCGCCGGCGGCTCAGCGCCGCGCATAGGAGTTCTCGCCCTCCAGGGCGACTTCGAGGCCCACAGCCGCCTGCTGCGCGAGCTCGGCGCCCAACCGGTCGAAGTGCGAACCGCGGCCGGCCTTGACGGCTTGGACGGGCTGATCGTCCCCGGCGGCGAGTCGACCGTGATGAGCCTGGGGATCGAGCGCGAGGGGCTCGGGGAGCCGCTGCGCGCGCTGGCACGCGGCGGCACGCCGATCCTCGGCACGTGCGCCGGGCTGATCATGCTCGACCGCGAGCACCTGGACGTGATGGCCGTGCTCGCCCGTCGCAACGCCTTCGGCCGCCAGGTGCGCAGCTTCGAGGCCGATCTCGAGCTCGAGGGGCTCGACGGCCCTCCGTTGCGGGCGGTGTTCATCCGCGCCCCGTGGGTCGAGGAGCACGGGGCGGGCGTAGAGGTCCTCGCGCGCGTCGACGGCCATCC
>JBBQNQ010000006.1:0-59103 GCA_038330095.1 Solirubrobacterales bacterium
GACTCCTTCCCGACGATCACCCCCGACGAGGCGGCGGACATGGTCTGCGAGGCCCTGCGGGCCAAGCCCAAGCACATCGGCACGCGACTTGGCACGGTCGGCGAGGTGGCCTACTCGCTGCAGCCCAAGGCGGTCGACCAGATCCTCCACATGGCCTACAAGGTGTTCCCCGACTCGGCCGCCGCGAAGGGCAAGAAGGACCCCGACGAGCGCGCGTCGGGCGAGCAGATCGCTCTCGCGCACCTGATGCGCGGCGTCCACTGGTAGCGCACAGCGCCCTCGACGTCCTGGCCGCGGGGGGCGGGCACCGCGCGAACCGCGGGACGTGGAGCGTCGTGCGCCGGATCTCCGTCCGGTTCGGCGGGCGGCGCCTGCTCTCTTACGCCGGGCCGCTAGCCATGGGCGTGAACGTCGTGGGGTGCGTCGCCGTGGGTGCTGGCGGCCTTCGCGCGCGAGCACGGCCAGCGTGCGGCCTCGCTGACCGGTTAGGGCTCTCAGGTCGCCGTCGTCGCCGCCTCGGCCGCTCGGCGGCTGTGGCCCAGCATGAGCTCGCGGTGGACGTCGCGGGGCTCGGGCTCGGAGCGCTTGCGGTGGGTCCAGCGGCCGTCGGAGTCGAGCTCCCACGCGTTGACCTCGTCGTCCAGGCAGCGCTGGAGGGTGTCGAGCAGGTCGTCGCGCAGAGCGGGGTCCTGGACCGGGACCGCGAGCTCCACCCGCGTGTCGAGGTTGCGGGGCATCAGATCGGCGGACCCGATCCACACGCTGCTCTCCCCGCTGCGCTCGAAGGTGAAGACTCGCGAGTGCTCGAGGAAGCGTCCGACCACCGAGAGCACGCGGATGTTCTCCGACACGCCCGGCACGCCCGGTCGCAACCGGCAGATCCCGCGAATGTTGAGGTCGACGGGTACCCCGGCCTGTGAGGCTCTGTAGAGCGCACGGATGCATTCGCGGTCGACGAGCGCGTTCATCTTCATGGCGATCCGCGCGGGCTCGTTCTTGGTGTGCGCCTCGATCGTGCGCTCGATCTCGGTGAGGATGCCCGCGCGCAGATGCATCGGCGCGACCAGCCCCTTGCGGTAGCGCTTGGGGCGCCCATAGCCGGTCAGGAAGTTGAACATGTCGGCCACGTCGGCGCCGATCTCCTCATCGGTCGTGAACAGGCCGAAGTCGGTGTAGAGGCGAGCGGTGGAGGGGTGGTAGTTGCCCGTGCCGATGTGACAGTAGTTGCGCACGCCGTCGCCCTCCCGGCGCACGACGAGCAGCGCCTTCGCGTGGGTCTTCAACCCGGGGATGCCGTAGGTGACGTGGACCCCCGCCTCCTCCAGCGCCCGACCCCACTGGATGTTCGCGCGCTCGTCGAAGCGGGCCTTGACCTCGAGCAAGCACACCGCCTGCTTGCCGCGCTCGGTTGCGCGGATGAGGGCCGGGACGAGAGGCGAGTCGTCAGAGGTCCTGTAGACGGTCTGCTTGATCGCGAGGACGTCGGGATCCTCGACGGCTTGGTCGACGAAGCGCTGCACCGAGGTCGTCCACGAGTCGTAGGGGTGGTGGACGAGGATGTCGCCTTCCCGCATCGCGGCGAAGATGTCGACGCCGTCCTCGCGGTCCTCCTGCTGCAGGCGCGGCTGGGTGACCGGCGACCAGGGCTCCTCCGCGAGCTCCTTGTGACCCGGCAGCTTGACGATCTCCCACAGGTCTTCGAGGTCGAGCAGGCCGTCGACCTCGAAGACCTGGTCCTCCCCGACGTGCAGCCCCTCGACCAGCCGCGCGCGCAGCGCATCGGCCGTGCCCGCGGAGATCTCGAGGCGCACGACCTCCCCGAAGCGCCGCCGGCGCAGCTCGTCCTCCACCGCCGTGAGCAGGTCGTCGGCCTCGTCGGAGACCGTGAAGTCCGCGTCGCGGGTGACCCGGAAGTAGGAGTAGTCGAGGATCTCCATGCCCGGGAAGAGCGCGTCGAGGTTACGGGCGATCACGTCCTCGAGCGGGACCAGGCAGTCCTGGCCCTCCCCCACCTCGACGAAGCGCGGGAGCATCTCCTTGGGGACCTTGACGCGAGCGAAGGTCGTCTGGTCGTTGACAGGGTCGCGCAGCAGCACCGCCAGGCTGAGCGAGAGGTTCGAGATGTAGGGGAAGGGCCGACCCGGGCCGACGGCCAGCGGCGTCAGCACGGGGAAGATCTGGCGCTGGAAGCGCTCTGAGAGCGCCTCCCGCGCGTTGTCGCCGATGGAGTCGCACACCACGATGCGGATACCGTGCTGCTCCAGTGCGGGCCGCAGCTCGCGCTCAACCGAATCGGTCAGGCGTTTGTCCAGCTCCAGGACGCGATCGCGGATCCGCTCGAGGACCTCGCGTGGAGACAGCCCGTCCGCGCTGCGGGCGTCGATCCCCGCGTCGACCTGGTCGTGCAGGCCGGCCACGCGGACCATGAAGAACTCGTCCAGGTTGGAGGTGTAGATCGCCGCGAACTTCACTCGCTCGAGCAGCGGCAGGTCGTCGCGCTCGGTGAGCTGGAGCACCCGGTCGTTGAAGTCGAGCCACGAGAGCTCGCGGTTGAAGTACAGCGACGGGTCGGTGAGAGCCTCGCCGTCCTTGCCCGCCTCCGCGGCTCGCTCATGATCCTCGACGGTTGCCATGCTCACCCTTGGTCTGCGCTGCAGTTTCCGGGACCCTCCTTCGCCGGATCCCCATGCTACCGGCGAGCCCCCGCCCGTCAGCCTCAGCCGTCCTCCATCAGCGCCAGCACGACGCCCTCGCGCAGCCCGCCGCGGCCGACCTCGAGAGGAAGTTGCAGGCGATCGAGGCCTGCCTCGAGGAGCAGCAGGCCGGCGGGCAGCAGGCGCACTCGCCGCGGGTCGAGCCCGTGGCACTCGGCAACCTCGAGGGCGGGGGCGCTGACGAGGTCTGAGACCGCACGCCCCACGGCCGACGAGTCGAGGCGCTCTCCGGCGACGCGGGGGAGCGAGGCCGCGCTGCCGCCGACGGCCAGGGCGAGGTCCGCCCGCGGTAGCTCCCCCAGCGCCTCCCACGCGGCGCGGGCGTGGGCGCGAACGCGGTCGAGCTCCTCGGGCGTGGGAGGGTCGCCGGCGATCAGCGCGCCGGTCAGGACACCCGAGCCCACCGGCATGGAAGCCGTCCAGTTCACGCCCGCACGCGCCGTCCCGAAGGCCAGCTCGGTCGAGCCGCCGCCGACGTCGACCACCGCAACGGTGCCCTCGGGCTGTTCGTCGCGCGCCGCCAGCGCGCCGGCGAAGGCCAGCGCCGCCTCCCGGTCGCCGTCGAGGGCCTCGACCTCGAGACCGGCGGCCTCGCGCAAAGCGGTGAGCACGGCCCCAGCGTTGGTCGCCGCGCGGATCGCCCCCGTGGCGACCACCCGTGCGCGCTGCGCGCCCAGCTCGCGGACACGGGCGGCCTGGGCGGCCACCGCTGCCGCGAGCCGCTCGATGTCCTCAGCGCCGAGCGCCCCGACGTCGCCCAGGCCGGCGAACGCGCGCTCCTGGGCGACGACGCGCAGCCCGCCGGGCGCCGGGTCGGCGACCAGCAGGCGGATGGTGTTGGTCCCGATGTCGATGCAGGCGCAGCGCAAGGTCAGCGGCCGGGGGCGCTGGACAGAGAGCCGATCTTGGCATGATCAAGGGGATGGCGACCACCCAGCCGGCCGTGGAGGTCCGCGGCCTACGCAAGCGCTACGGCGACCTCGACGCGGTCGGGGGCGTGGACTTCCGGGTGGAGGCGGGCGAGGTCTTCGGCCTCCTGGGACCCAACGGAGCGGGGAAGACGACGACCGTCGAGATCCTCGAGGGCTACCGGTCGCGCAGCGCGGGGACAGTGTCGGTGCTGGGCCACGACCCCGAGCGCCGGGAGCGGGCGCTGCGCGAGCGCGTCGGGATCGTCCTGCAGAGCACGGGCATGTACCGCCAGCTGACCGTGTGCGAGGCGCTCACCCACTGGTCGCGCCTCTATCCGCATCCGCGCGACGTGGACGAGGTGATCGAGCTCGCGGGCCTCGCCGGCTCGCGAGACGTGCGCACGCGCCGCCTCTCCGGCGGCCAGCTTCGCCGGCTGGACTTCGCGCTGGCGCTGATCGGCGATCCCGAGCTGGTCTTCCTGGACGAGCCCACGACGGGCTTCGATCCCGCCGCGCGCCGCGCGGCATGGGACACGATCCGCTCGCTGGCGCAACTGGGCAAGACGATCCTGCTCACCACCCACTACCTCGACGAGGCGCAGGCGCTCGCCGACCGCGTCGCGATCATCAAGGGCGGCCGGATCGTCGCCGAAGGCGCCCCGAGCGAGCTGGGGACCGGCGGCTCGCGCTACCGGGTCGCCTGGCGCGAGCCCGACGGAACCCTGGTGGAGCACGAGACCGACGACCCGACCACGCTGCTCCACGACGTCACCGCGGCGGCGCTGGCGCGCGGCGAGCAGCTCGCAGAGCTCTCCGTGAGCCGCCCGAGCCTGGAGGACGTCTATCTCGACCTCACCGCGGACGAGAGCGAAGCGGCGACGCCGACCCCCGCCGTCCCCGCGCCATGAGCACGGCCGCGCTCACCTGGCGCCAGTACCGGCTCGAGCGCCGGATGTTCTGGCGCAACCCCAGCGCGGCGTTCTTCAACTTCCTGCTGCCGCTGCTCTTCCTCGCGCTGTTCGGCGCGGTGTTCTCCTCTGACCAGAAGCAGCTCGACGTCATCGTCCCCGGCATCGCGGGGATGAGCGTGATGTCCACCACCTTCTCAGCTCTGGCTTTCAACTTAACCTTCCTGCGTGAAGCCGGGATCCTCAAGCGCATCCGGGGCACGCCGCTGCCCGGCGGGGCCTACCTCGGCGGGATCGCACTGAACGCGATCACCAACGCGGTGGTGCAGATCACCCTCGTCGTGCTCGCCGGGCGGCTGTTCTTCGGCGTGCACTGGCCCAAGGAGTGGCCCGAGCTGGCGCTGTTCATCGCGCTCGGCGTGGCCTGCTTCGCCTCGCTGGGCGTGGCCTTCTCGCACCTGATCCCGAACTTCGACTCCGCCCCGGCCTACGTGAACGCGGTGTTCCTGCCGGTGATCTTCATCTCCGGGGTCTTCTACGACGTGAGCAACACCCCGGTCGCGCTCAAGGACGTCGCGGAGGTCCTTCCGCTCAAGCACCTCATCGACGGGCTCTCGGGGGCGATGGTCACCGGCGCCGGACTGGGCGACAACCTCACCGCGCTCGCGGTGGTCGGGGCATGGGCGCTCTTGGGCGCGGTGCTCGCCGTCCGCGGGTTCTCGTGGGAAGGGCGCCGCATTTGATGGACGCAGGCCACCGGCCGGCGCCGCCGGGCTCTGTTCGAGACCCGGCGACGCACGACAGGCGACCGGCGCCTCTCGCGGAGGTTTCTACCCCCGGGCCGTCCGCCTAACCTTCGCCCCGGTGCTCGCGGTCCTCTACGACGTCCACGGCAACCTCCCCGCGCTCGAGGCCGTGCTCGACGACGCGCAGGCCCGTGGCGCCCGGCGCTTCCTCCTCGGCGGCGACTACGCCCTGTTCGGCGCGTGGCCGGCGGAGACCGTCGCGCGACTGGGCGAGCTCGACGCGACGTGGATCCGCGGCAACGGCGAGCGCTGGACGGCAGCGCCGGCCGGCGCCCCCGACGATCCCGTCGTCCAGGGCGCTATCAGGGCATGCGCGGCGGCTCTGGGCGAGCGGGAGGTCGAGCGGCTGGCCGGGCTGCCCGAGTCCCATCGCGACGGGGCCACGGCCTACTGGCACGGGTCCCCGGTCTCCGACGTGCGCTCGTTCCTGCCCACGCCGGGCGGGGACGAGGCCGAGCTGCTGGCGGGCGTCGAGGAGGAGCGCCTGGTCTTCGGACACACCCATCTCCCCTTCCGCCGGATCGCGGTGCGCGGCGAGCGGCCGGTCGAGCTGGTCAACCCCGGCAGCGTCGGCATGCCCTTCGACGGCGATCCGCGCGCGGGCTACGCGCTGATCGGCGCCGACGGGGCCGCCGAGCATCGCCGCCTGCCCTATGACCACCGCGCGAGCGCCGCGGCGCTGCGCGATCGCTTCGAGCACGAGTGGACCGCGACGATCGCGCGGCGCCTGGTGCAGGCGCGCTTCGGATGACCAGCGCCGCCGGCGACGAGCGCGTCCGCCGCGGGATGGCCGCGCAGCTCGGGCTGCGCGCGCGCCGCCTGGAGGCCGGCGCACGACCGGTGGGCTGGAAGGTGGGACTCAACCCGCCGGCCGCGCAGCAACGGGCGGGGATCGACGGGCCGGTCGCCGGCTTCCTCACCGACGCGACCGTTCTGGAGCCCGGCTCGAGCTACTCGATCGGCGACGGCAAGCGCGTGGTGGTCGAGCCCGAGGTCGCGGTGCGACTCGGGGCCGACGTGCCCGCCGTGGCGGGCGCGGACGCCGCGCGCGCCGCGATCGCCGCCGCCGGACCCGCGCTGGAGATCGTCGAGATCGATCGCGACGTCGCGGAGATCGAAGCGGTGCTCGCCGGCGACATCTTCCACCGCGCGGTGGTGTTCGGCGAGGAGCACGAGGGAGTCCGCGACGTCACGGACGTGCAGTTCCGGGTGCTGAAGGGCGAGCGGACCGAAGGCGAGGGCGACGCCGGCGAGGCGGCCGGCGACCTCGGCGCGCTGCTCGCTCACGTCGCGCGCTTCCTCCACGCCCACGGCGCGGCGCTGCGTGCCGGCGACCGGGTCATCTGCGGTGCGCTCGTGACACCGCTCGCCGTCGCCCCCGGAGACCGGGTCGTCCTCGACCTCGGTGGGTTGGGGACAGTGGACGCGCGGTTCGAGGCGTGACCCGTGTCGCCACCGGACCACTAGAGTTGGGCGCGCTTGCGGGGGTCGTGACGTAACCGCTCTGGAGACATATCGGCGCTGGCGTGCGCGGCGGGTGTGGCTGCGCGATCCCGCACGCGCGCTCGGGCTCCTGGCGCCCGACGCACGGGCGGGCGGGCGTGGCGATCCCGAGGCGCTGTCCCTGTACGCGTGGCTCTCGCTGACCTTCAACCGCGACGAGCGCGAGGCCGAGCGTGCCGCGCGGATCGCCCTTCGCGGCGTGGACGACGGGCGCTTCGCCTCGGCGGCCCTCGCTGCGGTGCTGCTCAACCGCGGCGACTATGACGAGGCCCTCGCCGTCCTGCGCGATGCGCGTGCGCGCCACCCGGGCGTCCCCTGGTACGAGCTGTCGCTCGCCGACGCTCTGGTCGAGGCCGGCCGCGTCGGGGCGGCGGAGGAGCTGCTGGAGCCTGCCGCGGCATCCGGGCCGCCCCTGCGCCGCCACGCCCTCAAGCGGCTCTCTCGCCTTGCGCTCGAGCGCGGCGAGTCCGATCGCGCGCGCCGCTGGTTCGCCGAGCTGCTGGAGCTCGCGCCCGACTACATCGTCTACGCGTCGGACTACGAGACCGCGGGCACCCTCGAGCTCGAGGCGGACGACCGCGACGCCGCGCGCGCGATCTGGCGGCGTGGCGGCGGCATCTACCCCCGCCACGACGGCCTGCGCACCCTCTTGCGCGAGCACTTCGGCGAGGAGGGGCCGGCCGGGAGAGCGCGCATCGCCCGGGTCTCCGAGCAGGAGGTCGGTGCCCGGCGGATCCCGGTCCGCACGCCGTTCATCACTGCGCGCACGGGCCTGGATGCCGTGATCGACGAGGCCACCGCCGACGTCCGCGAGCCCGGCGACGTGCTCGTGCTCGCCGAGAGCGCGGCGGCGGCCGGGCAGGGCAAGATCGTACCCCTCGAGCTCGTCGAGGCCGGCCCGATGGCGCGCGTGCTCTCGCGGTTCGTAGGCGCGATCGGTCCGCTGCACAGCCCCGAGGGCATGCAGGGCGCGATCCTCGAGGCCGGCCGCCTGCGGGTGCTGCTGGCGGCGATCGCGGGCGCGGCGGGCAAGCTCGCTCGCCGGCGTGGCTGGTTCTACCACGTGGCGGGGCCCGCGGCGGCGATGATCGACGACGTCGCAGCGTGCATGCCCCCGCACGATCACCACATCCTGTTCGGTCCCCGCGACCCTGACGGCCTGGCGAGCGGCCTGGCCCGGCGACTGGGGTGTGAGGTGGCGGTGGTCGACGCCAATCACCTCACCGGGGCGTGGGTCGTCGGCGCGACGCCGCGCGTCGACCGCGACTGGCTCACCCGCGTGCTGGCCGACAACCCGGCCGGCAACGAGGATGAGGGAACGCCCGTCGTGCTCGTGCGCCCGCTGGCTCCGGGCGACGGACGGGTGGGCGCCGGCGCGAGGGCGCGCACGGCGACCGGAGGCTGATCGTGGCCGCGCGCAGGGGAGGCGCCGTGGCCGGCGCGGCCGCCGTCGCGCTCGCGGGAACCGCGTGGGAGGTTCAGCGGCGCCGGGACCTGCGGCGCATCGAGGAAGACCCCGAGAATGCCCTGCTGAGCGACCCGCCACGCGGTCGCGCCACCAAGGTTCGCTCGCGTGACGGGACCGAGCTGCACGTAGAGATCTTCGGGCGCGACGACGCACCGACCGTCGTCCTCGTCCACGGCTGGACGTGCTCGCTGCGCTTCTGGGCCTACCAGCTGCGCGCGCTGGCCGGCGAGGCGCGCCTGGTGGCGTTCGACCTGCGCGGTCACGGCGCCAGCGGGCAACCCGAGGACAAGGACTACTCCACCGACGCGTTCGCCGACGACCTCGATGCGGTGCTCGAGGCCTGCGTCCCGGAAGGCGAGCGGGCCGTCGTGGTCGGCCACTCACTCGGGGCGATGACGATCGTCGCCTGGGCGGGCCGCCACCCGGACGCCGTCCGCCTCCGTGTCGCGGCCACGGCGCTGCTGAACACCGGCGTCGGCGACCTCATCTCCGACGCGCTGGTGGTGCGCCTGCCGCCGGCCATGAACCGCGGCAAGAGCCTGCTCGGGCGCGCCTTTCTAGCCGCTCCTGCCCCCCTGCCCCCGCAGCCCACGCCGATCAGCCACCGCCTGGTGCGCTACATCGCGCTAAGCCGGTCGGCGAGCCCCGCCCAGGTCGCCTTCACGGAATCGATGGTCCTGCAGACCCGGGCGCAGGCTCGCGCGCGTGCGGGCGCCTCGATGTCGCGCCTGGACCTCAAGAACGCCGTCGAGCACCTGACCGTCCCCACGCTCGTGCTGGCGGGCGAGCGCGACCGGCTCACGCCCCCCGTGCACGCGCACCGGCTCGCCGACTCGCTGCCGGA
Organism: Solirubrobacterales bacterium; assembly: GCA_038330095.1. Classification (GTDB taxonomy): domain Bacteria; phylum Actinomycetota; class Thermoleophilia; order Solirubrobacterales; family Solirubrobacteraceae; genus JBBPZA01. The sequence goes on from JBBQNQ010000006.1 coordinate 9,155, forward strand.
CCTGGCGGAGCTCGTCGAGGTCCCCGACGTCGGCCACATGGCGCCACTCGAGAACCACGAGGCGGTCGACGCCGCGCTGCGTCGCCTGATCGGCGCTCAGCGGCCCGAGCGCAGGTTCAGGTCGTAGACCCGCCACGCGCCCCCCAGCTTCGCCAGGCCGACGCGCGTCTCCCACCCCTTCAGCGAGGCGGTCGCCGACGCCTGGTTGCCGCTCACCTTGACGTCGCTCACCTCGACGTTCGCGGCCTGCGCGAAGCGATCGCTGGGGCCCGCGAGCGCGCGCCCCAGCACCCGCTCGCAGGCGCCTCGCGTGCCACCTGCGCCGCCGGCCGCCTGCCCCGCCACCCTGCGGCGCCCGTCCGGCGTGAGCAGGTTGCACGCCTTCGTGGCGTCTCTCGCGGAGAACGCGCCGTACAGGTCGTCGACGGCGTGCTCCACCCCGGACTGCTCACGGCCCGCCCCGCACGCCCCCACCGTCAGGGACATCAGGAGCACTGCGGCGAGGAGCGAGATGCGGACGCTGGGCATGTGGCGGCGTGAGGCGAAAGCGGGGGCCCTCAGAGGGGCCCCCGCCAGCCTAGCTGCGCCCGGCTTACCGCTTCCTTCTCTTGCTCGCCTTCTTGCTTCGCGCTGACGCCTTCGCGGTCCTCGCGGTCACGGTCGTGCGCCGCGCGGTGTTGCGTCCGGTCGGCTGGTCTGACCCCGGGAAGATCCCCGGCGGCGACCCGGTACCGGTGAACACGGTGGCACCGCCGGCGTTCTTGATCGTCAGCTCGACGGAGTCATTCGCTCCGCCCGTGCCGCCGTCGACGAACTTCCACTGCACGGTGCCCGGACCGCCGGTGGTCAGCGTGCCCTTGCCGGTTCCGGTCTGGGTGTCGAAGCCCGCCGTGGGCGTCGGCACGCCGGGATCGTCCGTGCAGCTCACCGCGCTCGCACTGTCGAGCCGGAACTTCTGGCTGCCGAACCGAACCTCGAACGGAGCGCTCTCGTTCGCCGCAGCGTCGCAGTTCAGGATGTACGAGTAGGCAGCGGTCGTGCTTCCGCCGGTCACGGTGCCCTTGCCGACCATGCGGCGAACCGGGATCACCGACGTGCCACCGACGCCCTTGAAGGCGAAGATGAACGTGTTCGGGGCTCCGGTCGTCTGGCCGCCATTTGGCTGCCCGTAGGAGTAGACCTCGATCGAGGCCGCCCCGACGGAGGCGTTCGCCGAGGCCTCGCTGGCCGCCGCGCCGTAGTAGATCGTGAACTTGCGCTCAGCGTTCGGGGCCAGCGCGGGGAACTTGAAGTCGAACGCCGCCCCGTGGTCCGCGGGACCCGAGTCGGTGAAGTTCGTGTTCTCGGTCCCTGCGGAGATCAAGCTCCCGGTCTTGTCCTCGAGCGGGTCGCCGGACGCGAAGCCGTTGTCGTTGCTGAACCGCAGCGAAGTCGACGTGCCCCGCTGGATGGTCACGAACTCGCTGAACGCCGTTGGCTCGACGTCCCAGTCCATGAGCCGGGTGTAGCGCGGGTCGGCGATCGTCGTGGTCCCGATGTTGCGAAGCGTCACGGTCACCTCGTAGAGGTTGCGCGAGCCCGCGAACGGATGGAAGTCCTGCGTCACCCGCAGCCGGTTGTCGATCGAGGTGACCGACACCGCGGTGGAGGCCGTCGACGTGAAGGACACCTGGTCGACGTTGTTGGCGCCGCCCCTGTCCTCGTTGGCGAAGCCCGAGAATGTGTCGCCGGCCGCGCCGTTGCCGGCGCCCCAGCCCTCGCACGCGCAGCCGGCGCGGGTCCCGTCGTTGCCGGTCGGGACGTAGGTGACGCCGCGGAACTCGCCGCTTACGGGGTCCGTGAAGTTGAGGTCGCCCGAGTCGTTTACCCCGAGCTTGACCGTGCCGTTGGAGATGATCGCGCCGGCGAACGACGGGGACGCGGTGACGCCGAGGGCGCATACGGCGAGCGCGGTGATCGCCGCCATCCGGCGGCCGCGCGACCGCGCCCTACCGGGCGCTCGCTTGGAGGTTCGGGACGATGAGCTGACCATTGTCTTCCCCTCTAGCTCTCGCAGAAGCTCGGGTCGCCGAAGGCCGGGCTGTTGTCCGGGAACCCCTCCGGATCGGTCGGATTCATGACGTCGGGCGCATTAGTCCCCAGGCACCCTGCGGTCAGCTCACGGAGATCACCGTGATCGGTGATCTCAGGCCTCACATAAGCCATGTTGCTCCTTTTCTATTCAGAGGGCCCCCCGCCCCATGTCAGGCGATTGTCTTCGACCGGAATAGAGAAAGTCAAGGCGAGTTGCGGGCGCCGGTGCCCGTGACCGCCGAAGCGGGCGGATCACGCAGCTCATAGCTGGGGGCACGAAGGTCCCAGCGCTCGAGCGCTCGCTGCGCGAAGCCGTCGTCGCGCTGCGTGCGCAGCCAGGACTCCGCGGTGGCCAGCCGCCATGCGCTCGCCATCCAGAAGCGCGCGCCCAGCGCGTGCTCCCGCGGGTCCACGTCGAGCAGGTCGCGCCGCAGCCGCTCGGGATCGACGAACGCGCGGATCTCGGCCTCCGGGTCCAGGAGCATCCGCCGCACAGCGCTGCGGTCGTGCCCGGCCATCGCGTCGTAGAACGTGGCGTCGAAGTACGTCTTGCCCGCGCGCAGCCGCACCTCGTCCGGGATCAGGCCGGCAACGCTCGCTCGCAGGAGCGGGCGGCTGCGGTGCGGGTCGAAGCTCAGCTCGGGCGGGAGGCGCAACACGAAGTCGATCAGCTGCCCGTCGAGGAAGGGATGGGCCGCCTCCAGCCCTGCCGCCTGCGCCCTGCGACGCGCGTGGTCGCGCACACCGCGGGCGGCGATCCCGCGCGTGAGCCCGTCGGCGAGCTGTGCCCACCAGCGCGGCCCGGGCAGGCGCTTCCACGCCCACGAGTCGTGGGTCTCGAACAGCAGGCGGGCGCTGCCCGGCGTGAACCACGAGGGCGCGAAGCTGTGCACGCCACGCGCCCGCCGCGCGGCCTGATGAACTTGCGCGGGGAGCGCTCCACGCACGCCGTGAAGGGCGAGCAGTCGCACCAGCGGGCGCCAGGGCGGGCGGTCGCCGGCACCGGGCAGGCGGCCGGTGAGCCTCAGGGCCGCGAGCGGATGCCCAGCGCGAAGGCGATCGGCGATCAGGCCGCGTGCGGCCCCGAAGAGCTCGTCGCCGCCCTCGCCGTCGAGCACGAGCTCCAGCCCGTCCTCGGCGGCCCGGCGAAGCAGGGGGCCGATGAAGAAGCTGTTGGGGTCGCTGAGGGGCAGCTGCCACACCCCCGGGTAGGCGAGCGCGCTCGCGAGCATGCTGCCGCCGAGCACCTCGATCCGCACGCTGCGCAGGCCCAGCCGCTGCGTGAGGCCGTCGATCAGCGCCGACTCGTCGGCCGAGGGATGGCGGGGGAACACCGCCGAGTACGCGCCGGCCGTCGCGCGCGGCGGCTCGAGCGCCCCCGTCGCCACCCCGGCGACACTCGCGGAGTCCAGGCCCCCGCTGAGCAGGATTCCCGCGGCGTCGACGCCGGCGACCGAGCGGTCGACCGCCCCGGCGATCTCCGCCCTGAGTCGCCCGACGAGCTCCTCGCGAGGCAGCGAGAGCGTCCCGGCATAGATGGGCTCCCAATGCCGGCGGACCTCCACACGTCCGCCGTCGAGCCGGAGGTGATGACCGGGCTCGAGCGTCTCGATCCCCTCATACAGGGTGGCTCCCCCCCGGGGCGCCCCTCCGACCAGCCACTGAACGACAGCCGCCCGGTTGGGCTCTGGCCGGCGCGGCGCCAGCGCGAGCACGGTGCGGACCTCCGAGGCGAAGCGAAGCGTCCCGCCGGCGCGCGAGAAGAACAGCGGCCGGGCGCCGAGGCGATCGCGCGCGAGCAGGCCGCGACCCGCCGCGCCGTCCCACACGAGCAGCACGAACTCGCCATGGAGGCCCTCGAGCATCGCTTCCCCGTCGCGACGGTAGGCCGCGGCGAGTATCTGCGCTCCAGAGCCACCGCCGTGCTCGGCTGGGCGGGCCAGCGTCTCGAGGTTCGCGACCTGCCCCACGAGCAGGCAGAGCATGCCGTCGCGCTGGAGGTGCCCGCCGGCGCCGGTCCAGGCCACGACGAGCGGGCCGCTGGAGGCGACGCGCGCACCGGCCCCCTCCCCCAACGCGTCGGCTGCCGCCGGAGCGCCGCCGGGCCCGGCGGGGGCGTAGACGCCCGCCAGCGTCGATCTCATGGAGCCGGCGATCGCATCACGGGGCGCGGTCGTTCGAGCACCTCCAGCGCGTGCCGTTCCAGTGACCGCGCGAGCGCAGCCGCCGTCGCCGACCGCGGAGAGGAGACGCGGTACAAGCGGGCGCCGCCTGCGATGCGGGCGCAGCTGTCGAGCTGCGCGCTGAGGCGCTGCGGGGTGCGGATGACGAAGTTGAAGGTGCTGGCGAGCAGAAGGTAGGGATCAGCGATCTCCTCGAAGCGCAGCTCACCACCCTCGCCGTCGCGCTCGAGGAAGTAGAGCGCTGCCAGCGGGAGCTCGCGCTCCTCGCAGTCGAGCACCACGCGCGTGCTCTGCGAGCCCCCGCCCATCGTCTCGCCCAGCGGGCTCGCGCGCCGTGCCGCGACCTCGCGCAGCGTGGCGTCGCGTACGTTGGTGGCACCGACGCCCGGCTGGCAGGTCACCTCCGGGCCGCCCGGCTCGACGGCGAGAACGTCGTCGGTGAACAGCCGCGCACCCGCGAGCACGAGGTTGAGCGCCACCGAGGTCTTGCCGGCACCCGAGCTGCCGGAGACCGCCACCACGCGGTCGCTCAGGACCACCGCGCTGGCGTGGAAGACCTCCAGGCCCTGCAGCAAAGCAGCGAAGGGCAGCACCTGGCCGACGAGGAAGCGCTGCCACAGCCAGGCGGCCAGCCCGTCCGGAGGCGCGCCGCAGATCGAGCGGCCGTCCGCGGTCAGCAGCCAGTGCCCATAGCCATGGGCGAACACCCTGTAGCCAAGGCTCTCGTGGTGCTCGAGGGTCAGCGCGGGGCGCCCGTCCGCCAAGGGCTGGCGGAACAGGAACGCGGCCTCGTCAGCACGCCAGCGTGCCTCCAGCTCCTGCGCCGAGGCGAGCGCGAGCCGCACGCTGCGGCCGTCGTCGCGCTGCGCCGGGCGCACCCCCGGGACCGGGGACTCGGCCTCCACCACGAGCCCGAACGCGCGCCCCCGCCAGCGCGGGCCCCGCCCGTGGTACGGATACTGTGTTCGGTCCTCGTCCGAACGAAGCGTCTTGATCTCAGCCCTCGCCGTCGACAAGGCAGTTTCCACAGCCTCGCAGTTCGGCGTCGCCCCCGCTGCCGATCACACGCAGGCCGCCCTCGCCCTGCACGGAGTGGGGAAGCGCTTTGGCGAGGTGAGCGTGCTCGACGGCCTCGAGCTCGAGCTCGCGCCCGGAGAGGTTGCGCTCATCGAGGGCCGCAACGGGGTCGGGAAGACGACGCTGCTGCGTATCGCGGCGGGGATCATCACCGCCGATCGGGGTCTGGTGAACGCCTACGGGCTCAGCCCCGAGCGAGACGCGCGGGCCTACCGGCGAGCGCTCGGCCTGCTCTCGGCGGGTGACCGGGGGCTGTACGCGCGCCTCAAAGTCCGCCAGAACCTCGAGTTCTGGGCCGCCGTGGCGTTCGTTCCGCGCGCGCAGCGGGGCGCCGCGATCGACCGCGTGATCGATCGCTTCTCGCTCGAGGAGCTCGCGCGACGGCGGGCCGACCGGCTCTCCCTCGGCCAGCGCCAGCGGGTTCGTCTCGCGATGGCCTTCCTCCACGACCCGCGTCTCGTCCTGCTCGACGAGCCGACGACCAGCCTGGACGAGAGCGGTGTCGCGGCGGTGAGCGCGGCGCTCGCCGACCTCACCGAGCGGGGCGGCACCGCGCTCTGGTGCGCCCCGAGCGGGCTGCAGTCGACGCTGCCCGTCGATCGCCGGTACATGCTGGACCGAGGCTCGCTGGAGCCGGCGTGACAGCACTGCAGGAGCTGGGCGGCGGCGTCCTCGCGATCCTGAGACGCGACTTTCGCATCGCGCTGAGCTACCGCTTCCGCTTCGTCAACGGGATCCTCAGCGGGCTCTTCAGCCTGACGCTGTTCTTCTACATCTCGCGTCTGGTGCGCATCAACCAGTTCGATTCGGCCGACGCCTACTTCGGCTTCGTGGTCGCCGGGCTGGTGATCCTGCAGGTGCTCCAGTCGACGCTGGGGACGCCGTCCACGAGCCTGCGCATCGAGCTCGTGGCGGGAACCTTCGAGCGCCTGGCGGTCTCGCCGTTCGGCGCGGTTCGGGCCGTTGCCGCGAGCACGATCTTCCCGTTCCTCTACGCGCTGACGCTGAGCGCCGTGATGCTGGTCTTCGCCTCGGTGGTGTTCGACCTGCCGGTCGCGTGGTCGACCGCCCCGCTCGCCATTCCCGCGTTCGTCCTCGCCGGGCTGGCCTTCGTTCCGTTCGGCCTGCTGCTCGCCTCGGCCGTGGTGGTCTGGAAGCAGAACACCGGAGCCGCGTGGGTCATGGCCGGGATCACGCTCATCGCCGGCTTCTACTTCCCGGTCTCGCTGCTTCCCGACTGGATCGAGTGGGCGTCGCACGTACAGCCGTTCACGCCGGCCGTGGGCCTCCTGCGCCACTTGCTGATCGGCATCGACCTCGGCCACTCGGCGTGGAGCGACACGCTCCGGCTGGCGGCGTTCGCCGCCGTCCTGCTCCCGCTGAGCCTCGGGCTGCTCGTCGCCGCCGTGAGGGTCACGCGGCGGCGGGGGACGATCCTCGAGTACTGACGCTCAGGTGATCGACCCCAGCGCGCCGCGAGAAGAGCTCCTGACCGCCAGGCTGCGCGTTCCCGACCATGCGGTCTACCGCTCGTTTCCCGGCGAGACGGTGATGCTCAACCTGCAGACCGGCAAGTACCACGGACTCAACGCCACGGCGAGGGAGATGCTCGACGCGCTCGAGCGGGCGAACAGCGTCGGGGCAGCGCTGGCAGAGCTGACGCGGCGCTTCGACGCTCCGCGGGACGAGATCGAGCGCGACCTGCGCGAGCTGTGCGCCGGCCTGCTCGAGCGCCGGCTCATCGAGCTGGACTGGAGCCCTGGGTGAGGAAACCAACCGCCGCCGACGGGCCTCCGTCGCCGCCGGAGAAGGCGCTGCTCGCGGGCGAGATCCTCACCACCTACCTCTACGCGCGGTGGCTGCTGCGACGCTCAGGGCTGCCCGCGACGGTGGCAGCGCTGCGCGCGCGCAAGCGGCTCGGCGCCGGCGGCGGCATGTCCGGTCGGGCCGCGCACCTCACCGGGGTACGCCTGGGGAGAGCGGTCGCGCGAACGCTGCGCCTGCTCCCCACCGACTCCCGCTGCCTGATGCGCTCGCTGGTCCTCAGCGCGCTGCTCGCCCGGCGCGGTATCGACTCCTCGCTGGTCATCGGCGTCCGGACCGCCGAGGCCTTCGGAGCGCACGCGTGGGTCGAGCACGAGGGGCGCCCGCTGCTGCCCACCGGCGCGTCAGCGACCGGCGCCTCGCCCTTCCACCGGCTGGTGGAGGTCTAGCCGGAGGTCGGTGGCGACCCTCGCCACCTGGGGCGAGAACGTTCTTCCGCCGCGAACGCGCCACAGCGCCAGCCCCGAGCGCGCTATCCGGGTTGGCGGGCGCACGCCCCACCTGACCCGCTCGAGCGCCCGCGCGAGTCCCGTCCGGGGGCGGGGATCGCGGAACAGCTGGCGCCTGACGGCGGCGGCCCTCTCGCCCGGCGGACTGAGCAGCAGGTCGACCAGGTGGTAGGTGGTCGTCTTCTCGCCCAGGCTTCCGACGAGGTTCCAGTTGGCCAGCCGGGCGGCAGCGCGGCCGCGACGGTCGAACGCCGGCCGCCGATCGAGCAGGCGCTCGGAAGGCAGGCCGACCATGCGGCCCGCCACCTCCGCGGCGGTCGCCAGGGCGTGGCGGACCTCCGGGTAGCCGTCAGCGATCTCCTGCAGCGCGAACGGCGCCAGCTGCTCCCCGAACGCGTCCCACCAGGCGGCGAGATCGCAGAGCTGTCGCAGCCCGAGGAACCCGTCCCGCGCGAAGAACAGCAGCAGCGCCGCGAGCTCGTCCGCGGGGCGGGCGACGCGAGTGCCGGCGCCCTGCGGCGCGCTGCGTCGAAGCAGGTCGGCAGAGAACCGCTGCTCATACCAGTGGATCCGCCAGTGCAGCTCGATGCGCGGCAGCTTGCCCTCCGGGTCGTCGAGGGTGAGGTGCCACTCCGGGAGCCCGTCGGCCGACAGCCTGTCCGGCGGTGGCGCGAACCCCTCCTCGTGCAGGATCCCTTCGGCCTGCCACAGCCGAGCGCGTTCGACGAGCAGGTCGACGTCGCCCGACGAGCGATACCCCAGGTCGCCGTGCACGCGCTCACCGAGAAGCGGACCCTTCAGGGGGAGGCAGGCGATGCCCGCGTCTCCAAGCCGCGCCGTCCAGCGGAGCGTCAGCGCTGCCTGAACCGCTCCGCGGCGGCGGGTGGCCTGCACCTTCCGGCGCACTGCGGTGCGAAAGCTCTCGGGCAACCGCTCGCCGGCGATCGCCTCCAGCCGCGATCCCGCGAGCCCGAGGAGGCCCTGCACGGAGAGCCGGCGCGCCAGCCGTTCGAAGTCCGCTCGCTCGACGAGCGTCGCGATGTCAGCCCCTGCGGCCGCCCGCCGGGCGCCGGTCCCGACCAGCAGCAGGGCGAGCGTCGCCTCCGGCGAGGCCGCGCCGGAGACTCCGCCGAAGCTCCGCTCCACGCGCGGGAGTCTAGGAGTGGCTAGGAGGCGTCGTCGAGCTTGCGCGTGTCGCGCGGCTCGACGAAGGGCTCCTTGTCCGCCGGGTGGCCGGCCTCGATCTGGCGCCCGCGCTCGAGCTCGGCGTTCAGCTCGGCTCCGAGCAGCACGGCGATGTTCGAGATCCACAGCCACACCAGGAAGGAGATCACGCCACCCAGCGCGCCGTAGGTCTTGTTGTAGGAGCTGAAGTTGGCGACGTAGAACGCGAACAGCGCCGAAGCGACGATCCACACGACCACGGCGAGCAGCCCTCCGGGGGTGACCCAGCGAAAGCCCGGCTGCTTAACGTTGGGAGCGAAGTAGTAGAGGATCGCGAACATCAGGCTGACCACGAGCAGCAGCACCGGCCACTTGGCGATGTCCCAGACCTTCACGGCCGCGCTCCCGACCCCGACGACGTTGCCGACCTGCTGTGCCAGGCCGCCGGTGAGCACCACGGCCAGAGCGCTGACCACGAGCAGTGAGAGAAGGACGACGGTCACGCCGAGGCGCACGGGGAGGGTCTTCCAGATCGGACGCCCCTCGCCGATGTCGTAGATCGAGTTCGTGGCGCGCATGAACGCCGCGACGTAGCCCGATGCCGACCACAGCGCTCCGGCGATGCCGACGAAGACCAGTACCCCGGCCGCGCCCTGGTTCTGCTGCAGGTTCTGGATCGCGCTCGTGAGGATCTGCTTGGCCGGGCCGGGCGCGACCTGGGCGAGGTTGTCGAGCAGCGGCTGAGTGGCCGAGCTCCCGACGAGGCCGAGGATCGAGATGAGCGCGATGAGCGCCGGGAAGATCGACAGCACGCCGTAGTAGGTCAGAGCGGCGGCCCAGTCGGTGAGGTTGTCCTCCTTGAACTCGCGGAAGGTCCGCTTGAGAACCGCCCCCCAGGACCCCGCCTTCAGGTCGGTGGGGTCGTCGGGCGCCTCGCGGCGCCCGTTCGCCGTCTCGGTCGCGGCCCTCGCCCCGGTCTGCTCGGTGTCCTGTGCCATCGGCGTTCGTCCCCCTCTGGTGGTCTACCAGCGGGTAGCTACCCCCGAGCGCCCCGGTTGACCAGTGCCGAACGCGCCATCTGCGAGCCGAGGACCGCCTTCGCGGCGTGGGCGACCGCGTCGATGTGCCACGGGGCGAGCAGCTGGTGGGTCGGGAGCGCGAGAAGCTCCCGGCGGGCGGGCTCGAGCTCGGTGAAGCGCGACCGGTCGAGCAGCGGGTGGGGCACGGGCCAGATCTCGAGGGTGCGGACTCCGCGCTCGATCAGTCCACGCACGGCGGCGGGACGATCCGCCGCGCGGATCGGGAGGTAGAGTGGGCACGTTCCCTCGGGCAGCTCGCGATAGGCCTCGGGCACGTGGTCGGCGAGCTCGTCGCGCAGGCACAGGTAGTTGGCGCGCCTCCGGGCTCGGATGCGACCGGCATCGGCGCGGCGGGCGACCCATTCGGTGACGCGGGCCGGCAGCCGCGCGGCGTTCTCCATGTCTCCCACCTCGAGGTCCCATTCGCCGATCACCGTCTCGGTGACGTTCCCCGCGCGGGCGGCGGCGTCACCGCGGCTCGAGCGCGCGATCATCCGCGACGCCGCGGCGCGGACCGGTGGGGCGCCGGCGAGCGCCCCGCGACCGGCGAGGAGCGCTGCGGCCGAGCGCAGGATCCGCTTGCGCGGCGGCCTGCCGGGGACGTCGGCGAGCGCGCCGTCGACCAGCACGGCGCCGCCGTCGGGGACGCCCAGGGACTTGCGGGGACAGAAGATCGCCGCCGCGCCGAGCGAGCCCAGCGGCCTGCCCGCTGCGTCGAGCGAGAAGAGCCCGTGGGCCGCGTCCTCGATCACCGGCACGCCGAGCGCCGGGGCGGCGGGCATCGGAAACCCGAAGTGCGAGACGAGGTAGACCGCGTCGGCCTCACGCCCTACGCGCACGAGGTCTTCGGGGTCGGCGCGCAGCTGCGCGTCGACGCGATAGAAGAGCACCCGCGCGCCGGCCAGCCTCGCCGCCTCGACCTCCGAGCCGCAGTGGTAGGCCGGCATCGCGATGGCGCTCCCGTTCCCGACGCCCAGTGTCCGCAGGGCGAGCCAGACGGCGCCACGCCCCAGATGGGTGAGTCGCAGGCGGGGAAGGTCGAGCGGGAAGCCCGGCCCGTCGCCGCCCGGCCGCCCGCCGAGCTCGAGCGGCGGGTAGACGGGGATCAGAGGCGGGGCGCCGCTCATCGCCCGGGAACGAGCCGCCGGAGCGCAGCGATGTCGCGCACGTCCAGCGCGCGAGCGACGAGCAGGAAGGCGCCCGCGCCCACCGCCGCTCCGCCCGCCAGCTGCGCCAGAGCGCGCCAGTCACCCGCGGCGAGGACCTCCTTGGCGACGGCCACCACCGCGAGCATCGCCACCGCCGCCACCGCCGAGGCGACGGCGACCTTCCCGAGCTCGACGAGCGACTCCCGGTCGACCACGGGACCGACGCGGCGCACGAGGATCCAGCCCGCCACTGCGCAGCCGGCGACGTAGCCCAGTGAGTGGGCGAGCGCGAGGCCCTTGACCCCGAGAATCCCGAAGAGAGCGATGTCCAGGGCGATGGTCACCCCGTTCTCCACGACGTTGGTCAGCGCCGGCGTGCGCGCGTCCTGACGCGTGTAGAACGCGCGCATGAGGAGCTGGTAGACGGCGAAGGGCAGCAGCCCGATCGCGAACAGCCGCAGCACGGTGGCGACGAGGTCCACGCTCTCGGTGCTGACGATCCCGTGCTGGAGCAGCGTCTCGATCAGCGGACGACCGAGCACGATGAAGCCGGCGGTCGCGGGGAGCATGAGCAGGGCGAGCATCCGCATCCCGTCGGCGATCCGGCGGCGGAACTCGGCCTCCTCGCCGCGGACGGCATGCGAGGAGAGCTTGGGGACCAGGGCGGTGAGGATCGAGACCGCGGCGATGCCGATCGGCAGCTGGAAGAACGCGAAGGCCGTCGCGTAGGCCGTCAGACCGCCCTGGATCCCGTTGGCCAGGTAGAAGGAGACCGCCAGCCCGGCGGTGTTGGTCGCGACGTAGGCCAGTGTCCACGCCGACAGGCGCCCGAGCTTGCGGACCGCCGGATTTGAGAAGTCGATTCGCGGCCGCAGGCGGCCGGGAAGGCGCCGCACGTAGGCCCAGTTGATCGCCGCCATCGCTCCCACCGCCGCCGTCGCCCCGGCGCCGAGCAGCAGCTTGAGGCCCGCGTCGCCCTCCACCTGCGCGCTGGTCGTCACCCCGCTGGTGAGCGCGGCAAAGGCGACGAAGGTGCCGATCAGGATGAGGTTGTTGAGGATCGGGGAGAACATCGGGACCGCAAAGCGCCCGTGCGCGTTGAGCAGCCCGCCGGCCACGGCTGCCAGCCCGAAGAGGGCGATCTGCGGCGCGAAGATCCGCAGGAAGAAGGTCGCGAGCTCGCGCTGCTGGGCGAGGTCCTTCGCGGGCACCCGCGCCGTGAAGAGGTCGATCACCCACGGCGCGATCGCGACCGTCACCGCCGTGACCCCGCACAGCACCAGCGCGGCGGCGGTGACCAGCGCCGAAACCGAGGCCCACGCGTCCTCGCGGTCCTTGGTCTGCAGCTCCTCGATCAGCACGGGGATGAACACGGAGGTCAGGACGCCGCCCAGGACCAGCTCGTAGAGCACGAGCGGCAGCGTGTTCGCGAGGTTGTAGGCGTCGGCCAGTCGCGACTCCGCGACCCCGAGCGCAAAGGCCATGGCCATGATGCGCCCCAGGCCCGTGAGCCGCGAGAGGGTCGTTCCCACCGCCATCACGGCGGCGGGCCGCGCGAGACCCTGCGTCGCGATGTCGACCGGCTTCGCGGCCCCGGCCGCCTTCGCGCTCATCGCACGAGCAGGCTAGAGCATGGGTGCTGGGCAACCGGAGCTTGGGAAGAGGCGAGACTGCAGTTGTGCCCGCCATACGGGCCGAACGTCAGGCTCGCGGCCGAGGGACGGCGGACCCGCGGGCCAGCGGCGCTGGACCGAGTGGCGGAAATCTCGGATGGGCGTGCGGCGTGTGCCTACCTTCCCGTGCATGCGACGCGACGGGCGCCAGATCGTTGCCATGGGCGGCGGAGGTTTCTCCATGGACGCCGGCAACCCGCTGCTCGACGACTACGTCCTCGAGCTCACCGGGCGCAAGCGGCCGAAGGTCTGCTTCCTTCCGTCGGCAAGCGGCGACGCCAACCACTACATCGTGCGCTTCTACCGCCGCTTCGGGGGCAAGCGCTGCCGAGCCTCGCACGTCTCGCTGTTCCGCCGCGAGCGCGGGGTGCGCGACTTGCGCGCCCACCTGCTCTCCCAGGACCTGATCTACGTCGGCGGCGGGTGCGTCATCAGCCTGCTCGGCGTGTGGCGCGCGCACGGGCTGGACGTGGTGCTGCGCGAGGCGTGGGACCGGGGGGTGATCCTGTGCGGGCTGAGCGCGGGCTCGCTGTGCTGGTTCGCCGAGGCGGTCAGCGCCTACAACGGTCCCCCGCAGGTCGTGCGCGGCCTGGGGTTCCTCCCCCACTCCAACACGGTCCACTACGACTCCGAGCCCGCGCGCCGCGAGACCTACCCGCATCGAGGACGGGATGGTCGCCGGGTACGCGTCCGACGACGGCGCCGGCCTGCACTTCGTCGACGACCGGCTCGAGCGCGTGGTCGCCTCGCGCCCGACCGCGCGTGCCCACCGGGTCGAGCTGGTCGACGGACGGGTGGTCGAGACACCGGTGGACCCGGAGTGCCTCGGCGCACCCCGCGCCACGCCCACGCTGGTTGCCGCGTAGCCTCAGGCGACGTGCCCAGCACCATCTTCGCCATGGGCGGGGGTGGGTTCACCTCCGAGCCCGGCAACCCCCTCCTCGACGAGTACGTCCTCACCCTGGCCGCCCGGCCCCGCCCGCGGATCTGCTTCCTACCCACCGCCTCGGGCGACCCGGAGCGCCACCTGGCCGACTTCTACGCGGCCTTCGGCGACCGCCAGTGCGAGCCGACCCACGTCTCGCTGTTTCGCCTGGGCCTCTCCCCGGTTCCCGTGCGCGACCGGCTGCTGGGCTCGGACATCGTGTACGTAGGTGGCGGCAGCATGCTCAACATGCTCGCGATCTGGCGCGCCCACGGGCTGGACGACTTGATGCGCGAGGCCCGGCAGCGGGGAATCGCCCTGGCGGGGCTCAGCGCGGGCTCGATGTGCTGGTTCGAGTGGGGTCTCACCACCTCGACCGGCGCACCGGCCGCGGCCCCGGGCCTGGGCCTCCTCCCGGGTTCCAACTCCGTCCACTACGACGGCGAGCCCCGACGCCGGCCGGTCTACCACAGCCTGATCGCCGACGGAGCGATTCCGGGCGGTTACGGGGTGGACGACGGGGTGGGACTTCGCTTCGAGGACAGCGAGCTGATCGAGGCGGTGTCCTCGCGCCCGGGCGGCCGCGCGTTTCGCGTGCGGTCGCGCGACGGGGAGGTCGTCGAGGACCCACTTCCCGTCCGCTATCTCGGCGACGCCTCGCGCGAGCAGCGCCCCGCGCCGCCCGACATCGCCGAATGGCGGGCGGCGGCGCTTGCCCGCCGGCGAAGGTAGGCGGGTGGATCGTCAGAGAGCGTCGTCGACTCCTGAAGGAGCCCGCGCCGGCGCTGTACCTTCGCCTCCCCCAGGCACGCGATCAAGCGCGCGTCGACTTCGGCGACGAAGTCGCGGACGACGGCGAACACGGCGCGGCCCCGCGCCGCGGCGCGGACGAGCTTGGCCGTCGGCCCGCCCCGCAGCGAAGACGTCCTGGCGCTCGCCGGGCGCCACGGAGTTGAGATCACCGAAGCGGTTGCGCCACCTGATGGGTAGACTTTTACCCATTCGCGTGTAGGCTTGGGTGTATGCGGACCAACGTCGAGATCGACGACGACGTGATGCGAGAGGCATTGCGGTTGACCGGTATCGAGACCAAGCGCGAGGCTGTCGATCTCGCGTTGCGCGAGCTCGTCGCTCGCCACCGGCAGCTCGGGGTCCTGAGGCTCCGCGGGCGGGTCAGCTGGCAGGGGGATCTCGAGCACAGTCGCCGCGGGCGCGAGTGATCGTCGTCGATACGAGCGTGTGGGTCGACGTGCTGCGGGGCGAGGACTCGCAGCCCGCGCTGCGTTGTGTTGGGCTCATCGAAGACGGGGCGCCCGTCGCCCTGACCGACGTCATCCTGACCGAGATTCTCCAGGGGCTCTCCAGCGAGCGGGATGCCAAGCGTGTGCAGCGCCATCTGCAGGCCTTCCCGATCCTCCGGTTGGAGACGCTCGAGGACTTCTCGCTCGCCGCGCGACTGTACCGAGCCGCCAGGCGATCGGGAGTGACCATCCGCAAGACGCTCGACTGCCTGATCGCGGCGCCGTGCGTTCGAACGGGAGCGCCGCTGCTTCACGCCGACGCGGACTTCGACAGGCTGGCCGGCTGCACGCCCTTGCGGGTCTTCATCTGATCCGCCCGCTGCTCAACTCGCTGCTGTACTTCCCCTCGCGGGCGATCGAGCAGACGCCGGCGGATGCGGGGCTGGAGTTCGAGGAGATCGTGCTGGAGACCGAGGACGGCGAGCGGCTCGGCGCGTGGTGGATCCCCTCCCGCACGGCGACGATCGGCCATCTCCTGCTCTGTCACGGCAACGCCGGTAACGTCGGCGACCGCGTCCTCCATGCCCGGCTGCTCGCCGACGCGGGGCTCGACGTGCTGCTCTTCGACTACCGCGGGTACGGGCGCAGCACCGGAAAACCGGACGAGGAGGGGACCCGCCGCGATGCCCGCGCCGCGCTGGTCGAGCTGCTCGGGCGTCCGGGGGTCGATCCCATGAGAGCCCTTTACCTCGGCGAGTCCCTCGGTGGTGCGGTGGCGCTGACCCTCGCCCTCCAGTCGCCGCCCGCAGGCCTCGTCCTTCAGTCCGCGTTCACGAGTGTGCGAGACATCGCGCGCGTGCATTATCCGTTCCTTCCCGCCGTGGCGATCCCCGACGCCTACCCGAGCCTTGACCGCGTCCGTCGGCTCACTTGCCCCCTGCTGGTCCTCCACGGCGAGCGCGACGACATCGTGCCGGCGTCGCACGGACGCGCGCTGTTCGCCGCCGCGCCGGAGCCCAAGGAGATCCGGACGTTCCCGATGCTCGCGCACAACGACCTCGTGCCGCGTGCGGGGCGGGAGTACGCCGAGGGGATCGCCGCTTGGGCGAGCGGGCTGGACTAGGGTCGTCGCGATGAGGCGCGAGACATCGCTCGCTCCCTGGAGACAGAGCTGGACGAGCGCGGTGCCAAGGTCTTCCTCGACGTCGACTCGATCGGTGGCGGTGAGAGGTTTCCACAAACGCTCGACAAGGCAATTGCAGAGTGCGACGTCGGGCTCGTTCTCTTTGGCTCGGGCTGGCTCTCGCCCAAGGGGTCGGACGGACGGCCACGGCTGAGCGATCCTGACGATTGGATCCGGCGGGAGGTCCGCGCTGCGCTCTTGCGGCCAGGCCTGCAGGTCATCCCAGTCCTCGTCGAGAACGCGCGCATGCCGGCGAAGGCGCAATTGCCCGGCACACCAGTGGAAGATCGAGAACATCGACGCAGTCCAGCGCAAGTGCTAACGGGACGACGGGCGCGACGCTGCTTCGCCTCTGACTCAGCCCTCCCGCCTACCCCTCCGCCAGCCGAGAGAGCGCCACCGCCAGTCGGCGCTTCCAAGCTCGCAAGGGGGTGCAAGTACGCGCTCGCCTGCGGGCCAGTCACGAGGTCTCGTCTCGCGCGATAACAGCCGTGATCATCAAAGGGCCCACGGTGGTCGAGCCTGGGGCACGCGTACCTGCATTTTGGCCGCGTTACTCCACGCCGCCCGCTCGACTAGATCCGGCAGGCCGCTGGGAGGCCGCTGTTGTAGCCGCGCTGGAAGCTCCGCAGGCGCTGCGCGGGACGGCCGTGCGCGCCGGGGTCACTCGCGGGAGTCCCGGGCGCGTCGCCGCCCGCGCGCGTGAAGCTCCAGGCCTCGTCGAGGTCGCCGGGCTCGAGCAGCCCACGGCTGTAGACCGATGCGGCCCAGAGGCCTGCGAGGCAATCCGCTTGCAGCTCGGTGTCGATCCCGCGGCGGCGGCGGTCGCGCAGTATGCCCAGGAGGTCCTGCACCCTGTGACCGTTCTCGTGCGCGACGACAACGGCGATCGCCGTGTCTCCGACCGGGTTGGCCTCCCTCACGAACCATGGCAGCGGTAGGAAGATCGTCGTGTCGGATCCGCAGTAGAACGGGCCAGTGGTTGAGTTCGCCGGCCCGCACGGCGTCGAAAGCGGCGCGGAGAAGATCGACTGCGTGGCCGGCGCGTACGCGAGCCCGGAGCGATTGAACATGCCCTGCCAGAACGTCGCGACGTCATTGTCGATCGTGTTCAACCACTGCGCCACAGTCTGGCCTGCCGACCCGCGGATACGGGGGGTTACCGAACGCTGCTCCGGGCGCACGACTCGCGGGAGGCTCGCCAGTACAGCCTCGCCGGCCGGCTTGCGCGTGGCCTTCGGGTCGCCGTCGTAGACGGGCACACGCGTCGCGACGGCCCCATTCCTGGAGCTGTGGGGAGCGATCTGCGAGGCCGGGTTCGTGACGCCGGGCTTCTCGCTCGCCTTGTCATTGCCGCCGCACGCGGCCACGCTCAACGACGCGGCCGCGACGAGGATCGTCGCCACTCTGGCCCCACACCGTCCGCCCGTCTTCATCAAGCCTCCCCCGGAAGGGTCGCGACTCTAGCCGCGCGGCGTCCTCCCGGTCAACGCCGGCGCACCGAGTCGCGCACCGCGCGCGCGAGCCTCGTCACGTCGGGCGAGCCGAGCCCGGTCGCGTAGTCCCAGCCCGGCCCGGCGCGAAAGAGCCGGTTGCCGCCGCTCGTCACGTCGTGAAACGCCGCCGGGTTCGTGAGCGCGATCCGATAGAGCAGCGGGTTGACGTAGCCGAGAGCGCCGGCGAACTGGCGGATGAGCGCCATCGAGCCAGCCCAGAACGGCGCCGCCTGGCTCGTGCCGTTGCCCCGCGTGATTTTGCCTTTCGACGCGACGACAACGCCGCTGTAAGGGTCCGCGGGTCCTGCGACGTCGGGGATCTGGCGGCGGCCGTTCGAATAGGCGTTCAGCACCCCGGGCCCCGCCTGCCAGCTCGGCCGCGCCTCGATCGGGCTCCGGCCACCGCCGCCGCCGTAGCCGGCCAGGACGTCCTCCCAACCGTGCTCAACCAGGTAGTCCCCGTTCTCGCGCACGGACAGGAGCGTCCCGCCGACAGAGACCACGAGCGGGGAGGCGGAGGGGTAGTCCACACTCGGGAACGCCGTGTTCGGCCACTTCGACTGGCACTCGTACGCGCCGTGATCGCCGCTCGCCTCGAAGATGGTGATTCCCTGGCTGACCGCCGACTGAAGGGCCCTCGTCGTGCGCTCGCGCCCGCCGGGGCGAAACAGGGTCGGGAAGTCGCAATTGCCCCAACTCAGGGAGGCGATCTTCGCCCGCCGGTCGGCGACCATCCGATCGACGAGCTCGCCGATCTCGCCGCTCGCCGGCGCCTCGTAGTCGATGATCTGCGCCTTCGGCGCGACCGCGCGCACTGTGTCGATGTCCAGGTTCACCTCGATCGTGCCATCGTCGATCGCCCCGCCTCCGCGCACGAGCACGCGCTTGACGGGCGGGCCGGTGATGTGGGTGACAGAGTCGAACAGGGCCACGTCGCGATCGTCGGAAGTCGAGAACGACAGGACCGCGACCGTCTGCCCCTCGCCGTTGAAGCCGGCTCTGTGCAGCGGCTCGATGTCATACGCGCGTGCGAGGTCCGGCGGGGCGAGTCCACGCCTTGGGACGTCCGCCGGCCGGTACACCGGCCGCGTGTCGAGTCCGGAGACCGCCTCCACGGCAGGACGCATGCGCCGAGGCAGTCGGGGCGTTCCGATCGGAGCGCGCCAGCGCGCGCCCGTCCCGTCGACGAAGCGGACGAGTCGAACCCCCATGAGGCGCTCGACCGTCGCGGCGCTTGCCCGGAGCTCGAGAGCGGTCCGCTGCGGATAGGAGCGGACGACCGGCACCCCGCGCACGGCAAGCAGTCGCCGGAGACCGGCGAGCCGCGCGCGTGAGGGGCCGAAGCGGGCTCCGAACTGCGCCGCGGTGAGGTAGTGCCGGTAGCGCGGCGAACCCGGGTCGTTCAGGTCATCCAGGAAGCGACGCAGGGCGCCCTCCCGGTTTCGCAGGACGAGCGAGAACGCGACAGTCGCCTCCGGCGGGACCGGCCCGAGCATCTGCACCCTGCGCGCGTGCCGCGCCGGTGAGGGTATGCCGCCCTCGCCCAGGGCGAGCCCTAGCAGCAGCGCCGCGGAGAGCATCGCGGCCGCCAGCGCCGACGATCGTTGCGCCTTCATCCGCCCGGCCAAGTCCACGTGTTGAGGACCTCGTCAGCTGCGAGGTATGCGTTCTGGCGCGCCGACGAGTCCGACTCGCTGGTCACCACCGCGGCATAGGCGCTCACGGCCCCGCGCGTAGCGCCCATCACCGCTATCCACAGCGGCGCCCCCGGCCCGGCGTTGCCGTTCGAGGTCGCCACGTAGGCCCCACCGACGCCCGGCTCGTAGCCAACGGTTGGTCCTAGGATCCGGTTCTCCGCCGCCGGGTCGGGCGAGAGGCTCAGAACCCTGCCGCGAATCGCGTCGAGCTCGCTCCCGGCCACTGAGGAGGCCGATGCCTGAGCCGACGGTGCACCGCCGATCACGAGGACGAGATCGTCGCCGACGAGCTTCAGCTGCAGCGTGCTGCCGCTCTCCGACAGCTTGCTCCACTGCGCGGGGTCGTACTCGAGCTGGTAGCCGAGGTCAGCGCTCCGCCAGGGCGTCTGGTTGATGAGCGGCGGCGCGGGCGGCGCGGGGGGCCCGCCGCACGGATCGTCGAGCGGGCACGGCGCCGGGCGAGCGCCGGGCCCGGAGAGCGCGATCGCGAGCGCAGCCGCGCCAACCACCGCGGCGAGCGCGACCCCGAAGAGCGCCAGCAACTGCTTGTTCGCCAGTCGCGGGCGCAGCGCCGGGACCGGCGGCGGCGCGTACGGCCTGGCGGCGACGCTCACGAAGGCGCCTCCGACCCCGCCGCGCCGCCCGCTGCGGCTCGCCGAGCGGCACCCGGCTTCGGCAGCGCCCGCAGGGCGATGCCGCAGTTGGAGCAAAAGGTATGCCTAGCCGTCTCGTGACGGCAGTTGGCACACCTGATCGCCGGTCCGATCGGGATCTCGGCGGCCTCCTCCAGGAGCCCGACGTGGATCGCCGCGCGCAGCCACACGAGCGCCACCGCCGCGAGGGCGAGGGCGGCGAGGAAGCCTGCCCACGGCGCAAGCAGCAGCTGCGCCAGGGCCGAGCCGATGAGCAGGACGCCGGCGAAGAGGCACGCCACGGCCGGGCTGCCGAGGAGGCCCAGCGCATCTCGATCGGCCACCGGGGCTCGGTAACGCAGCCAGAAGGCGCCCGCGGCCGCCCCTGCGGACGCGCCGGCAACCACCGGATTGGCGACCGCGACGGTAAGCAGCCGCGGCGCCCAGCGCACGAGCTCGCCCGCCGGGCGAGCACCCGCGCCGAGCAGATCGCCCCCATCGACGAGCGCGGCCGTCGCGGCGAAGGTCACTGCAGAGGCGGCCCCGAAGGTGGACCCGTCGAGTACGTCGTTGAACTTCCGGTGGGGCAGTAGTAGCACCAGCGGGCCGGCGAGCATCGCCGCCAGGCCGATCAGCGGCAGCGCGACACCGCGCAGGGCGACGTCGCCGCCCGCCCTGTCGAGGACGTAGCTGCTGTCGAGCGGCGCGATCCCACGGGCGAGGAGGCCGACGAGCAATCCGCTCACGATCCCCCAGATCAGCGTCGCTGCGAGCACCCAGCTCGGCTGGTCCTCGTAGACGTCGACGTCGACGAGGTAGATGAGCATCAGGATCGGCACGGTCACCGCCGCGGCGACGAACGCGACCGGCAGGACGCGCGTCGCCGTGAGCGCGAGGACGAGAGCGAAGCCGCCGACCAGCGCCCAGCGAAAGGCGCTCACCGAGTCCGCCGGGAGCTGCGGAAAGAGTGTCGAGATCACGCGCGGGACGCGCACGCGCTCGCTCGGGGACGCCGCGAAGTGGTGCCGCATGCGCGACGGCGCCCCCGCGCCGCCGAGCTCGGCGCCGCAGCGAACGCAGAAGCGGCCGCGAGGAACCTCCCAACCGCATGAGGGGCAGCGGTTGACCTTCGCCCCCTCCGCTTCGACCACGCTCCTCCTCCGTTGCGGCCATCCTAGTTGCTTGACGCCACCCCAAGGCTGATAGACGATGAGCGGGTGGAGGGGCAGGAAGCGCACGCGGTCAGTCGTGTGCAGTCGCTGCGACGGCTCCTTCGCGACCACCAGTGGCCGGTGCTCGCGGTCCTTGCGGGGCTTGCGCTGGTGCTGGGCACGTGGGGGTTCGGCGACGTGCCCAAGACCGGCTCGTGCGCCAACCGGGTCTACCTCGCAGTCCAGCTGTTCGCACTTCAGTCCGGGGCGGTGCCCGGCGATGTGCCGCTTGCGCTCAACATCGCCCGCTTCCTCGCGCCTGCCGTCACAGGGTTCGCGACGCTCCGAGCGGTCGCCGCGCTGTTCGAAGACCAGGTCCGGCTGTTTGGCTTTCAGAGAATCTCGGGCCACACGGTGATCGCCGGCGATTCGCCGGAAGCGCTGGGGCTGGCGGAGTCGTTCGCCGCCTCCGGCGACCGCGTCATCGCGATCGCGCGCGCGCCCGAGCAGACGGTGCGCGACCGGCTCCGGGCGGCGCGCTCCCTCGCCCTCCCCGGGGAGGCGACGGACGAACGCACGCTCCGGCGCGCGAAGATCGGTAGGGCACGGCACTTCGTGGCGCTCGCCGACAGCGACGCCCGGGCCCTCGCGGCCGGCGAGGCCGCCCTGGCTGCCGCGGCGGGAGCCGAGCTGCAGGTGTTCGTGCGGGTTTCGGAGCCGCGCCTGCGCGCCCGGCTCGCGTCGCGCTGGCTCGACCCCGAGCGCGACACGGCCGCCCGCATGGACGTGTTCGACCCGATCGAGATCGGCGCCCGGATCGCGCTCGAGCGCCATTCTCCGCGGGAGCGCGGGCTCGTGATAGCCGGCTTTGGACCGCTCGGTCGTGCGTTGCTGCTTCACGCGGCGCGCGAGCAGCGGCGCGCTGCGGGCGGCGGGCGCCTGCGCGTGACGGTAGTCGACGACCGAGCGGCGGCCGACGTGGAGACGCTGCAGGTGCGCCATCCGGCGCTCGAGCGGCTCTGCGACATCCAGGCGCTCGATATCGCGTTCGGCTCCCCGGACTTCGAGCGTGCCGAGTTCGTGGCGGTGCACGACCCCCTGCCGCTCGTGGTGGTCTGCGCGGGCGACGAGCACGCGGCGGTGTCCGCCACGCTCACCCTCGAGGAGCGTGCTCCTGGGGCGGTGGACGTCGTGTGCGTCGCCAAAGGAGAGGCGAGCGTGCGCAACGCGCTTGCCCGGTTCGGCGGCCTGGCGGGCGTCGAGGTCTTCGGTGTCGCCGAACGGGTCTACACGAAGAACCTCGTGCTCCATGGCACCCGCGAGCTGCTCGCGCGCGCCGCGCACGCCGATTACCTGAGCGGGCTTCCGTCGACCAACCGTCGTGGCTCGTCCGCAGTGCCCTGGTACAGGCTGCCGGAGACGTTCCGCGAGGCCAGCCGCCGGCAGGCCGATCACATGCGGGTAAAGCTCGCCACGCTCGGCTACTCGATCGTCCCGCTCCCGTTGCCCGAGCCCGACGGCCGGCCGGTGACCATCGACCCCGAGCACGTCGAGCCGCTTGCCGTGGCCGAGCACGAGCGCTGGATGCGGGAGCGGACCGCTGACGGCTGGTCGTATGGGCCGGCGAAGTCCGAGGGGCTGAAGACGAGCCCCAACCTCGTGCCATGGGAGAGGTTGCCTTCAGAGGAGCGTGACAAGGACCGATACGCCGTGAGCAACCTGCCTCAGCAGCTCGAGCGTGCCGGGTTCAAGATGGTCGCGCGGCCGCGCAGCTGATGCGCGCCGAGGATCAGGCGCCTTCCCTGCTGTGCACCCAGGCGCGGTTCTCAGCGAGGAGCGCGTCCTCGACCATCGCGACGAACGCGCCCCACCGCTCGGGCGTCTGGTCCGCAAGGCGTGCATGCAGGCTGAGCAGCCGGGAGCGCGCCGTTCCGTATTCGCGCGCGAGCCGCGAGTGAGTGCGCGTCTCCGACCAGCCCACCGCTGCGGCGGCGACAGTTGAGGCGACGCCGAGCAGCGAGACCGACACGACCCCGGCCGCAAGCAGGAAAGCCGCGACGGCGCCGGCGAGCTGCGCGGCCAGGGCGAGGTTCCACCAGCGACGGGCCATCCTGTGGGCGACCGATTGCTTTTTCCCATACCAGTCAATCTGCTCCGCGATGCGAGCGCGCTCGTAAGCCTCGCGGCGCACCTCCCACGCACTCTGCCGAAGCTGCCGCATAGGGGGTGAGATCAAAAAGCTCCCCTGATCGTCGCCGAGGTGGATGTCGGCCTCCCGCGCGCGTTGCGTGAGGCGGTCGAGCTCGTTGAGGAAGCGCTCCTTCGCGGTAGCCAAGTCGCCTCCCTCGAGCGCGAACGGCGAGCCCCCGACCGCGTAGCGCCAGGCCACCGACCTGGCCTCCTCGGCGAGTGACCGGCTCCGCAGCCAGAGCGCGATGGTCGCCGGGCTGGCCTTGAACGCCTCGATCAGGAGGATCACTACGAACGTCGCGCCGCCGACCGCTCCTGCCGCGCGGTTGGGGAGCACCGTACCCGCAGCGGCCGCCACCACGAGCAGCACGAGCCGCGCCGCCGAGCTGCGGTACCAGGTGTCGCGGTTCTCATTCGCGCGGACATCGGCGGCTATAAAGAGGCTCGGAAGGTCGGCGTCGCGAAGCTGCGCCCCGCCGTTGCCCTCGCCGTCCTCACGCCGCGGGAGTGGAGATCTCTCCATCGACTGGCATTATCGAGCGATCGGATCCCTGCAGGTCAAGCGCCACCTGAGCTGCTCACGCGCTGGAGCGGCCCAGAGGGTGTTGGTGTTGAGGAGCTCCCCCTCGAGCGGCTCACGCGAGACCTCGAGATAGCCGCCGACGACGTGGTGGGGTGCCGGGCGCCGCGGCAGGCGGGCGGGCGCTGATACGGCACCTGGGGAGCGCGCGACCCATTAGCTGACACGGAGCGCGCGGCGTGTTCATCGCATCTACGAAACGAGGTCGCGGATGACTCGCGTGACGCGCTCCAGGTCGCCCCGCCAGCGGCTGTCGCTCACCTCTATTGCGTTGATGCGCGCGAGGCGCGCTACGTCGGCGGGGAGCTCGTCGGAGCGTGGCATCCGCGCGCCTTCAACGAGGACCGGGACGGTTGGGATCCTTCGCTCGAGCGCAGCGGCGACCTCCAGGCGCACTAGGTCCTCCGGATTGTCGATCCGGCGCTCGCCCGAGCCGTCGTGCGCTAGCCAGTCCTCACCGATCAACACGAGCACGACGTCGCAACCCTCGATCTCCCCCTGTATGTGCTCCTGGAAGTCGACCCCGGCCGGGATCGAGTCAATGTCCATAAATATCCGGGCGTCCGGCAGCCGGTGGCTGAGTCCGTCGTAGAGTCCGTTCGCCTGCGGCTGGGAATCCTGCCGCCTGTAGGAGATGAAGACGCTGAGCTCCCGGTGCTCGGGCGGACGGAGCGGCGGCGGCGACGCGGGCGGAGGCCCGGCCCCGCGGACAGGTGGAGCACCCTCCCCGACCGCGTTCGCCGCGCTCGGGGCAGCGGCACCGGTGGCTACGTTGCGCTCGGTGCGGCTCATGCTCCGCCCCGCCGCCGCGGCGGTGGCGGCCCGGCCGAGATCGCCGGCCGACAGGTAGCGCTCGTCGCGGTTCTTCGCCATGGCGCGCGCGATCACCGCGTCGAATGGCTCGGGCACGCCGTCGACCTCTACCTTCGGCGGCGGCTCTTCCATGTGCGCAGCGAGCAGCTGCACACCCTCCGCCGAGTCGTACGGGGAGCGACCCGTAAGCGCCTCGTACAGGATGCAGCCCAGCGCGTAGACGTCAAGCCGCGCATCTACGGTCTCGTCTTGAATCGCCTCAGGAGCGAGATAATCGGACGTGCTCATGAACCAGCCCGGCTTGCTGAGGGCGGCCACGTGCTTGGCGAGCCCGAAGTCGGTCACATAGACGTGCGGGTCGCTGCGGGGACCGTCAAGGAGGATGTTGGAGGGCTTCAGGTCGCGGTGCACGAGCCCCCGCGCGTGCACGGCGTCGAGGGCGGAGGCGACCTGAGCCGTGACCTCCGCCGCGAGTGCCGGGGCGAGCCGCCCCTCGACCGCCAGCACACCGCGCAGATCGGCAGCGTCGATGAACGGCATGGTGAAGAACAGGGCGCCGGCCTCCTCGCCGACGCGAAAGATCGGGATGACGTGCGAGTTCGCCACGGCGGCCGCGATCGACGACTCCTGCCGGAAGCGCTCGCGGAATTCCGCGTCTTCGGCGAGCTCCGGCGACAGTAGCTTGAGGGCCACCGAGCGATCGACGCCGAGCTCGGTGGCCCGGTAGACGACGCCCATTCCGCCCCGGCCGGCGATGCCGTCGATGCGGTGCCCCGCGAAGACCGAGCCGATCGTCAGCTGGCTCATCGCCCGCATGCTTACCATGCGCAAGGGGTGAGCGGCATCTTCATCAGCTACCGGCGGGGATGAACGCCGCCCATGCCGGGCGCCTGTACGACCGCCTGGCACGCGAGTTCGGCGAGGAGCAGGTCTTCATCGACGTGGACACCCTCTTGCCCTGCGCGAGCAGCCCGGCCGGCCGATGTTCGCCCACCTCGAGGACGAGCCGCCACCGCTAACACGGCTCGCTCCCCACGTGCCCGCATCGGCAGACGCTGTGCTTCATCGCGCCATGGCGAAGGCCCGCGACGAGCGTTACACGAGCGCCGGCGAGCTCGCTAGCGCCCTCGATCGCGCGCTCGACGCGAGCGCTGAAGCTCATCGGCCCCCTCTACCGCCGCCCCGCGCGCGAGCCCAGGCTTGCCCCAACCCGCCGGCGTCGGCTATAAGGCGCCGATGGAAGCGCTCCCTCCGGGCACCGTCCTGGGCGGATACAGGATCGAGGCGCTCGTGGGAAGCGGCACGCTCGGAAGCGTGTACCGCGCTACCCAACTCGACCTGCAGCGCCCCGTCGCGCTCAAGGTGCTCGCGCAGCAGTGGTCCTCAGACTCCGAATTTCGCGAGCGGTTCATGCGCGAATGCCACATCGCGGCCTCCATCCACCATCCCAACGTGATTCCCGTGTACGCGGTGACTCTTGGGCAGGCGGACGGGCGGCTGATGGTCGCGATGCGCTTCGTCGAGGGAACGGACTTGGGGGTCCTGATCGCGCATGAGGGGCGGCTCGAGTCGGGCCGCGCCGCGCGGGTCGTGGCCCAGGTGGCTGCGGCGCTCGACGCCATGCATGAACGCGGGCTCGTCCACCGCGACCTCAAATCTGCCGACGTCCTGATCGCCGATGCGCCGGAGCCCGAACACGTCTACGTCGCCCCGTTCACCTCGCGCCCCGACTCGCGCGTGCACTCGACAACCGAGGCCTTTGAGCCCGACTACATCGACTACATCGCCCCCGAGGAGATTCAGGGCGCCCCAGTCGACGCGCGAGCCAACGTGTACGCGCTCGGCGCGATTCTCTACGAGAGCGTTACCGGGCAGGTTCCGTTCCCTGCACCCACCGTGGCGGCGAAGCTTTGGGGGCACATGGCGGAGCCCATCCCGGACGTCCGGTTGGCAGCGCCTGACGCTCCTGTCGGGCTCGGCGATGTCCTACGCCGTGCGATGGCCAAGCGGCCAGAGGAGCGTTACCCGTCGGCTGGCGACCTCGCCCGGGCGGTGCTTGCAACGGCCGAGGGCGGCCAGGCGCGAGCCGCGCGAAGCGTGGCCGTAGACTCGTCTCCGCCCGCATTTGGCCGCCCTGCGCCGTCTTCTCCGCCACCGCCGTCCGCCGTGCCCCCAGCGCCGTACGCAGCGCCCTACCCCGCCCCGGGGCCGTCCCCGACCAAGGCACGCGCGGGATGGTGGCGGCGGAGGCGGGAGCGCCGTGACCAGTCGGCGCGCCAGTTTCCGCCCCTAGCGGCGGCGCCGCCGCCGCCGCCGCCGCCGCCGCCGCTGCAGCTTCCGGTGTTGCGCGACGGGGACCCTTCAGCCGACGCCGTCCAGTGCAGCGTCTACGCGCCGAGCAGGATGGCCTTCGGCGGTGCGGTGCTTGTTCAGGCTTTCGCACATCTGATCGCGCAGGCCGACGACGCCCATGCGCTCGCGCAAGAGTTCGACGTGGAGGCACGCCGCCGCGGCGTGCGGACGCTTGACGTGCCGATTCGGCGAGGTTCCCGCCTCGGATTCGACCTCGCTATGCCGCCGCTCGAGGTCGAGGATCCCATCCGGACGATGGTCTGGCACGGACGTCCGGAGGCGGTCCAGTTCGCCGTCCGCACACCGGCCAACATTACGGTCCCGTCCGTCGTCGTAGGATCGATCACCCTGAGCTGCGACGGCGTCCCGGCGGGCCACGTCACGTTCCGGCTCGACGTGGTGTCGCCGCAAGCACCCCCGCTGGCCGCACCCGACAGCAGTGAGCCGGTCGGAGAGGCGCTGCGATACAGGTCGGCGTTCATCTCCTACGCGACGCCAGACCGGCCGAAGGTGCTCGAGCGCGTGCAGGTCCTCCAGGCGCTAGGCATCGAGTACTTCCAGGACCTCCTGAACCTCGATCCGGGCGACCGCTGGCAGCATCGGCTCCAGGAGGGCATCGACGACTGCGACGTGTTCCTCCTGTTCTGGTCGAGCGCCGCGAAGGAGTCAGAATGGGTGCGCCGCGAGGTCACCTACGCACTCGCGCGAAAGGCGGGCGGCGACCACCTGTCTCCCGCGATCCGGCCGCTGATCATCGAGGGACCGCCGGTTGCGCTCCCCTGGGAGGAGCTCGCGCACATGCACTTCGACGACCGGCTGCTCCATCTGATGAGCTGACCGCGGCGCCTCGCCGCTACGGGGAACGCAGCGCGCCAGGTTCCACGCGTGCAGCGCTGCGTGCCAGACTGCCGCGCGCAGCGCCCGGCGCCAGCTAGATCGAAGGGACCAAACCCCGAGCTGTGGCGACAGCTCGTGTATGAGGCCGCCGCGCGTCCCCTCCTCGAGCATTGAGGAACTCGAGCCGCGCGCCGCCCTCCTCTCCCCTCGGTAGCGCGCCGGTCCTGAGGTCCGCCACCGCGCCACGTCGTCGGGGTGGGCGAAGACTGTGAGGATTCTCCGGCGGCGCTCAGCCGACACGCAGGGGCTCTCGCGGCGACGTCGAGATGGTCGCGTCGCCCCTGCACGCGGCGCCGACCCGGCGCTCGCCCAGACGCGCGACGACGGATACTGGAGTCCTGGCCGGAATCTTCATCAGCTACAGGAGGGCGGACAGCTCTGGTCATGCGAGCCATCTGTACGACCGGCTCGCCGATCGCTTCGGCGAGCCGAGGGTGTTCATGGACGTCGACTCAATCGATCCCGGTACGGACTTCAGCGAGCGCATCGAAAGCGCGATGGAATCCTGCAACGTCTGCCTGCCGCTGATCGGCGCGGGTTGGCTGCAGGCCACGGACCAGCTCGGACGCGGGCGGCTCGAGGACTCAGGGGACCTCGTTCGCATGGAGATCGAGGCCGCGCTGAGCAGGGAGTCGACGCGCGTAATCCCGCTGCTGCTGGATGGGGCGGACATGCCGGCCGCAGCGAGTCTTCCCAACAGCATGGCCGCACTCTCACGGATCCAGGCGATGGTGTTCGCGCACGCGTCCTGGGGTCATGACTTCGAGCGGCTGGTCTCGATACTCGAACCGGAGGTTCCGGCGACTCCCGCGGCGGCCGAGCGCGGCGGGCGCAGCGAAGCCCTGGTGATCGGCCCGTACCGTTGCGAGCGGCTCATCGGGAGGGGAACGCTCGGTCCGGTGTATCTCGCCCGGCACGCCGCTCTGAACCGTAAGGTCGCCGTCCGTCTCCTCGACGAGGTCCTGGCCGACGACCCTAAGTTGCGTGAGCGCTTCCTGCGCTCGGCGAACTCGGCCGCCACCTTCGACCACCCGAACGCACTGCCCGTGCTCGACGCCGGCGAGGCCAATGGTCGGCTCTACGTGGTGGTGCGCTACGTCGGCGGGCTGGACATCGGCGCGGTGGTCGCGCGCAATGGCGCGCTAGCCCCGGTTCGCGTCGCGGGGATCGTCACCGAGGCCGCCGCGGCGCTCGACGCGGCGCACGAGCGGGGCCTCGTGCATCGCCATGTCAGACCCACGAGCGTGATCCTCGCGACCGAGCGCGGGGTCGAGCACGCTTACCTGACCGGCTTCACCAGCGCGACGGCCGGCGTCGCTGACCTACACGCCGGCGGCACGTGGCCACCCGGCGCAGAAGAGCGCATGCTGACCGGCGTTCGCTACAGGGCGCCCGAGGAAATCCGGGGGGAGGACATCGGCCCAGCGTGCGACCGGTACGGTTTGGGCGCGATCGCGTGGGAGGCGTTGGCTGGCGTGCCGCCATTCCGGCGTCGTTCAACGTTCGAGACCATGAGCGCGATCGTCTTCGAGCCGCCACCCTCGATCCGATCCGTAGCGCCCTTGCTCCCCGAAGCCGTCGAGCCCGTGCTCGCTAGGGCGCTCGCGAAGGATCCCGCCGAGCGGTTCCCCTTGGCGGGAACCTTCGCGCAGGCGCTGCACTCCGCGCTAGACCTCTGAGGGCTAGATGCGCATCGGTTCTATTCGGCCTCGTAGGCCGACCGCAAAGCGGGACCCCCCGG
The DNA here is from genome assembly GCA_038330095.1 of Solirubrobacterales bacterium. GTDB lineage: Bacteria > Actinomycetota > Thermoleophilia > Solirubrobacterales > Solirubrobacteraceae > JBBPZA01. The sequence continues at coordinate 38,723 of JBBQNQ010000006.1, forward strand.
ACAAAAGCCTTCCTGATCAGCTGATAGCGGAGGGAGAGGGATTCGAACCCTCAAGGGACGAAACCGCCCCTAACGGCTTTGAGCAGCACGAGCGGCGCCGCCGAGCTGCGGTACCAGGTGTCGCGGTTCTCATTCGCGCGGACATCGGCGGCTTTAAAGAAGCTCGGAAGGTCGGCGTCGCGAAGCTGCGCCCCGCCGTTGCCCTCGCCGTCCTCACGCCGCGGGAGTGGAGATCTCTCCATCGACTGGCATTATCGAGCGATCGGATCCCTGCAGGTCAAGCGTCGCGGATGACGGCGAGCCCGGCCGCAGCGGCCGCCGCCGGAATCGCGCGCACGAGCACCCGATCCATCTCGCGCTGGACCTCGGGAAGCTGGTCCCAGTCGATGAGCCACGGCGTCCGCCGTCGCTCCTCGTCGACCGTGTCGCCGAGCTCCCACCCGGCGGCGCGACGCTCTGCGCCCCAGCGCTCGTGCTCGACGCGAGCGAGCAGCTCGACTTCAGCCCGGTCGAACGCGTCGAGCGCGTTGGGAGCAGGAGCGTCGGTGAGACGGCAGCCGATCCGCGCGAGCTTCGGCTCGACGTCGTCCGCGTGTTGAAGGCTCGAGTCCCGTTGGGACTCGGACAACACCTCCCACGATTGCATGTCCTCCCGTCGAGCACCCGAGGCGAGCTTTTGACGCACGTACGCCTCGTGGATGGCGCGCGCGAGGCGCTCGCGTCGGTCCATGCCGCCGAAGCTTAGGACAGGGGCCTGCTCACGCAGCGCGAGCTGCGACACCAGCCAGTAAACAAGTAGTGTGCGCGCGGGGGGCGACGGATGACCGATGCTTTCATCTCGTACTCCCGGCGCGACAAGGATTTCGTGCGGCGCCTGAATGACGGGCTCGGCGCACGCGGGAAGGACGTCTTTGTCGACTGGGAGGACATCCCGCCGGCCAGCCCGTTTCGTGCCGATCTTGACCAAGGCGTCGCGGAGAGCGACGCCTTCGTGTTCGTGATCAGTCCCCACTCGGCGGTGTCAGATTACTGCCGAACCGAGTTGGGCCGAGCGGAGGAGCTCAACAAGCGGATCATTCCCCTGCTGCTGCAGGAGCCGGCGGATGGTCTCCCGGGCGCTCTCGGCGAGCTCAACTGGGTTCCCCGCGACGGATCGTTTGAGACCGCGTTCGACCCTGCGCTGGAGGAGCTTGTCGCGGCGATCGAGACCGACCTCGACTGGGTCCGCGGGCATACGCGCTGGGGCCAGCGCGCCCTGGAGTGGGACACCAAAGAGCGTGACCGGAGCCTTCTGCTGCGAGGCGGCGAGCTGCAAGATGCTGAGACCTGGCTCGCCCTGCAGGCCGGCAAGGAGCCCGCGCCAACCGCGCTGCACAACGAATACCTCCTGGCCAGCCGCCGCTCCTCGAGCCGACGCCAGCGCACAACCTTGGCCGCCGTCTCACTGGCGCTGGTGATGACCACCGTTCTTGCCGTCTTTGCCCTGCTGCAGCGGAGCGAGGCGATCTCCCAGCGTCAGACGGCGGTATCAAGAGAGTTGGCCGCCAGTGCTCAGGCCAACCTCGCCTCCGATCCCGAGCTCAGCTTGATCCTCGCCCGCAAGGCCGTCGTGCTCCGACGCAGCGAGCAGACGGAACCGGTCTTCTGGAGCGCGCTAGCGAAGTCGCGCGTGCGCGTCAGTCTGCGCGGCCACACCACCGGTGTGACGAGCGCGGCGTTTAGCCCCGACGGGCGCGAGATCGCCACCGCCAGCGCCGACGGCACCGCGCGGGTATGGGACGCCGCCAGCGCCCGCCCCAAGACCATCCTGCGCGGCCACACCGACGGTGTGTACAGCGCGGCGTTCAGCCCCGACGGGCGCGAGATCGTCACCGCCAGCGACCGCACCGCGCGGGTATGGCTGTGTGACCTCTGCATGCCGTTTGCGCAACCGCTCTCGCTCGCCAACAGGCGGATCACGCGCCCGCTGACGAAGCAGGAGCGCGCGACCTACCTTCATGAGGGCACCGGCTAGGCAGCGGCACTGGCATTTGACGGGGGCGCGCGCCCCGGTGTATGAACCAACCAGCGCTCGAGGGCTACCCCGCTTGCGCGGCTCCCGCTGCCGGCTTGAAGCTCCCGCTCAGGCGTCCTGGTTAGCCACGGCCGCCATGAGCAGCAGGCCACCGTCGATGACGAATGATGCGCCGGTCGTGTAGGTGGCTTCCGGCGAGCACAGGTACGCGATCGCATGGGCGATCTCGCGGGCGTGGCCCGGGCGGCCGAGCGGGATGGCCGGGCGCTCGATGGAATGCGGATCCACGTGGTGGGCGCCGGTCATCGGGGTCGCGATCTCGCCCGGTGCGACGGCGTTGACGAGGATCCCGTGCTCGGCCAGCTCCAGTGCCATCACCTTGGTAAGCAGCCCGAGCCCGCCCTTGGCCGCGCAGTAGGGCGCGGCTCCGCGCAGGGGTACGTGCTCGTGCACCGAGGTCACGTTGACGATCCTGCCACCCGCGCCCGCGGCGATCATCCGGCGCGCCCCCTCCTGGCCGCACACGAAGGCTGCATCGAGGTCGACGGAGAGCACCCGTCGCCACTCGGCGAAGTCGAGCTCCAGGAAGGGCGTCGTTGTTCCGGTCCCCGCGTTGTTGACCAGCGCGTCGATGCCGCCGAGCGCCTCTGCCAGCTCGCCGACCACTCCCGCGCCCGCCGGCGGATCAGTCAGGTCGACCTGCGCGACCTCCGCGCTGCGTCCGGTCGCGCGCACCTCCTCGGCGGTCTCGCGCGCGCCCTCCGCGTCGCTGTGGTAGGTGAGACCCACATCCCAGCCACGCTCGGCGAGGACCACCGCCGTCGCCCTCCCGATCCCGGAGTCCCCGCCGGTGACGATCACCCGCTGCGCCATGGGTCCCGCCTACCCGGCGCCCAGCGAAGGCAAGCTCTGCTCGAGCTCGAGCACCGGCGCGAACGGATCGCCGCGCGACGCGCGCTCGAGCGCCGCCGGCGCCTCGAAGACCAGGCACTCGGGATCGCCCGCGGCCAGCGCCCGCTCGACCTCATCCCACGCGAGCGGAGTGGAGACCGTGGGTCGCTCGCGCGCGCGCAGCGACCACACGCCGACCGTCGTCTTGTGCTCGTCGTTCTGGCTCCAGTCGACCAGCACCTTGCCCTCGCGCAGCGACTTGGTCATGCGCGAGACCACGAGCTCGGGATGCTGCTTCTCGAGCAGCTCGGCGAACGCGCGGGCGAGCGGCTTGGTGTGGTCGTAGGTCACGTCGGGGGTGTTGAGCGGCACGTAGACCTGCAGGCCCTTGGAGCCGGAGGTCTTGGGGAAGCTCTGCAGGCCCAGGGCGTCGAACACCTCGCGCAGCCACAGCGCGACCTGGCAGCACTCGAGGATCGCCGCCGGCGGCCCGGGATCGAGGTCGAAGGCCATGACCGTCGGGCGCTCGATGGGCCTCACGCGCGAGAGCGAAGGGTGCAACTCGAGGTCCGCGAGGTTGGCGAGCCACACCAGGGTCGGCAGGTCGTCGACCACGCAGAAGTCGATCGTCTTGTTCTCACTGCGCGCGATCACCGGCTCGGTGCGGATCCAGTCGGGCCGGTGCGACGGGCACTGCTTCTCGTAGAAGTGACCGCCCTCGACTCCGTTGGGGTAGCGCTTCAGGGTCAGCGGGCGATCGCGCAGGTGGGGCAGGACAACAGGTGCGATGCGCGCGTAGTAGTCGATCACCTCGCCCTTGGTGAAGCCCGCCTGCGGGTAGAGGACCTTGTCCAGGTTGGAGAGCGAGAGCGTGCGGCCCTCGAGCTCGACCTCCACCCGCTCACTCGCGCGCCGCCGCGAGCGGGCGGCGCTGCGAATCGCCTCCGCGGCCTGGTCGCCGCCCAGCGAGGGGGCGGGCATGGACTTGCCTTCCCCGGCCACCTCCTCGGCCGCGGGGGGAGCATCGATCTGCTCGCGCACGACGTCGCGCGGGTCAGCGTCCTCGCGCAGGCCCTTGTAGGCCGGGGCGCGCAGCGTGCCGGTGTGCGTCCACTCGCGAAACTCGACCTCGGCCACGAGCTCGGGGCGCACGTAGCGGGACGTGCGCGGAGGCTGGCGGCCCTCGAACGGTGACGTGTCGGCGGCAAGCGGCGCGAGGACGTCGCGCAGGCGCAGGAGCTCGGCCTCGGTGAAGCCCGTGCCCACCCGGCCGGCGTAGCGCAGCTTGCCGTCGTCGTCGTAGTAGCCCACGAGCAGCGCGCCCACGCGGCCCACGCGATTTCCCTCCCCCGGCAGCCAGCCGCCCACGACGAAGTCCTGCCGGTGGACGTTCTTGACCTTCAGCCAGCTCCCCGAGCGCCGGCCGGGCTCGTACGGGCCCTCGCGCCGCTTGGCCACGATGCCCTCCAGCCCGAGCTGCGCGCTGGCGCGCAGCAGCGCCTCGCCGTCGCCGTGCTGGGACGGCGGCACCTGCCAGGCCGTACCCGCGAGCCCGAGCTCCTCCAGCCGCGCGCGCCGCTCGTCGTAGGGCAGGCCGACGAGCGGATGCCCTTCCAGCCACAGCAGGTCGAAGATCACATAGGCCACCGGCGTGTCGCGCATCCGGCGGCGCACCGCCGCGTCGGAGGCGAGGTGCATGCGCCCCTGCAGGCGCCCGAAGTCCGGCCGGCCGTCGGCGTCGAAGGCGACGACCTCGCCGTCGAGCACCGCTGCGCGCGCGCCCAGCGCCCGGCCCAGGCCGGCGACCTCCGGGTAGCGAGGGGTGATGTCGCGCCCGTTGCGGCTGTGCAGGCGCACCCGCCCGCCGTCCACGAAGGCGACCGCGCGCACGCCATCCCACTTGACCTCGAAGGCCCAGCCCTCGTCGTCCCGGGGCAGTGCGGCCAGCCTTGCCAGCATCGGCTCGATCTGCTCGGGCATGGGCTCCGCCGAGGGGTCGAGCGGCGGATCCATGCGGTGGATCATCCAGTTCTTCCCGCGCGTGCGAAACAGCGCGTAGCGCCCGCGCATGCGCTCGCCATGGAAGGTCGCGATCACCTCGCCGTCGCGGAACTTCTCGGGCTCGTAGGTGCCGCGGTCCCAGATCCGCATCGTGCCCGCGCCGTACTCCCCGCGCGGAATGTCGCCCGCGAAGTCCAGGTACTGCAGCGGATGGTCCTCGGTGTGGACGGCGAGGACGTCCTTGCGCGGATCGGTCGGGATGCCCTTGGGAACCGCCCAGGAGGCGAGCACGCCGTCGCGCTCGAGGCGAAGGTCCCAGTGCAGGCTGCGGGCGTGGTGCTCCTGTACGACGAAGCGCGCAGCGTCCGAGCAGGGCGGTCCCGGGCCCTCCGGCTCGGGCGTGCGCTCGAAGTCGCGCTTGGCCCGATAGGCGTCCAGGCCGGCGGGCTGCTCGTCGCTACCGGGTTTCATGATTCGATTTGCGGACGATATGGACAGTACGTGCCACCACCGCCACACCTCTCGCTCGTCGACGAGCCCCCGGGGAGCGACCTGCTGAGCTCGGGCAGCGACATGTGGCTCGCGATGCCGGCGCAGGCGGAGAACGTCGCGCTCGTTCGCCAGGCCTTCGGAGGGCTCGGCGACGCGATCGGAATGGACGAGCCCTTTCTCGCCGACGTCAAGACCGCGGTGAGCGAGGCCTGCAACAACGTCGTGGTCCACGCCTACGGCGGCGAGGAGGGACCGCTCGAGATCGGGGCGCGCGCCGAGGGCCGCGAGCTCTCGGTAGTCGTCCGCGACCACGGCGGCGGCATCCAGCCAACGGCGGCGGTCCAGGAGCAGTCCGTCCACGGAGTCGGGCTCTCGCTGATCCAGGCGCTGACCGACCGGGTGGAGTTCGGCGGCGGCGGCGGCGTCGGCCGCGGCACCGAGGTGCGCATGACCTTCTCAGCCGATCAGGACTTCGAGAACGCTTCCCACGACTCCCCGGCCGAGGAGGCAACGGCCCCTCGCACCGGGCTCGTGCTGTCGATGGCCCGCGGCGCGATCGTCGCTCCGGTGCTCGGCAGGGTCATGGCGATGCTCGCGGCGCGATCGGGCTTCTCGATCGACCGGCTCTCAGACGCTCAGCTGGTCAGCGACGCCATCGCCGCCCACGCGCCGGCCTACCTGCGCGACGGCGACGTGCGCGTCACGTTCCAGGACGGCAGCCGCGCGCTGGCGGCGCGCGTGGGGCCGCTTGTGGATGGAGGGGGCGAGCGCCTGCTGGCCGCCGCCGACCTTCCCGGCGTCGGCCGGCTGCTCGACCAGCTCTCCGACGGGGTCGGCATCGAGCGCTCCGACGGCGCGGAGTATCTGGTCCTCACTCTCAGCGACGCGGACTAGCGAGCGATCGCGCACGGCACTCCGCGGATCCTCTCACTCCAAGCGCTGCGGGCCCTGCGGCTCGACGGCCAGCGACTCGGTGACGCAAGCGGTCGGCGCCGGGCTCCGGTGGCGAAGGTGGTCCGCTCCACCGCCGGCCTGCAGGCCCAGGACGCGGCCGCCGCGGCACTGTCGGTCCGCGTGCGCAGCAGCGGCCTGCGCGCGGTGGACGTGGAGCGTGCGCGCGTCGAGGCGCGCTCGGTCGTGGCGATGTGGTGCATGCGCGGCACGCTGCACCTCGTCGCCGCCGAGGACCACGGCTGGCTCACCGCCCTGTTCGGCCCGGTCTTCATCGCGGCCGGCAGCCGGCGGCTGGCCCAGCTCGGGTTGACTCCCGACGCCACCGCGCGCGGGGTGCGCACGATCGTCGGGGCGCTCGCCGAGCACGGGCCGCTCGCGCGCAGGGCCCTCGCTGAGCAGCTTCGCGCGGGCGGCATCCCGGTGGAGCCTGGCAGCCAGGCGGTGATCCACCTCATCCGGCGCGCCGCGCTGGAGGGCACGGTCTGCCTGGGACCGCGCGATCGCGACCAGGCCTACGCGCTCACCGCGGACTGGCTCGGCGCGCCGGTCGACCAGCCGGCGCCCGAGGCGGCCCTCGACGAGCTCGCGCGCCGGCACCTCGCCGCCTTCGGACCCGTTACGCCCGAGGACCTCGCGGCCTGGTCCGGCCTGCCGCTGCGCGGCGTGCGGGAGGCGTGGACGCGGATCGCCGGCGAGCTCGAGGAGGTCGAGACCCCGGAGGGTCCGGCGTGGACCCGCGCTGCGGACCTGCGCCGCCACGGCCGGGCGAATCACGACGAGCCCGCCGTGCGGCTGCTGCCGGCCTTCGACACCTTCCTGCTCGGCTATCGCAGCCGCGCCCACGTCGTCGCGCCGGCCCACGCCCGACGGGTCCACCCCGGCGGCGGGATCCTGCGCCCGACCGTGCTCCTCGACGGTCGCGCGGTGGCGACATGGGCCGCGCGCACGCGTGCCGGAAGCACCCGCGTCGCCGTGGCCCCGTTCACCGCCTTGCGCGGCCGGGGGGTGAAGGCAGGCCTCGCGGAGGAGGTCGGCGACGTGGGGCGTTTCCTGGAGACGACGGCCACGCTCGCGGTCGAGGCTCCCTAGCCTGGCTGAGCGTCACGCCCTACTGGGCGCCGGCGAACGCCCGATGGCCATCGAGACTCAATAGCGGAGCAGCGCTGCGATCCCGCCGTACTGCTCGAGGTCGTCATGACGACGGACGGTGAGCACCTCGGCGGATTGGCCAAGCGCGGACTCGATGGCGCTCTCGACGATGTCCTCCCGGGGCTGGACCGCCGCGCCGTCGAGCGGGCAGCGCGCCTCGTCCACGCCCATCCAGCCGTCCTGCGGACACACCACCCCGGCCGCGTCGAACCCCTCGGCGAGCAGCAGCGCCTCGACGCGCCGCTCGTTGAGCGCGCCCAGCACCTCGCTCAGGCCGGAGGCGGCACGCCCGCCGGTGCCCAGGCCCTCCTGGAGGCGGTCGAGGGCCGCGCGCTCGCGCCGCGCCTCGTCGGCCTCGATGGCCGGCGCCGCGGCGGCGCGTATCTCCTCGGGGCTCGCGGCCTCGACATCGACCTCGACCCGTCCGGCGAGGCGCTCGCGCAGGTAGGGATGCAGCGCGGCCTCCACCTCGCCTACGAGCTCCTCGGGTGCGCCGACCAGCAGCCGGTCGAAGGGGGCGCGCCTGAAGCGGGCGAACAGGTCGTCGGCCACGCGCTTGAGGTGGTCGGCCACCTCCTTGTCGACGCTGCGCTGGTAGCGAGCCTGCGACAAGCCGCCCTGGTCGTGCTGGCCGTGGACGTCGTCGTCCAGGCCGCCGACCTCCTCCAGCCGCTCGGCCGAGCCGCGCAGCACGCGCCCTCGCCGGCGGCTCACGAGAAGCACGGCCCAGCGCCCGCCCGGGCCGATCTCGGCGAGCGGCTCGACCCAGGGCGAGCGGTCGATCACGACTCGCGGCGCGACGGGCCGCGGCAGCTTGACGATCTCGAACAGATCGTCGGCCGCGCTACAGAACACCGCCAACGCGTGTGCACCCCTCGCGGGCAGCCCGCCCCCGCGCAGGTGGGAGCGCAGGCGATCGAGGTCGCGCCGCAGCCCGGTCTCCTCGTCGTGACTGAGTCCTTCGGCGCCGCGGATCATGCGGTCGGCCTGGTCGAGCAGCGAGCTCACCTGCGTCGAGCGCGCCTGGGCGGTGGCGAACTCGGAGGGATCGAGGTTCACGTAAACGCTGAGCACGCAACCGCGCGAGGACTTGAAGGCGGCCAGGCGGCGCAGGCGGTCCGGTGTGATCTCGTTGGTCTGCATGAGCGGTTCCTACCACGGCCGCGCCCGGTTTGCCCGAGCGACGACCGGATAAGGTCGAAGTAGGACGACGACGACCACGAAGAAGGGAGCCCGCATGCCCTGGGACGAGCTGGTGCCGCGGAAGTTCGCCGCGTTCGAGAAGGAGCTCGACGGCATCTCCAAGCAGACCATGGAGGACCACTACAAGCTCTACGAGGGCTACGCCAAGAAGGCCAACGAGTGCCGAGGGCTCCTCAACGGGTTCGACTACGCGGAGATCGAGGGCAACCAGGTCTACTCGCAGCTGCGCTCCGTGTCGGTGGACTACACCTTCGCGCTGCTGGGCTACAAGAACCACGACCTGTACTTCGGCCACCTCGGAGGGGACGGCGGCGAGCCCAACGGTCGCTTCGCAGAGCTGCTGGAGGCCGAGTTCAAGCCCGGCGGCGTAGCCGGCTGGAAGGACGCCGTGCGTAAGGGCGCCAAGGCCGCTCGCGGCTGGGTGATGGTCGGCTACGACCTCAACGACGGCTCGCTGTTCAACTACATCATGGACACCCAGAACCTGTGGGCCGTCTACAACATGGTTCCCGTGCTGGCGATCGACGTCTACGAGCACGCCTACGTGCGCGACTTCGGCGCGACGCCCGACGGCCGCGGCAAGTACGTCGAGGCGTTCTTCAACAACCTCGACTGGGATCACGTCAACCGCCAGCTCGCCCAGGCGGAGGCGGCCCGGCAGGGTGCGCAGCAGGCGTGACGTAGGAGTGCGGCCCCGGCCACGCGCCGGGGCCGCCGCCGTACACGATTCGCCCGGCCCTGCGCGGGGAACGTCGGACGAGTGATGTCCACCACGGCGCACGAGGACGCGGTCGCCCCCGGCCCCGGCCCGGAGGCCGATACCAAGCCTGATGCGCCGACCGAGCTGGGTCGGAGTGCGTGGGTCGCGGTCCTCAAGCGCACCTACGGCGAGTTCAAGGACGACAACCTGACCGACTGGGCGGCGGCGCTGACCTACTACGCGGTGCTGGCCCTGTTCCCCGGCCTGATCGTCCTGGTGGCGCTGGTCGGGCTCTTCGGCCAGTACCCCCAGACCACCAACGCGCTGCTGGACATCGTCAACCAGGTTGGTCCGCAGTCCGCGGTCGACACCTTCAGGGCGCCGATCGAGGGCGTCGTCAAGAGCAAGGGCGGCGCCGGCGCGTTGCTGAGCTTCGGCCTGCTCGGCGCCCTGTGGTCGGCGTCGGGCTACCTCGGCGCGTTCATGCGCGCCTCCAACGTCGTCTACGAGCGCGGGGAGGGCAGGCCGTTCTGGAAGCTGCGCCCGATCCAGCTCGTCGTGACGCTGGTGGGAGTGCTGATGCTGGCCGTCGTGGCGATGGGAATCGTGATCACCGGCCCGCTCGCCCAGGCCGTCGGGAACGTGATCGGCTTGGGCTCCACCGCCGTGACGGTGTGGAACATCGCCAAGTGGCCCGTGCTGCTGCTCATCGTCATGGCGATGGTGGCGGGGCTCTATTACGTGGCGCCGAACGTCAAGCAGCCGAGGTTCCGCTGGGTGAGCCCCGGCGGAGTCGTCGCAGTGCTCGTCTGGATCGTCGCGTCGGCGGCCTTCGGCTTCTACGTCGCGCACTTCGGCTCCTACAACAAGACCTACGGCAGCCTGGCCGGAGTGATCGTCTTCCTGCTGTGGCTGTGGCTCACCAACCTCGCGTTGCTCTTCGGGGTGGAGTTCGACGCAGAGCTCCAGCGCGAGCGCGAGCTCAAGTCGGGCCAGCCCGCCGAGAAGGAGATCCAGCTGCCGCCTCGCGACCCTCCGAAGGAGGATCAGCCATGAACGAGACACCCGAGCCCTCAGACCAGCTCCCCGAGGACGCCCCGGAGGAGGTCGCCGGCGAGAACGAAGCCGGCAAGGACCCCGCCGCCCGCCGCAGCGCCGCGAAGGCCGCCCGCGAGCAGGCCGACGTCCGCGACGCCGAGAGCCAGGCCACGGGCCACCCCGACAACGCAGGCTGACGAGCAGCAAAGCGCCCGGTGGCCACCGGACGACTTCGCCGCGCCGACTGCTCTAGCCCCGGTCTGACCCGCCGGCGCGCGGGGCGCGGGTTCGTGATCCTCGACGCGCAGGGCGGACGGGTGGAGGACGAGCAGACGCTCGAGCGCGTGCGCTCACTCGCCATCCCGCCCGCGTGGCGCGAGGTGTGGATCTGCCGCGACCCGCTCGGCCACCTGCAGGCCACCGGGATCGATGCCGCCGGGCGCAAGCAGTACCGCTACCACGACCGCTGGCGTGCGCGCCGCGACGCGCAGAAGTTCGAGGCCATGCTGGACTTCGCCCGCGCGCTGCCCATCCTGCGCCGCCACGTCCAGCGCGACCTCAAGCGCGACGAGCTCGGCCGCGAGCGCGTGCTCGCGTGCGCGACGCGGTTGCTGGACCTCGGCTTCTTCAGGATCGGCGGCGAGGGCTATGCCGAGCAGAACGAGAGCTTCGGCCTGGCCACCATCCAGCGCCGCCACGTCCGCCTCCAGCCTGACGGCATCCGCTTCGACTACGAGGCCAAGAGCGGGCAGCGGCAGGTCCACCTGATCGCCGACCCCGACGTCCGCAGCGTCATCGAGCCGCTCAAGCGCCGCCGCTCAGGCCGACAGGACCTCCTGGCCTACAAGGTCGGCGGGCGCTGGGTCGACGTGCGTTCCGACGACGTCAACGATTACGTCAAGCAGGCCTCCGGCGACGCGGCCTTCACCGCGAAGGACTTCCGCACCTGGAACGCGACGGTGCTCGCGTCCATCGCCATCGCCACCACCGGGCCCGACGCCGCGTCCAGGCGCGCCCGCACCCGTGCGGTCGCGGCGGCCGTCCGCCACGTAGCCCACTACCTCGGCAACACGCCCGCTGTCGCCCGCTCGTCCTACATCGACCCGCGCGTTTTCGACCGCTATCTGTCCGGATGGACCATCGGCGGAGTCATCGATCTGGCGGGGGGCGACGTCGACCTCGGCCGGCCGCTGATCCGCGCGCGCATCGAGGAGGCCGTGCTCGACCTCATCGAGGACGAGCGCGCGTCTCCCGCGCTCGAGAAGGTTGCCTGAGCGCCGATCCCGGACGCCGTGCGAGGCGTAGGATGGCCGTGGGACCACAGATGGCGTCGACGAGCACCATTCCGGCCGGGAGGGCCGACCCCGACGCCGAGGCCGAGCGCCGCAAGGGTGCGCGCTGGCTCGCCGTCTCTGTCGCGGTCGCCCTGGCCATCGCCGCCGTCGACGCCCTACTTGGCGAGCGGGCGATCGTCACCGACCTCCTGCTGCTCGCACCGCTGATCGCCGCACTCGGCCTGCCGCCCGCGCGCACGGCGATGGTCGGAGCGCTTGCGGTGGCGCTCGCCCTGCTGCTCGCCTTCCCGAACGAGATGAGCTTCCGCGAGCAGACCCCCGCGGTGTTTGTCGTGGCGGTGCCGAGCGTCGTCGCGGTCTGGGTGGCGCTGTTGCGCCGGCGCGTCGAGCGCTCCGGCGGGCGCGCGGCGTATCTCGCCGAGGCCGAGCGCGCGGCCCGCCAGGAGCTGAACGAGATCCTGGATGGGGTGGCTGACGGCGTGACCGCGATGGGGCCGACGGGGCGGCTCGTATACGCGAACCTCGCCGCGGTCCGCGCGATGGGCCTGGACTCGGTGGAGGAGGCGATGGCTGCCGAGCCCGGGGCCATCGCCGCCTCCTTCGACATGCTCACCGAGGACGGCGGTCCGTTCCCGGCAAACGACCTGCCCGGCCGCCGCGCCCTGCGCGGAGAGCCCTCACGTCCCGCGGTCATCCGCTTCCGCCCGCGCCGTGGAGGCGAGGAGCGCTGGGCGATAGTCAAGTCCTCCGCGGTGCGTGGGCCTGAAGGCTCACCGCTGGTCATCTCCGTCATGGAGGACGTGACCGAGAGCAAGCGCGCGGAGATCGCCCAGCGCTTCCTCGCACGTGCGGGGGAGCTGCTGGCGGACTCGCTCGAGCCGGCTCAGTCGCTGGAGACCATCGCCCGTCACGCCGTGCCCGGCGTCGCGGACTGGTGCGCGATCGATCTCGTCGCCCGCGACGGGCGGCTGGAGCCCGCCGCCCTCGCCGGGCCCGAGGGAGATGGGGTGGCGCCCGCCCGTCCGTCCGCTCCGCAGGACCCGCCCTCCACCCCACGGATCCTCGACGACGGACGGGCGCTCGTGGTGCCGATGATCGCGCACGGTCGCCTGCTGGGCACGATCACGCTGGGCATGTCGCATTCCGCCCGCCGCCTGCACCCCGACGACCTGGCGCTTGCCGTGCGACTCGCGGGCCGGGTGGCGCTCGCCGTCGACAACGGGCGCCTCTACAGCGAGCAGAGGCAGGTGGCCCACCGCCTGCAGGAGAGCCTGCTGCCGCCGAACCTGCCGCGCATCCCCGGCATCGAGCCGGCTGCGAGGTTTCGCGCCGCCGGCGAGGGCAACGAGGTCGGCGGGGACTTCTACGACCTCTTCGAGGTCGGTGAGGGCGCGTGGGCCGTGGTCATCGGCGACGTCTGCGGGAAGGGCGCCGACGCGGCGGCCGTCACTGCGCAGGCGCGTTACACGCTGCGGGCGGCGGCGCTGCACGAGCGCCGCCCCAGCCGCATGCTCGGACAGCTCAACGAGGCGATGGTGCGAGAGCACGCCGAGACCTTCTGCACGGTGGCCTGCGGCGTGCTGGAGCTCGAGGGCTCCTCCGCGCGCCTGACCATGAGCAGCGCGGGACATCCGCTGCCCCTCGTGCTGCGCGCGGCCGGCCAGGTCGAGGTGCTCGGGGAGACCGGGACCCTGCTCGGGGTGGTCCGCGACCCCGACCTCTCCGAGCACACCGCCGTCCTGGGCGCCGGGGACACACTCGTGCTCTACACCGACGGGATCACCGAGGCGCGTGCTCCCGAGCGCTTCCTCGAGCAACCCGAGCTCGCCGCACTGCTCGAGAAGCTCGGGCCGCTCGACCCCGCTCAACTCGCAAGGCGCATCGAGGACGCTGCGCTGGGCCACGAGAAGGGCAGCCCGCGCGACGACATGGCGATCCTCGTCCTACGGGTCGCGACCGACCTGGGCGAGCGCTCGAGCGCGGACGGAGGCGGCGCGGTGGGCGCTAGCCGGCCGCCAGCGCGGCCGGGTCGTCGACCATGTCGAGCCGCTCGTCCAGGCGGGTGACGCGGAAGATGCGCTGCACCGCCTCGGGACCGCGGACGACGGCTAGCCGCCGACCCTGCTCTCGGGCGCGGGCGTCGGCGCTGACGATCAGCCGCAGGCCGGTCGAGTCCATGAAGTCCAGCCCGCGCAGGTCGAGCACGAGCACCGCCGGATGATCGCCCTCGACGCGATCGAGCTCCTCCTCGGCCCTCGGGGCGCTCGAGATGTCGAGCTCGCCGCTCAGCACGACGCGCACGGCGCCGTCCTTCTCCTGGGTGTCGACTTCGAGCAGAGCCACAGCGGCCGTCACGATAACGCCTCCCGGCGCGAGGGGTTCCGCCCGGCGGGGCGCGGGTAGAGGCGACCAGGCCGCCATGGACCCCGTCTCAGAGACACCGACCGAGCCGCTCGACTACGCGGTCCTGAACGCCGCCTACGGCTCGCTGCTGGCGACGCTCGTAGTCGTCGCCGCGCGGACGCGGGGGCTCGACCGCGAGCCGATCCACAGCGGCGAGTGGGTGCCGCTCGCGGCGGCGACCTTCGCGCTGTCCAAGCTCGTGGTCAACGAGAAGGTCGTCACCTGGGTGCGCGAGCCGTTCGTGAGCGAGACCTCCGACGGACGGCGCCCGCGGGGTCGCCGCATGCGCTATGCAGTCGGCGAGCTGCTGACCTGCACGCGTTGCGTGGGCGCGTGGGCGGGGCTCGGTGTGGTCGGGCTGCGGCTCACCTCGCCCCCCGCCGGACGGACGGTGACCGCCGTCCTGGCCGCCTCGGCCGGCAACGACGTCCTCCAGACGGGCTACACCTGGCTGTGTGCGCAAGCGAACCGCGCGCAGGCGCGGGAGGGCTGACGCCCGGGCCGGCGCCCAGCGGGGCGCTACTCCTCTCGGCACGTCGCGTCGAGCGAGCTGCCCGGGGCGGGCGGCGGTCAACCGCCCGCCCCGGTGGCGTTCACGCAGCGAGCGTCGCCGGCGCGGGCTCGAGCGCGTGCTCGAGGACTTCGTCCACGGACATGACCGGATGGAAGGCCATCTGCTCGCGGACGTCATCGGGCACGTCGTCGAGGTCGGGGCGGTTGCGCTCGGGCAGGACCACGGCGGTCAGCCCGGCCGCGTGGGCGGCCAGCACCTTCTGCTTGAGGCCGCCGATGGGGAGCACGCGGCCCTGGAGCGTGACCTCACCGGTCATCCCGACCGTGTGCCTGACCGGCCGTCCGGTGAGCAGCGAGACCAGCGCGGTGGTCATCGTGACGCCCGCACTGGGGCCGTCCTTCGGAATCGCGCCGGCGGGGACGTGGAGGTGGAACTCGCGTCCCTCGAAGGCGTCCTCGTCGATGCCCAGCTGCTCGGCGTGCGAGCGCACGTAGCTCAGCGCGATCCGTGCCGACTCGCGCATCACGTCGCCGAGCTGGCCGGTTAGGACGAGGCCGTCCTTGCCCGCCATCTCGGTCGCCTCGACGAACAGCACGTCGCCCCCGGTTCCGGTGACCGCGAGGCCCGTGGCCACGCCGGGCACCGCGGTGCGCACCGCGGACTCCTGGAAGAAGCGCTGCTTGCCAAGGGCGTCGCGAACCGCGTCCACGTCGATCTGGACCGGCGCCTCGACGGCGCCCGAGGCGATCCGGGTGGCCGCCTTGCGCAGCGCCGTGCCGAGCTCGCGCTCGAGCTGGCGCACGCCGGCCTCGCGCGTGTACTCGCTGACGGTCAGCTGCAGCACGTCGTCGGTGATCGCGACCTCGTCCTCGCGTAGACCGTTGCGCTCACGCTGGCGCGGCCACAGGTAGCCACGCGCGATCGCCACCTTCTCGGCCACGGTGTAGCCGTCGAAGCGGATGACCTCCATGCGGTCCAGCAGCGGCCCCGGGATCGTCTCGGCGACGTTCGCGGTCGCGATGAACAGCACGTTGGACAGGTCGATCTCGACGTCCAGGTAGTGGTCGCGGAACGAGTGGTTCTGCGCGGGGTCGAGGACCTCGAGCAGCGCCGACGACGGGTCGCCGCGCCAGTCGGCGCCGACCTTGTCGACCTCGTCGAGCATGATCACCGGGTTCATCGTCCCGGCGTCACGCAGGGCGCGAACGAGCCGGCCCGGCAGAGCGCCGATGTAGGTGCGACGGTGCCCGCGAATCTCGGCCTCGTCGCGAACGCCGCCCAGCGACATGCGGACGAACTCGCGACCGGTCGCCCTGGCGATCGACTCGCCGATCGAGGTCTTGCCGGTGCCGGGCGGGCCGATGAGCGTCAGGATCGCGCCCGACCGCTTGTCCTCGGCGATGCCGCGCTCGGTGCGCAGCTTCTTGACGGCGATGTACTCGCTGATGCGGTCCTTGACGTCCTCGAGGCCGGCGTGGTCGGCATCGAGCACCTCGCGTGCGTGGACGGGATCGAGCCGCTCCTCGGAGCGCTCCTTCCACGGCACGGAGATCAGCCAGTCCAGGTAGGAGCGGATCATCGATGCCTCGCCGCTCTGCTCACCCATGCGCTCCAGGCGCCCGAGCTCCTTGTCGGCCTGCTCGCGCACCGCCTCGGGCATGCCGGCTTCCTCGATCT
Source organism: Solirubrobacterales bacterium (assembly GCA_038330095.1). GTDB lineage: Bacteria > Actinomycetota > Thermoleophilia > Solirubrobacterales > Solirubrobacteraceae > JBBPZA01. The sequence continues at coordinate 55,054 of JBBQNQ010000006.1, forward strand.
TCGCTCGGTACTCCTCGATGATCGACGCGTCGTCCTCGTCTAGCTCCTTGCGGATCGACTCCATCTGCTTGCGCAGGAAGTACTCGCGCTGCTGCTGGTTGGCGCCCGACTCGACGTCCTCGCGGATGCGGCGGCGAACCTGCAGCTCGGTCAGGCGCTCGCGCTGTAGCTCGAGCGCGCGCTCCAGGCGCGCGGTGACGTCGAGGGTCTCCAGCAGCTCGACCTTCTGCTCGAAGGGGATGTCGGGCGAGTAGCCCGAAGTGTCGGCCAGCGCGCCCGGCTCGGTGATCGAGCGCAGGAAGGCGGCCACGCGCCCGTCGTCGCCGCGCAGCTCGAGGATCTCCTCGACCACCGCGCGGTACTCGCGCTCAAGCGCACGCGTGCGCCCGTCGACCGGCACCTCGTCGGGGTGCTCCTCGACCTCCATGCGCAGGCCCGCGCCGTGCAGGTCGGCCTGCGCCGCGCCGGCGACGCCGCGATGCCGGCCCGAGAGCGTGACGGCACGCCCCCCGCCGGGCAGGCGAACGCGCTCGGTGACCTCGGCCACGGTGCCGACGCCGGCGAAGACGCCATCCTTGCGGGGCACGAGCAGCACGCGCTCCTCGTCGCCCGCGTCGATCGGCAGAGTGACGTCCATGGTCGGGAAGACCACGGTCTCGTCCAGGGGAATCAGAAGAAGTGTCGCCATTACGTGCCTCGTGTGTAGTTGCTTACGCAACATAAGTGTAGCGGCACGAATCTTCTTTCAGTGGAGGCGGCCGGCTCTGCCCCGGCGTCCGCGAAACCCGTCATCGATGCGTGCTACGAGCGTTCCCGCAGGAGTCTGATCTCGGCTGCCGGCTCGGTCGATCCGCGGGGCACGTCACCGGCGCCACACCTTCCTGAAGCTGTCCCCCTCAGGCCGAAGGTCCTGCCCTTGGGGTGAGCCCGCTAGCTGAAGCCGCTTGACCGGGCCGCGGGCTGCCCGGGGCGACTCCCTCAACCGCTGTTAGACGGCGAGGGCGAACTCATGAGAGTCCGCACATATGGTTTCCGGGGAGATTTAACGAGGCCAACCCCGGGTCCTCGGCTCGCGACATCGAGACGATCAGCTCCACGTCGAAACTGTGTCGCCCCCTGTATTGAGCTGCTAAGTCTAGCGGTAGCCATGGAGCGCCAGACGCCCCTCTACCCCTCCCCCGCTCCGCCGGCACCGCTTCCGCCGGCCGAGCCGCCGCGTCCGAGCTGGCCCCGGCGCGTCCTCGGGCCGCTCGCCGTGGTGGCCGCCGTAGTCGCCAAGTGGGCCGCGAAGCTCAAGGGGCTGCTCCTGCTGGCACCCAAGCTGAAGCTGCTGACCACCTCTGGCTCGATGCTCGTGTCGATCGGCGCCTATTCGCTGATCTGGGGGTGGAAGTTCGCGGTGGGCTTCGTCCTGCTGCTCCTCGTGCACGAGATGGGGCACGTCATCCAGCTGCGACGCGAGGGCGTCGAGGCCTCGGCGCCGATGTTCATTCCCTTCCTGGGCGCGGTGGTGGCTGCGAAGTCGCTGGGCAAGGACGCCCTGGCCGAGGCGCGCGTCGGGCTCGCCGGCCCGGTGCTCGGGACGCTGGGCGCCGCGGCGGTCGTCCCGCTCTACTGGCTGACGGGCAACGAGCTCTTCCTCGCTCTCGCCTTCGTCGGCTTCTTCCTGAACCTGTTCAACCTGCTCCCCGTGGTGCCGCTCGACGGCGGGCGGGCGATGGCGGCGATGGCCCCGTGGATGTGGTTCGCCGGCTTCGCCGGGCTCGTCGCGCTCGCGTTCGTCTTCCCGAATCCGATCATTCTGCTCATCCTGCTCTTCGGAGGGATGGAGACCTGGCGGCGCTGGAAGACGCTGAGGGCGGGAGGCGCCGAGCAGGACGCCTACTACCGCGTCGCGCCGGCCGCCCGGCTGGCGGTCGCAGCGGTCTACATCGGGCTGATCGTCGCCTGCGCGGCCGGGATGACCGAGACCCACGTCGTGCGCGACTTCGCCGACGTGTAACCGCCGCTCACCGCCAGCGCATCGCCCGGTCGGCCTCGCGCGCCATCTCGCGCTCGCGGATCGACTCGCGCTTGTCATAGCGGTCCTTGCCGCGAGCCAGCGCGAGCTCGACCTTCGCGCGCGGGCCCGAGAAGTACAGGCGCGTCGGGACCAGCGTGAGGCCACGCTCCTTGGTCTTGCCGATCAGCCGCTCGATCTCGCGGCGGTGCAAGAGCAGCTTGCGGTCGCGCTCGGGCGCGTGGTTGTCGCGCGCCGCCGGCGGATAGGGCGGGATGTGCAGGTTGTGCAGCCACACCTCGCCGTCCTGCACCGTCGCGTAGGCATCCTTGATCTGCGCCTTGCCGTCGCGCAGGGACTTGACCTCGGTGCCCGTGAGCGCGATCCCGCACTCCAGGCGCTCGAGCAGCTCGAAGCGGTATGACGCCTGCCGGTTGGTCGCGACGTCCCCGGCTCCCGCCTTGTGCTTGCGCCCCTTGGCCATGGCTTGACCCTAGATGGTCGCGTCGCGCACACGAACGGCGCAACGAAGGAGTGCGTAAGCGGCCGAGACCCCGCAGGAGCACCCCTCCCCCCTCCCTAACCCGACCGCCGTTCGTCCCTTCACACCCCCACCGGCGCCAGATCCACGCGACCCCGCGGCGCCTCCACGCGCTCGACCTGGACGCGGACGGGATCGCCGAGCCGGATCGCCTTGCCGGTGCGCGTTCCGCGCGGGATCGTCGCCTCCTCGTTGAGCTCCCACCACTCCCCGGGCAGGCGGCGGGCCGGCAGCATTCCCTCGTGGCCGTCGCCGAAGGCCACGAACGCGCCCGCCCCGATGAGCCCGACGACCTCGCCGTCCCACTCGCGCTCCCAACCGCCGTTGCGCAGCTCTGACTCGAGCAGGAAGCAGCGCGCGACGTCGTCGGCGTTGCGCTCGAGCTTCATCGCGTCGCGTTCGCGCGCTGACGCCCAGGCGCCCGCCGGCTCCATGTCCGAGCCCCGCGGCGGGGCCTCGCCGCGCCCGACCGCCGCGAGCAGCGCGCGGTGGCAGATGAGGTCGGGGTAGCGGCGGATCGGCGAGGTGAAGTGGCAGTAGCGCGGTGAGCGCAGCCCCGCATGGCCGAGGTTGCGAGGGCTGTAATGGGCCTGCTTGAGCGAACGCAGCACCAGCGAGGTCAGCGCCGCCCGGCCGCGGCCCGTACGGCGCACGTGGGCGTCGACCAGCTGCGAGCACTCACCGACGATGTCAGCCGCCTGCTGGGGCGAGGGGTTCTCCGGAACCGGTGGCGTGGACACCCCGAGCGAGGCGAGCTGGGTGACGAGGAACTCCACTCGCGCGGGATCGGGGGGCTCGTGGACGCGGAAGAGCGCCGGGACCTTGCGCTCGTCGAGCAGCGTGGCGACCGCTTCGTTGGCGGCGATCATCAGGTGCTCGATCAGGCGGTGGGACTCGGTCTGAACCGTCGGGCGCACCGCCTCGACCCGGCCGACGAGGTCGAAGACGAACTCCGGCTCGACGGACTCGACGGCCAGGGCGCCGCGCCCCGCGCGGGCCGCGTTGAGGGCGGCGGCGGCGGCACGAGCCGCGGACAGCGGGGTGCCCCACGGCTCGGCAGCGGGCTCCTCGCCGGCGAAGATCCGGTCGACGCGGTCGTAATCCAGGTGCTCGTCGGAGCGGATGACAGAGCGGTAGAAGGCCGCGCGCTCGGTCCGCGGACCGCGCAGGGCCAGTTCGACCGTCACCGCCGGGCGGTCCTGCGCGGGGACCAGCGAGCAGGCGACGTTGGAGAGCGCCTCGGGGAGCATCGGCTCGACCGCGCCGGGGACGTAGACGCTGGTCGCTCGGCGCTGCGCCTCGCGGTCCACGAGCGAGCCCGGCGGGACGTGCGCCGCGACGTCGGCGAGGTGCACCCAGACCCGATACGCGCCGGCCTCGAGCTCCCGCGCAGAGATCGCATCATCGAAGTCCTTCGCGCTGGCCGGGTCGACCGTGAACGTCGGCAGGTCGCGAAGGTCGCGCCGCGGCTGGTCCTCCGAGGGCGCCGCAGCAGCGGCTTCGCGCTCGA
>JBBQNQ010000007.1:0-58254 GCA_038330095.1 Solirubrobacterales bacterium
TCACCTCCCCGCGGACGTAGAGGCGCGCCTCGTACAGGGAGTCGCCAAGCGCCTCGCCGGCATCCCCGCACACCACCAGCCTTCCCTTCTGGGCCATGAACGCGCTCATGTGCCCGACCGAGCCGCGCACGACGATGTCGACGCCCTTCATCGAGATGCCGCAGCGCGACGAGGCGTCACCCTCGATGACCACCAGGCCGCCCCGGCCTGTGGCGGCCGCCGACTGGCTCGCGTTGCCCTTCACCACCACCGTCCCCGACATGATGTTCTCGGCCACGCCGACGCCGCAGTTGCCGTGCACGCGGACGGTGGCGTGCTGGTTCATGCCGGCGCAGTAGTACCCCACGTGGCCCTCGACGTCGACCTCGACGTCGGCGTCGATGCCCACGGCGATCGCGTGCCGCCCGGAGGGGTTGACGACCCGCCAGCGGGCGGCCGGGCGGGGCGCGTGGAGCCCGGCGTTCAGCTCGCGCAGCGGAGTGACCTCCAGATCGACCGTCTCGACAGCGGTCTCGGAGGCGGTGGCCATCAGACCTTCGCGCGCTCCCACACGTAGACGCGCGCCGGCTCGGGCTCCCACACCGCGGCGTCGCGCGCACCGGGCAGGGCCGCGATCGCCCGGTATTCCGAGGCCATCGCGACCCAGTCATCGGTCTCGGCCATCACCGCCGGCTTGCAGGCGATCGGATCGCGCAGTACGGCAAACCCGTCGGCCGTCCCGACGGCGAAGGTGAAGAAGCCGTCGAGGTCGACCAGGCAGCCCTCCAGCGCCTCCTGCAGCGACGCGCCCTCGCGCATGCGCCACGTCAGGTAGCCCGCGGCGACCTCGGAGTCGTTGTCGGTCTCGAATGCGATGCCCTCGCGGCGCAGGCGCCGGCGCAGCAGGTTGTGGTTGGAGAGCGACCCGTTGTGCACCAGGCACAGGTCGAGCCCGGTCGAGAACGGGTGCGAGTGCTCGGTGGTCACGCGGCTCTCGGTCGCCATGCGCGTGTGGGCGAGGGCATGGCTGCCCTGGATGTCGGCGAGGCGGAAGCGCTGCACGAACTCCGTGGGCGAGCCCATCTCCTTGAAGATCTCGATGCGCTGTCCCGCGCTCATCACACGCAGCTCGGGGTGGTGCTCGCGCAGCCAGTCCTGCGCTTCTGGTCCCTCAGCCCCCACGACGAAGACCGCGTGGCTGGCTCGGATCTCAGGCGCCCCGCTTCCCGGGAAGCGACGCTCGAGCTCCGCGCCGAGGCCGATCCAGTCGTAGCCCTGATCGGCGCTGAACAGCGAGACCTTGCTCGATCCCGCCGGCGCCGGGTCGCGGTAGACGGCCACACCGGCGCTGTCGGGCCCGCGGTCCGAGAGCTGGACGAGCATCGCACCGACGTGCTCGCCGAGGCGCTCGGCCACGTCGTCCGACTTGCTGAAGAGACCGACTATTCCGCACATGGCGGGGCGATTCTAGTGTGGGCTTTGGCCATTTTTCGTAGCTGGCCGCGCCAGAGTTCCACCGCCAGGTATGTGCGCATGGCACATATCCGGCCTTAGTACAGCTGTAGGTAGCGGTCTAGCTCCCACTTCGTGATCTCCTCGTGGGCGCGTTGCCACTCGCGCCGCTTGCAGCGGACGAAGTAGTCGACGTAGTCCTCGTCACGGGCGCGGCCCAGCGCCGTGCGCAGGATGTCGCAGCGCTCGAGCTCCCGGGTCGCGTCCAGCAGGTTGGCGGGCAGCAGCTCGATGTCCTGCTGCGCGCGCTCCTCCTCGGGCATCTCGTACATGTTGCCGGTGCTCGGCTCGCCGGGATCGAGGTCGCGCTCGATCCCGTCAAGGCCGGCCGCCAGCACCGCCGTCGCCGCGAGGTAGGGGTTGCACGAGCCGTCGACCGTGCGGTCCTCGATGCGCCCCGCCGCCGGGATGCGAAGCATCATCGTGCGGTTGTTGTACCCGTAGGCCACATAGGCCGGCGCCCACGTAGCGCCGCTCGTCGGCGCCCCCACGACCAGCCGCTTGTAGGAGGTGACCGTCGGCGCGGTCAGAGCGATGTAGGCCTTGGCGTGGGCCTTGAGACCGCCCACGAACTGGTAGGCCAGCTTGGAGAGGCCGAGCCCCCGCCCGTCGTCCTCGTCGAGGAAGAGGTTGCGGTCGCCGTCCCACAGGCTCATGTGGAAGTGGCACCCGTTGCCCGTCAGGTGCGGGAAGGGCTTGGGCATGAACGTCGCGATGAGCCCGCGCTCCTGGGCGAGCGCCTCGACCATGTAGCGGAAGAAGATCGCCCGATCGCAGGTGGTCAGGGCGTCGGCGAAGTCCCAGTTCTGCTCGAACTGGCCGTTGGCGTCCTCGTGGTCGGTCGCGTAGTTGTCCCATCCCATCTCGGTGACGTGACGGGAGACCTGGGCCACGAAGTCCAGGTTTCGGGTGAGGGCGCGCATGTCGTAGCAGGGCTGCTCGAGGGTGTCGAGCGCGTCGGCGATCTCGATGCCCCCGTCCTCGCGACGGCGCACGAGGAAGTACTCCAGCTCGGCGCCGATGCGGAACTCGAAGCCCATCTCGCGCGCCCGGTCGAGCTGGCCGCGCAGGATCGTCCGAGGGCAGTACGGCCATGGCTCGCCCTCGACCGTCACGTCGCAGGCGAAGCGCGCGACGTTGGGCTGCCACGGCAGCACGGTCAGGCTCGCCAGGTCCGGCATGGCGGCGATGTCGGGATCGTCGGGACCCTGGCCGATGTCGCCCGCCGCGAAGCCCGCGAAGCCCGCCCCGTCCTCGACCAGCCCGTCCAGGTGGCGCGCGGGCACCAGCTTGGCGTTGGGCTTGCCGTGCATGTCGACGAACTGCGCGAAGAAGAATTCGATGCCCTGCTCCTCGACGACGCGGCGAACGTCGTCGACGGAGCGGATCGCGTCAGTTGCGGCCATGGAGCCTCCCGTTTCCTTGCGGTCGCCTCATGGAGCCGCGGTGGGCGAGCTCTTCTCGCGGTTGACGGCTGCCACCTTGCCGTTGTTCGCGTCGACGCGCACCGTGGTGAGCTGCGCGTAGTCGTCCCCTTTGTTCCCGGGAACCGAGAGCGATACGGCCCAGTAAGCGCGCGCCTTGATCCCCTGGCGGACGAGGCGGATCTGCGTGCGCTTCGGGCGGAAGTCCACCTGCTGGCGAGCGATGCTGACCGCACGCGCCTGGCTTATCCGAACCTGGGACTGCTGGCAGCTGCGGGAGACCAGCAGGGCGGCGACTAAAAGCCCCACGATGACGAGCGCGCGGGCCCATGTCAGCCGCTGCACCGAGCCGCGCCAGCGACCGCCGGCGGGAGGAGCGCCCGGGGCGCCCCCGTTGGTCAGGGGACGCCGGCGCGTCTCCATGGGCGACTGGCTGGCCAGGATCGCCTACGGCCGCGTCAGGGTGCCCATGTCGGTGCCAAGCACGATGATCAGCACGATGATCACGCAGAGGAACGAGAGCCCCACCATGACCGCTTCGAACGCCTTCGAGTGGGTCTGCAGCCTCGGGAACTCGATCTGCTTGCGGTTGCGGGCCCGAACGTCAGGGCTGTCGTCTCGTGCCGCCATCTAGACCTCCTCGGGGGTGACTCCGGGTTGGACCTGGCCCTGCCCGCCGCCGCGGCGACCCGGCATCCCGATCCGCGCGGCGTGCGTGAGCAGGCGCCGGTGCTCGTAGATCACCCAGCCGACGATCACCACGAGCGTGAAGGCGATGCCGACGTAGGTCAGCACGTAGTAGGCGTTCGCCGCCTTCGCCCCCCCGTCACCGTAGGTCGAGCCCGGGCCGAAGGTCATGATCCCGCCGTTGGCCTTGCCGCAGGCCAGGTAGGCCTGCTGGATGATGAAGTCCGCCGAGTCGTCGGGCGGCTTGGCACCGCTGACCTTCTGGATGCAGTCAGGCGCGCTGTCGATGATGCCGGGCATCCCGCTCCTCCCCGATGTTCGTTGCGAAGGCGTCTAGGAGTTCGGTTACGCGCTTGGCCTCTTCGCGCAGGCGGCGGTCCTTGCGGATCATCCAGCCGCAGAGCCCGCCGACGACGGCGACCAGCAGCACGGTGCTGACGATGAGCGAGGCCACGGGCTAGCCCACCGGCTCCCGGGGACGTCCCCCATTGCCATGCGATGTTTCCAGGAAGGCGTCGGCGAGCAGCGCCTCGGCCGAGGCGGGACTCCCGTCGGGCTCGAGCAGCATCTCGGGGGCGCGAGCGTACTCGGGATAGAAGTCGGTCTCGTACTCGGCCATGTCCAGGCCCTCGAGCTCGACCTCCACGGGCACCCGCAGCACGTTGAGCTGCTTGAGGATCCACGAGGCGCCCCACCCCGACAGGAAGCCCAGCGGCAGGAAGGTCGCCATGCCCATGAGCTGGCCGCCGATCGAGCTGTCCACGTTGTTGATGCCGGTCGGATAGCCGGCCGCGAACACGCCGACCCACAACATTCCCAGGAAGCCCGACACGCCGTGGACGGCGACCGCCCCGACGGCGTCGTCGACCCGCATCCGGCGCTCGATGAACCCGCCGGCGTAGTAGACGAGCACGGCGGTCAGAGTGGCGAGCAGGTAGGCCAGCGTCGGCGCGTACACGTCGGCGCCCGCGGACACGCCAATCACGCCCGCGAGGCCGCCGGAGATCGTCCAGAAGGGGTCACCGCGGCTCGCGAAGTAGCCGCCGGTGAACCCGCCGGCGAAGCCCAGGGTGATCACCATGGTGATCGAGCCCAGCGTGGTCGGGCTCAGGTAGATGTTCGCCCAGCCCGGGAAGGCGGTCGATGAGATCACTAGGCACGCGCCATAGAAGGCGTAGAAGCCGGTGAAGATCAGCATCAGCCCCAGCGCCGTGATGTGCAAATTGTGGGGCTGGAAGGTCCTCGTCAGCCCTTCCTTCGTGTACTTCCCGATCCGCGGTCCGAGGTTGAAGAGCACGCCCAAGGTGAACGCGCCCGCGACTCCATGCACCACCCCCGACGCGATCGAGTCGTGGAAGCCGAAACGCAGCGTGAGCCACCCGCCGGCGCTCCAACCCCAGGCGGCGTCGAGGATCCACACCACCGACCCGAGCAGCACCGCGCACACCAGGTACGCCGAGATCCGCGCTCGCTCGATGATCGCACCCGACATGATCGACGCCGACGTCCACGAGAAGAGCAGGAACGCCAGGAAGAAGATCAGGTTGATGTTGTCGTTGAGGTTCGGGGCGAAGTTGTTGCTCCAGGGGATGCCGCCGGCGCAGGCCGCAGCGGTGAAGTCGCCGCTGGAGGGAGTGATCGGGATGCCCGGCTGCGAGCAGTTGTAGATCATCCAGCCGAAGTAGTAGAAGGTCGGCGTTACCACGGCGATCGTCAGGATGTTCTTCATCGCCGTCGCCATCACGTTCTTGCGGCGGGCGATCCCGGCCTCATAGGACATGAAGCCCGCGTGGATCAGCCACATCAGGACGACGGTGAAGAAGTAGAACTGCTCCCCGATGACCTTGCTGTCCTGCACCTGACCGTCGGCGACGTCCTTCAGGGCGGGCGTTGCCTGGGCGATGAGGTGGAACATCCGCGGAACCTCCCTCGAAGGTTGTCGCGGAACGTCTACCCGACGACCGCGCCCCCCGGCAATGTCAGCACCGTCCACCTTTGCGAGTCCCGAGGTGTACCGTCGGTACATCCTGATGGACCTAGAGCGCATCCGGCTGGAGAACGAGACGCTCTACGCGGTCATCAATACCGTCTCCTCGTCGCTCGACCTGCGCCGGGTGCTCGACGGGATCGTCGACATCGCCACCGAGGCGACCGCCTGCCACGCGTGCTTCGTGTACTTCGTGGAGGGCGAGCGGCTCGTTCTGCGGGCCGCTTCGCCCGTGTACCGCGGATTCGTCGGCAAGCTGTCGATGAGCATCGACGACGGGATCACCGGCTGGGTCGCCCGGCACCGGACACCGGAGTTCATCCGCGAGGGCCTGCTCAACGACGAGCGCGTGCACTACGTCCCCGAGCTCGAGGAGGAGCGCTTCCAGTCCATGGTCGCCGTCCCGGTCCCCGCGCGCTCCGGTGAGGTTCTCGGGGTGATCGTCCTGCACACTGCGGCGCCCCGCGAGTTCGAGGAGGGGGTGCTCAACTTCCTGGTTCATACCGCGTCGCTGGTCGCAGGAGCCATCGAGAACGCCCAGCTCTACGGCGACGCGCGCCGGCGAGTAGACGCGCTCACCACACTCGCCGCGCTCAGCCAGCGGATCGCCACGGTGACCGCGCGCGAGGACGTCTACCGCGCGGTCGTCGCCGGCGCACGCGGCCTGCTGGCGGCCGACGCCGCTTTCGTCTACCGGCTGCACGCCGAGCGCAACGAGCTCGAGCTCGCTGCCGCCGATCCCGCCGGCGAGCAACCCGTCCTGCCCGCAGGCGAGGGAACGGCCCTGCTCATCGAGAGCTTCCGCCGCAAGGGCAGCCTCGCCGCTCCGCTGGTGGCCAGCGACGAGCACCTCGGGCTCCTGTGCGCCGTCTCCCGCGGGCCACGGGTGTTCACCGCAGAGGAGGAGGGGCTCTTTCGCGCCGTCGCCGACCAGGCCGCGGTGGCGCTGAAGAAGAGCGAGCTGATCGAGCGGCTGACGGCCGAGAACCTGGTCAAGGACATCTTCGACGCGCTCGCCGGAGGGGCACCCGACGTCGCGGCCGCCAAGGCGACGACCACCGGCTGGGACCTCGATCGCCCGCACCTGTTCCTACACGTCGCGCCGGTGAGTGCGGAGCTCGAGCCGCAGCTGCGCTCGCTGCTGCCCAACGCGCTGCTCGACGCCAGGCCGGACCACGTCCGCGCGCTGGTTGCCGTTCCTAGGACCGGCGGCGGCGGGCGCGTGGACGAGCTGCACCGTCTCTGCGGCGAGGTGGCCGCCCGAATGGAAGTCATCGTCGGAATCGGCGGGGTGAGCCACGGGCCGAAGGAGAGCGCGCGCGGGCTGCGTGAGGCGGCGGACGCGGCGCGAATCGGCCGCGCGCTGCGTCGCAGCGCCCAAGCCGTGCGTTATGACGAGCTGGGCGCCTACCGGTACCTCGTCCACGTCGACCTAGAGGCGGCGCCCCAGGATCGCTACCGCGACGCCGTCGAAGTGCTGCTCGACTACGACCTGCGTCGCGGCACCGGGCTCCTGGACACCCTCGAGCAGTACCTGCGCGACGGCAGGAGCGTCGTCGCCAGCGCTAGGGCGCTCTACATCCATCCCAACACCGTGCGCCAGCGGCTCGAGCGCATCGAGACGCTCTCCACGCTGCGCGTCCGCGACGCCGACCTGCTCTCACTCGAGCTCGCAATCAAGCTCGTGCGCCTGGACCGCGCGGCGCGCTGACCCTAGGACGCCGTGCGGCGGCGGCGGACGAGGGTGTAGAGGCGCAGGACGATCAGGCCGGGGAAGTTAGTCAGGAATACGAGAAGGATCCACCAGGCCTTCGCCTGAAAGGTCATGTCCGCGTTGCGCACCTCGATGAACGCGAGGTAGACCATGATCGCCAGCAGGACGCAGAGGAACAGCGGCGCGCGCTGGACGGCGACGAACAGCAGCATCCAGACCACGATAACCGCAGGCCCGTCCGGCAAGACGGGAGAATGCCGTCGGGGTGACCATCAGGGCGAAGATCTACGCGGCGATCGTTCTGTCGGTCATCGGGCCGCTGGCGACGATCGGCGTCGCCCTCTACGGGATGGGCCGGCTGGGCGACCGCTTCGACCAGGTCCAGGAGCGCTCGCGCGACCAGGCGCTGGCCCTAGAGCTCAAGTTCGGCGTCACCGACGTAAACGGCTGGCAGACCGCCTACGGCTACGACAACGGTCGCAGCCGGCCGCGCTTCGACGCCTCGGTGGCGAGCTTCCGCAGCGACCTGGCGCGGGCGGGGAGTACGCTCACGGACGCGCGCGAGCGCGCCCTCCGGGCTCGCATCGGCGCGCGCCTCGACGCCTTCATGGCTCTCGACCGCAGGGCCTACGACGCGCTTCGCGCCGGCCGCCAAGCGCGCACCCGGGCGATCTTCCTCGGGCCGGAGATCGGCAACTTCGAGGCAATGGCGGCGGCCGCGCAGCAGCTCTCGCGCTACGAGGCGACGCGTGCGCAGGCGACGCAGCGCGCCTTCGAGGACGAGCGTCGCGACATCCGCCGCCGGCTCATCGTGCTCGGCCTGGGCGCCGGCCTGGCCATCGCCCTGCTACTGGTGGCGGCCAATGACGTCGTGCGGTTGGCGCTCGAGGGCGACCGCGCCCGACGCGAGACGCGGTGACGCGCGACGTCATCCTCACCGTCAGCCTGCTGCTGGTAGGGGGGCTGTGCGCGCGCTTCATCGCCGAGCTCGTGCGCGTTCCCGAGATGCTCGTGCTCGTCGGGGTCGGCGCCGCCCTCGGACCCTCCGCCCTCGACGTGATCGACATCCCGTTCAAGTCGCTCGGCGCGCAGCTCATCTTCACGCTGGGCGTCTCCGCGATCCTCTTCTACGGGGGGCTCAACCTCTCGCTGACCATCCTGCGCAAGGTCGCGCTCGGTCTGGGGCTGCTGGCGATCCCGGGCGTGATCCTCACGACGGTGATCACCGGGGTCGCCGCCCACCTTGCCTTCGACTTCTCCTGGAGCGAGGCGCTGCTCATCGGCGCCGTGCTGTCCCCGACCGACCCGGCGATCCTGATCCCGCTGTTCCTCAAGTCGCGGCTGCGCCCGAAGGTCGCGCAGACCGTCATCGCAGAATCGGCCATCAACGACCCCACCGGGGCGATCCTGGCGCTCGCATTCGCCGGCGTGCTGCTCAACGGAGAGAGCTCGCTCTCGGGGCCCGCGCACGACTTCGTCGTCGACCTCGCCATCAGCACGGCGCTGGGCCTCGTCGCCGGGGTCCTGCTCGCGGCGGTGATCTCGAGCCGGCGCGCGGGGATCTGGCGCGAGTCCTCCGCGGTCGCGGTGATGACCGTCGTCTCCATCGGCTACTTCTCGCTCGACTCGGCCGGGGGCAGCGGCTACCTCGGCGCCTTCATCGCCGGCCTGATCGTCGGAAACATGGAGCTGCTCGGGCTGGCCATGCACGCCCACCACGAGCGTGAGATGAAGGTCTTCGCCGGCAACCTCGCGGACATCGTCACGCTGTTCGTCTTCCTGCTCCTGGGGGCCAACCTGCCTTTCCAGGCCATCTATGACGAGTTGGTCCCCGCGCTCGCGGTGCTCGCGACCCTGCTGCTCGTAGCCCGGCCGATCACCGTGCTGGCCTGCACCCTGCCCGACCGACGCGCGGCGTGGACGCGGCGCGAGCTGGCCTTCTTGTGCTGGACGCGGGAGACCGGCGTGGTCCCCGCCGCGCTGGTCGGCGTCCTCGCCGGTCTCGGCGTCCCGAACAACGATGTGTTCGCGAGCATCGTCGCGCTCGCCATCGTCCTCACCCTCGCCCTGCAAGCGCTGCCCGCCGGCTGGCTGGCCGGAAAGCTGGGCTTGCTCGACGCTCCGGACCCGGGCTGAGCTGCGTTTGCGCGGCTGTACCTATTTGTCTACTATGACCGGGCCCTCGGGCGCCCCGCGAGATGTCCTTCCTGCTCACCTGCCCCCACTGCGGCACACGTGAGGTGACCGACTTCGCCTACGGCGGCGAGGTCGTGAGCCGCCCCGTCACCCGGCCCAGCGCGCGCGCGCTCAACGCCTACAACTACTTCCGCGCAAACGTAGCCGGCGTCCAGCGCGAGTGGTGGTATCACCGCTCCGGGTGCCGGACCTGGTTCCAGGCGGAGCGCGACACCCGGACCAACGAGGTCGTGAGCGTCCACCTGCCCAGTGGTGACGGGGGCGGTCGCGGTCCGCATGAGCCGGGCGCCGCCCACGGCGACCTCGGCGGAGCGACCGTCGGGTGACACGTCCGCGGCTGGAGCGTCTCCAGCGCACCGAGCCGGCGCCAGCGCGACTGGGTCCGCAGCCCGGCGAGCGCATCGATCGTGCCACGGAGCTGACCTTCACCTTCGACGGCAAGCTGGTGCGCGCGCATCCGGGCGACACCATCGCGTCGGCGCTCTTCGCCGCCGGCCGGCGCACCTTCTCGCGCAGCTTCAAGTACCACCGCCCACGGGGCCTGCTGTGCTGCGCGGGCCAGTGCCCAAACTGCCTGGTGCAGGTCGGCGACGCGGCGGGGGTGCGCGCCTGCACCGAGCCGGTGCGCGAGGGCATGGAGGTGCACCACCTCAACGCCACGCCGTCGCTCGACCTCGACGTGATGCGCGCGACCGACCTCGCCGGCGGCCCGTTCACGCCGCCCGGCTTCTACTACAAGACGTTCATCCGCCCGCGCAAGGCGTGGCCGCTGTACGAGAAGGTGCTGCGCTCCGTGGCCGGACTGGGGCGCATCGGCGCTCCCAAGCCGCACCGGGAGTCGCGCACGGACTACCGCCGGCGCCATGCCGACGTGCTCGTCGTCGGCGGCGGGCCTGCCGGCCTCGTGTCGGCGGCGCGCGCCGCCGAGCTCGGCGCGGACGTGGTGCTCGTCGACGAGGGCGTCGAGCCCGGCGGCCACCTGCTCGCCGAGGGTCGTCACGAGCTGGCGTGCGCGCTGGCACAGCGCGCGCGAGACGCCGGCGTCGATCTCCTGGCCCCCGCCGCCGCGCTGGGCAATTTCGACGGGATCGTCCCCGTGTGGGCCGGCGATACGTTGCACCAGATCCGCGCCCGGCGCCAGGTGGCGGCGACGGGCGCGATCGAGCAGCCGCTGATCTTCGCGGGCAACGACCTTCCCGGCGTGATGCTCTCGGGCGGCGCCCGGCGGCTGGCGGCCCTCTACGCGCTGCGCCCCGGCGAGGTGGCGGTCGTGGCGACCTGCGACGACCGCGGGCTCGAGGCAGCGCTTGCATTGCGCGAGGCCGGCGTGCGGGTGGCGGCGGTGGCGGACCTGCGGCCGGCGGGCGCGGGGACGGCCGCGCTGTCTCGCGGCGACGGCTCCTCCGGCGGCCACGCCGACGCCCTCAGGGCGGTCGGGGTCGAGCTCCTCCACGAGACGACGGTGGTCAAGGCCGAGGGACGAAGCTCGGTGCGGGCGGCGGTGCTGGCGTCCGTCGACCCGTCCGGTCGCGAGAGGCCCGGGACCCGGCGGCTCGTCGAGTGTGACCTGCTGGTCGTATCCGGCGGCGAGGTGCCGGCCGGCTCGCTGTTGTTGCAGGCGGGCGCGCGGGCGGTCTACGACCCGGACACGGGACGCTTCAATGCGGGCGAGCTTCCCGAGGGCGTGCACGCGGCCGGCGCGGTCGCCGGCGCGCGCGACGGCGTCGAGCCCGAGCTCTCCGGCTCCGCCGCCGGCGCAGACGCGGCCCACGCGCTGGGGCTCGGCGACGAGCGCTCGCGTGGTCAGGCGAACGAGGAGCGAGCGCGCCTGGCGCGATCAACCGCTCCGGAGGCCGCGCCGGCTCCGGCGGTCGTCGGAGAAGGTGAGGGCAAGTGCTTCGTTTGCCTGTGCGAGGACGTCACAGCCAAGGACATCGCTTACTCGGTCGGGGAGGGCTTTGACTCCATCGAGCTGGCCAAGCGCTACACGACGGTGACCATGGGGCCCTGCCAGGGGCGCATGTGCCAGCTCGCTTCGATCCGGCTGATGGCTCGCAGCACGGGGCTGAGCCTCGACCAGGTGGGGACCACCACGGCGAGGCCCCCGTGGTCGTCGGTGCCCATGGGGGTCCTGGCCGGGCGTCCGTTCGAGCCCGCCAAGCGGTCGTCCATCCACGCTCGCCATCGGGCACTGGGCGCCACCGTCATGTGGGCCGGGGACTGGCGGCGCGCCTACGACTACGGCGATCCGGAGGGGGAGGTGCTCGCCGTCCACGAGCGCGCGGGGCTGATCGACGTCTCGACGCTCGGGAAGATGATCCTCCAGGGACCCGAGGCGGGCGCCTTCCTCGACCGCCTCTACCCCAACCGGCACGCCAACCTCAAGGTCGGGCGCATCCGCTACGGGGTGCTGGGCTCTGACTCCGGGCGCATCATGGACGACGGGACGATCTGCCGCCTTGCGCAGGACGCGTTCTACGTCACCACCACCTCGAGCGGGGCCGAGGCGGTCGAGGGGTGGTTTCAGTGGTGGCAAACCGAGTGGCGGATGGACGTGCGCATCACCGACGTCACCCCTGCGCTCGCCGCGGTCAACCTCGCGGGCCCTCGGGCGCGGGAGATCATGGCCGCCCTCACCGACCTCGACTGCTCAAACGAAGCCTTCGCCTATCTCGACGGCAAGCGCGCGCACGTGGCCGGCGTGCCGGCGCTGCTGCTGCGCATCGGCTTCGTCGGCGAGCTGGGCTACGAGATCCACTTCCCCGCCGCCTTCGGCGAGCACGTGTGGGACGCCGTGATGGAGGCCGGCGCACCCGATGGGCTTCGGCCGTTCGGCCTCGAGCCCCAACGCGTGCTGCGCCTGCAGAAGATGCACATCCTGGTCGGCCAGGACACCGACTCGGAGTCAAACCCGTTCGACGCGGCGATGCCGTGGATCGTCAAGCTCGACAAGGAGGACGACTTCATCGGGCGCTGGGCGCTCGAGCAGGCGCAGGGACGTGAGCCGGTGGGCAAGCTCGTCGGCTTCACGATGAACGACGGCGCCTCGCCCAACGAAGGTGCCGCAATAGTGGTCGACGAGGGGCCGGCCGGCCGCGTGACCAGCTCGCGGTTCAGCCGCAAGCTCGGGCGGGCGATCGGCATGGCGTGGGTGCCGCCCTCGCTGGCCCGGGACGGCGCCGCCATCGAGATCGCCGACGAGGGCCGCCGCCTGCGGGCCGAGGTGACGACGACGCCGTTCTACGACCCCGACCAGGAGCGGCTGAGGTCGTGAGGTCAGAGACCCTCCCCGCCCGCGCGGCCGTGGCAGCTGGGAGGCGCGCGGCATGACCCTCGAGTTCCTCTCCCCCGATCGGGCCCGCGTGCAGATGGGCTTTGAGCCCGTCGCCCGCAGCGCGGTAGAGCGCGCGCTCCGGGAGGCCGGCGCCCGGCTCGAGGTGCGCGACGGCTGGAGCGTCGCGGCCGACTTCGGCTCGATCGACGCGGAGCTGCGAGCGTGCAAGGAGGCTGCGGGGATCGCCGAGTGCTCCTACCTCAGCAAGCTCGAGCTCCAGGGTCCGGGCGATGCGCTCGCGCAGGTGATGCCCGCCGGGATCGAGCCCGGCAGGTCGCTGCGATCCGGCGGGGCATGGTGGTGTCCGATTCATCCCGAGCGCCTGCTCGTGCTGTGTCCTGCTTCGGCCACGGACACGATGCGCGAGCGCCTCGAGCGCGACGTCGCCGACCGGGCGGGCACCTCGCTCGTCGAGGTGACGACCGGCCTCGCGGCGTTCACCGTGACCGGGCCTGCGTCGCGCGAGATCCTCGCCCGCCTCAGTGCGCTGGACACGCGCCCCGCCTCTTTTCCCGAACGCGGGTTCGCGCCGGTGTCGGTCGCCCGCATCCCCGCGATGGTCCTCCGGGAGGGCGGCGACCGCTTCCTCGTGCTCTTCGGCTCGGCCTACGCGGACTACGTGTGGACCGCGCTGACCGACGCCGGGCGCGCGCTCGGCGCCTCGCTCGTGGGCGCCGACGCGCTCGAGCGCCTCGCGGAGGCAGACGATGCGTGACCTGTTCCGCAAGCGCCGCATGTGGCGCCCGCGCGGTGAGCTGCGCGACCGCTACGACGTGGTGATCATCGGCGGCGGGTCGCACGGCCTGGCCACCGCCTACTACCTCGCCCAGCGCGGCATCACCAATGTCGCGGTGCTCGAGAAGTCCTACATCGGCTCGGGCGCGGCCGGGCGAAACACGACCATCCTGCGCTCGAACTACCGCACCCCCGAGGGCGCGCGGTTCTACGACGCGAGCGTCAAGCTCTACGACGGCCTCTCCGCGGAGCTCGACTTCAACGTCCTCTTCTCGCAGATCGGTCACCTGACCCTCTCGCACACCGACCGCGCCACCTACGTGATGCGCGAGCGCGCCGAGGTCAACCGCCTGCTCGGGATCGACAGCCGCGTGATCGGCTCCGAGGAGATCAAGCGCCTCGCCCCGGCGATGCAGGTCGGCGAGCACGCCGTCCACCCCATCCAGGCCGCGCTCTATCACCCGCCCGGCGGGATCATCCGCCACGATGCGGTGGTGTGGGGGTTCGCCCGCGGCGCCGACCGCGGCGGGGTGGAGATCCATCCCTATACGGAGGTCACCGGCATCGAGCGCGCCAACGGGCGCGTGAGCGGAGTCCAGACCAGCCGCGGCCGCGTACAGGCGGGGACCGTGGTCAGCGCGACCGCCGGCTGGAGCACGCTGCTCGCCGAGATGGCCGGCGTGCCGCTTCCGATCACCACGCACATCCTCCAGGCCTTCGTGACCGAGCCGCTCAAGCCGTTCCTGCACGTGGTGATCGTCTCCTCGCAGATGCACGTCTACATCTCCCAGACCGACCGCGGCGAGCTGCTGGTCGGCGCGGAGATCGAGCCCTGGACCACCTACCGCCAGCAGGGGACGCTGAACTTCCTGCAGGAGGCGTCGCGCCACACGGTCGAGCTCTTCCCCCAGCTCGAGCACGCGCGCATCCTGCGCAGCTGGGCCGGGCTGTGCGACATCAGCCCGGACTACAGCCCCATCCTCGGTGAGACGGAGGTCGGCGGGTTCCTCGTCAGCTCCGGATGGGGAACCTACGGGTTCAAGGCGGCGCCGATCGTCGGCTCGACGCTCGCCGAGCTGGTCGCCACCGGACGCACCCCCGAGCTGATCGAGCCGTTCCGGCTCGAGCGCTTCTACGACGACCGGCTCGTGTCAGAGCTGGCAGCTGCGGCCGTGTCGCATTGACGAAGGGAGCACGATGAAGAGCAGCCTCGAGATCGCGCAGGATGCTGATCTGCACCCCATCGAGGACATCGCGGAGCGAGTGGGGCTCCTTCCGGACGAGATCGAGCCCTACGGGCGCTACAAGGGAAAGGTCGAGCTCAAGGCGCTCGACCGGCTGACCGGCCGGCCCGACGGCAAGCTCGTGTGCGTGACGGGCATTACTCCGACGCGCGCGGGGGAAGGCAAGACGACGACCTCCGTCTCGCTCACCCAAGGGCTCGGCGCGATCGGCAAGACGCCCGTCCTGTGCCTGCGCGAGCCGTCGCTGGGGCCGGTGTTCGGCATCAAAGGCGGCGCCGCCGGCGGGGGGCTCGCCCAAGTGGTCCCGATGGAGGACATCAACCTCCACTTCACCGGCGACATCCATGCGGTCGGGGCGGCCAACAACCTGCTTGCGGCGATGCTCGACGCCTCGATCCTCCAGGGCAACCCGCACCGCATCGACGCCCTGAACGTCAGCTGGCGCCGAGCGGTCGATATGAACGACCGCGCCCTGCGCAGCATCGCGGTCGGGCTCGGCGGGCGCCCCAACGGCTACCCGCGCGAGACCGGCTTCGACATCACCGCGGCCTCTGAGGTGATGGCGATCCTCGCGGTCAGCAAGGACCTCCAGGACCTGCGCCGCCGGCTCGGGGCGATCACCGCCGCCTACGCCTTCGACGGCGCCCCTGTGACCGCCGAGGACCTGGGAGCGGCCGGTGCCATGGCGGTCCTGCTCAAGGACGCGCTCAAGCCCAACCTGATCCAGACGCTCGAGGGCCAGGCGTGCCTGATGCACGCCGGCCCGTTCGCGAACATCGCGCACGGCAACAACTCGCTGATCTCCGACCTGATCGCGCTCAAGCTCGGCGACTACGTGGTCACCGAGTCGGGGTTCGGCTCGGACATGGGCATGGAGAAGCTGATGGACATCGTGTGCCGCGTCGGCGGCATCGCTCCGAGCGCGGTTGTTCTCGTCGCGACGGTTCGCGCGCTCAAGCATCACGGCGGCCTCGGCGACGACCCGCGCACGAGCCAGGTCCAGTCGCACGCCGCGATCGTCACGGGCGCAGCCAACCTGTATCGACACCTCGAGATCGTGCGCGAATTCCGCGTGCCCTGCGTGGTCGCGGTCAACCGTCGGCCCGGTGACACCGGCGAGGAGGTCGAGCTCGTGCGCCGGCTCGCGCTGGAGGGCGGGGCGCACGCGGCCGAGGCGAATGAGGCCTTCGAACGCGGTGGGGCTGGTGCCGAGAGCCTCGCCGAGGCCGTGGTCGACGCCTGCGACCAGCCCTCCGAGTTCCGGCTCCTGTATCCCGACGACGCATCCATCGCCGAGAAGATCGAAGCCGTGGCGCGGCGCGTCTACCGCGCCTCCGACGTCTTCTTCTACCCCGAGGCCGAGCGCCACATCGCACGCTTCACCGAGAACGGGCTGGGCTCGCTGCCGGTGTGCATGGCCAAGACCCACCTCTCGCTGTCTGCCGACCCCGGCCTGCTCAACGCTCCGCGCGACTTCACGCTTCCGGTGCGCGACGTTCGCGCCTACACCGGCGCGGGCTGGGTTGTCCCTCTGTGCGGCGACATCCAGCAGATGCCTGGGCTGGGGAAGGGTGCGGCGGCCTTCGACGTCGACATCGACGCGGACGGGCGAACCGTCGGGCTGTTCTAGGAGAGACTTCGCGCGTGAACGCCTTCGGCGAAGAGCGCGTGGCCGGCTTCGTGGAGCAGCTCGGCGAGCGCACCCCGGCTCCCGGCGGAGGTGCGGCATGCGCGATCGCCGCCGCGCTCGCGGCCGGGCTCGTGGAGATGGCCGCGCGCTTCGCCGGCGACGCCGCTGCGGCGGAGCGGGCGGGCGAGCTGCGCGAGGCCGCCGTGCCGCTGGCCGACGAGGACGTCCGCGCCTACGGCCAGGTCCTCGCCGCGCAGGGGGAAACCCGAGTGGCGGCCCTCGCCGCCGCTGCCGGCACGCCGCTGCGGATCGCCGAGGCGGCGTCGGAGGCCGCTCAGATCGGCGCGCGCCTCGTCCGCGACGGCAAGGTGGCGCTTCGCGGCGACGCGCTGGCCGGCGTGCTGCTCGCCGAGGCGGCCGCGCGGGGAGCCGCGGAGCTCGTGGCCATCAACCTCTCCGCCGCGCCAGGCGACGAGCGCGCTCTCAGGGCGCAGGCGGCCGCGGTGCAGGCGGCGCGCGCGCGGTCCCAGGCGCTCAGCGCGGCCCGACCTGCTGGGGCTGCTCGCGGTTGAGCGCGCGCATGACGTGCAGGTCGATCCCGCGCGGGAGGAAGACGTCGGTGGAGTGCTGGAGTGCCTCTCCCGAGGTGACGTGCATCGTCTCGCGTAGCTCAATCACCGCCGTCGGGCCGCGCACCTTCAACCGGCGACCGTTCGGGTCGTCGGGCAGCGCCAGGCGCGCGCGCACAGCGGTGCGCGCGAAGGCGATCGGCACGCGCGCCCGCACGAGCACGTCGAGGACCATCAGGCCGCTCTCCAGGGCGTGGCGCAGCTTCGCGGGCGAGGGGAGGGGAACGGCGGGGTGGACGATGTCGCGCATGCGTGCGGCAGGGACACCGTCGGCGAGCAGCGTGCGCAGGACCGTCGTCGCGGCAGTGCCGGGGTCGAGGCCCAACGGCGCGGCGAACTCCTCCTCGAGCGGTTGCTTCTCGATGGTGAGGTCACGGACGCCGAGGCTCACCCCGCGGCGCGCGGCGAGCGACGCGTAGGACTCGAGCACCTCCAGGCCCTCGGAGAAGGCGGGCACCGTGGCGACGCGCCCCACGAACGTCCCACTGCCCTGGCGGCGCACGATCTCGCCGGTGTCCTGCAGCCGCTCCAGGGCAACGCGCAGCGTCCCGCGGGAGACCCCGAGCATCGCCGAGAGGTCGTGCTCGGGCGGCAACCGGTCGCCGGGCCGGTGCCGACCCGGGACGAGCCAGTCGCGAAGCGCCTGCTCCGCGACATCGACCAGCGAACGTCGTTCCGGCGCATCGGCGTGCGCCCCGTCCACGCGGTCTGCGTCGCGGGCCACCTCGCCATCCTAGGGTGCGTACGCCCGCGGGCGGGCGCGCTCAGTTCGAGGGCGGCGCCTTCGACTTCGTCGCCGAGGCGCTGGAGCCCTTATCGCCGCCGGCCTTACTGTCGCCGCCGGCCTTCTCGCCCTTGCCCGCTGTGCTCGAGCTGTCGGTGCCGCTGTCCTTCTTCTTCGCGTCGTGCTTGTCGGCGCCGGACTCCGCGGCGGCCGCAGTCTCCCGCTGGCGCTTGCGGGTCCCGTAGTCGGTGTTGTAGAAGCCCTTGCCCTTGAAGTGGACGGCGATCGGGTGGAACACCCGTTGCACCGGCGCCTCGCACGTCTGGCAGCTGACG
The DNA here is from genome assembly GCA_038330095.1 of Solirubrobacterales bacterium. Classification (GTDB taxonomy): domain Bacteria; phylum Actinomycetota; class Thermoleophilia; order Solirubrobacterales; family Solirubrobacteraceae; genus JBBPZA01. Next base: position 18,131 of record JBBQNQ010000007.1, read on the forward strand.
ACGGGATCGTCGGTCATGCGCTGCATGACCTCGAAGGAGTGCCCGTTGTCGCATCGGTACTCGTAGATGGGCATCGGGTCTGAGTATAGGAGCGGGATATGGTGCCGCCCGTGGCCCAGGACCTCGTGACCATGGACAAGATCACGGCGCTGACCAAGCGTCGTGGCTTCGTCTTCCCCAGCTCTGAGATCTACGGCGGGCTGGGTTCGACCTACGACTACGGCCACTACGGCGTGCTGCTCAAGGGCAACGTCCGCCAGCGCTGGTGGCGGACGATGATCCAGGAGCGCGACGACATCGTCGCGCTGGACTCGGCGATCCTCCAGCACCCGCGGGTGTGGGAGGCCAGCGGTCACCTCGCGGGCTTCACCGACCCGCTGGTGGACTGCCGCACGTGCAAGCAGCGCTTCCGTGCCGACAAGCTCGAGGACGCCCGCTGCCCGCGCAAGCCGTCGGTGCAACCCGGCGAAGGTCCCGAGTGCGACCTCACCGAAGCGCGCGAGTTCAACCTGATGTTCGAGACCACCGTGGGCCCGATTCGCGAAGCCGGCTCGGCCGCCTATCTTCGGCCCGAGACCGCACAGGGCATCTTCATCAACTTCAAGAACGTGCTGCAGTTCGCCCGCCGCAAGCCGCCGTTCGGGATCGCGCAGGTCGGCAAGTCGTTTCGCAACGAGATCACGCCCGGCAACTTCATCTTCCGAACGCGTGAGTTCGAGCAGATGGAGATGGAGTTCTTCGTGCCGCCCGGCGAGGCGCCGCGCTGGTACGAGTACTGGAAGGCCGAACGCCGCCGCTGGTACGAGGACCTCGGCCTGCGCCCCGACCACCTGCGCCTGCGCGAGCACGAGGCCGACGAGCTCAGCCACTACTCCGGCGCGACCGCCGACGTCGAGTACCTGTTCCCGATCGGCTGGCAGGAGCTCGAGGGGATCGCCAACCGCGGCGACTTCGATCTGACCCAGCACGCGAAGTTCTCGGGTGAGAAGCTCGAGTACTTCAACCAGGCGACGGGCGAGCGCTACGTGCCGCACGTCATCGAGCCCGCGGCCGGCGCCGACCGCGCGACGCTCGCCTTCCTGGTCGACGCCTACGACGAGGAGGAGGTCGAGGGGGGCACCGCCGGCGAAGCCGGTGGTCGCCGGACGGTCCTGCGCCTGCACCCGCTGCTCGCCCCGGTGAAGGTCGCCGTGCTGCCGCTCGTGCGCAAGGAGGGCCAGCCCGAGACGGCGCGGCGCATCCACGAGGAGCTTCGCGCCCGCATGACGTCCGAGTACGACGAGGGCGGCTCGATCGGCCGGCGTTACCGCCGGCAGGACGAGATCGGCACTCCGTGGGCGGTGACCGTCGACCACCAGACCGCGACGGACGGAACGGTCACGCTTCGCGATCGCGACAGCCTCGCGCAGGAACGGATTGCAGCCGACGCCGTCGCTGAAGAGCTGGAGCGTCGGTTGAAGGCGCCGTGGCGCTCGCCGAAGCTGGGCTGAGCCGGGGTAGGCAAACGGCGAGCGGGCGAAGGGGTCGGGTGATCTCTCCCCCTTCGTCGCCGCCGTTCGTCCCGCCCGGCGCGTTTCGTGAGTGCGGACGAACGGCATCGACGCGGGAGAGGGAGGTGTGAGTCGAAGGGCGGTGGAGGAGGGGGCGGGGCGATAGCGGTCGCATATCGACCGAACATCGCCCCACCCCTAGCCCGACGCCTCTCGACCACCACAAGAGCACTTCCGCCCACCCCTTTGTGGCCCGGTTTCCGGCGCTTTGTCGTGAAGCCGGTGACCCGGTTTCCGGCGCTTGGCTTCGGTGAGCCAAACTCCACCAACGTTCCCCAAAACCGCTCAAGGCGGTGGTCGCAACCGCCGATTGAGAGGGTGTGAAGCGATCCAGATCGCTTGCGCGAGCGCTGGTGGGGATTGCTCGAGATGGCGAGCTGCGGGCAGCCGGATTGCTCGCGGTCGTCTCCGTTCTTGCGGCGGTGGTCTTCCCCATCGCCTGGGGCAGGCTCGTGGGCATTCCGCAGCCCGAGTGGCCGCTGTTCAAGCACCCGACGCGCTCCGCCGAGCCACCCCGGACGGCCATCGGCGGGCCCACCGCGACGCTCGCAACCGGGGACCTCAGCCGCGGCCTGCGAATTGCGCAGAAGATCACCGTTCGGCGCTCCACGCGCGGAGCCCCGATCGCGGCGCGGCCGGAGGCCCGTCGTCCTAACGGGCCGCTGGTTCCAGTAGCCCCGGCCGGCGGGGGCGCGGGCGGGGGATTCGTTCCCAGCGCGGCATCGGTGCCAGGCGGGACGTCGGGCACTGGGAGCGATCCGGCGACGTCCCACGGCACGACGCCTGACCCGGGAACCATCGGACAGGCGCCGGAGGCGCCGAGCGAGCCGACGTTGGACGACGCCGACGCCGACGGCGTCACCAACGTCGCGGAGCAGAACCTCGGAACCGATCCCGGCGTCCGCAACCCACCCCCGGTGCAACAGCCGCCCGTGCAGCAGCCGCCCGTGCAGCGGCCGCCCGTGCAGCAGCCGCCCGTCGAGACGCCGCCCGTCGCACAGCCCCCTGTCGAGACGTCGCCTGCCGAACAACCGCCCGTCGCGCTGCCGCCCGTCGCACAGCCGCCCGTCGCACTGCCCCCGATCGAGCAACCGCGAGTCGAGACGCCGCCCGCCGAGCGACCCCTGACTGAGCAACCGCCCGGCGGACCGGCGCCCGTCGAACAACCCCCGGCCGAGCAACCGCCCGCCGGACTGCCGCCCCGCGAACAACCCCCGCTCGAACAACCTCCGATGGGACGCCCCCCGGCTGAGCAACCGCCCGCCGAGACGCCCCCCGTGGCACAACCCCCGGCTCAGCAGCCTCCCGCCGAGACGCCTCCCACCGAGGCGCCGCCCGTGGCAGGACCCCCGGCAGAGCAACCCCCCGGCGAGACGCCCCCCGGCGAGACGCCCCCCGTCGAACTGCCGCCGGCTGAGGCACCCTCAAGCGACCAGCCCGCGGTGGAACAGCCCCCGGCCGGGCAGCCGCCGGTCGATCAGACCCGCGACGTGGGGTCGGATGAAGCGGCGGGCGAGGGGAAGCGGGGCGACAAGGCGACGCGTGAAGACCCCGCCGGCGACAACCCCCCACCGGGCGACGGACACTCCAAGCAGCCGGCCGACGCGGGCGTGCCAGCCGGAGAAGCCGGCCCGGGGCAGCCGATCACTCCTGGTACGCCCGCCGGCGACGCGCAGCCCGCCAATGACCCGCCCCGCGAGACGCCGCGCCCGGACTCGTCTCCCGGGCCCTCCGGCGGTCGGCCCGCCTCCGAGCAGGCGCCGCCCACAGAGCAGCCCGCTCCGAAGCAGCCCCCCGCCCAGGACGCCGCGCCGGCGCAGGCCGCCCCAGCCCCAGCCCCTGCCGCTTCGCCCCCGCCGCCGGCCGTGCAACCCGCCCCGCCAGCGGGCGACCAGGGCTAGCTCAGGCCAGCCGGCCGGTCGCGGTGAGGAAGTAGCCGTCTGGGACCAGGCGGGCGGTGAGCGAGTCGACGGCCAGGCGCGGATCGCTGAAGACCGTGAACTGCACGAGGCCGCCGATGAACGGCAGACCCTCGGGCTTCACGACGACCGCGCCCCCGTCCGCAACGACCCGCGCGGTCACGCCGACAACCTGACCAAGGAAGCTGACCCCTCCCCTCAGGACAAGCGTTCCGCGGTCCACTCCGACCGGCCGCACGCCGAGCGAACCGGCAAGGGCCGTCCGCACGTCGCTCCGGGTCACCCGGGCCTGCCCCACGATCCGGTCACCGTCCTTGCGCAAGCGCGCGTCGCGCAGCACCACGGCACCCGAACGGATCAGGCGCGCCCGCGCATCGACCTCGTTCACCGCTCCGGCGTCGTCCACCAGCCCGGCGATGCGCCCCGTGCCCGACCGTAGCTCTCCCAGCGTGAGCTCGATGCGATCCGCGTGGTGCCAGAGCAGCTTGATCGCCGGGAAGGCCTCCACGTGCACTCGCTCGACCTGTGCCCGGTCGGCGAGCAGCCCTCGGATCCGGTGCTCGGCAACGCTCGGCAGGATGATCTGGGCGAGCAGGAAGAGGGCGGTGAGCGCCAGCGCCGCGGCGATCGCCGCCTGGACGCGAGTCACGGCGAGCCGGCGGTCACTCAAGCGGGAGGAAGGCGCACGACGGAGATCCAGAAGTGCTCCATCGAGCGCACGACGCCGATGAACTGCTCGAAGTCGATCGGCTTGGTGAGGAAGCAGTTCACGCGGTTGTCGTAGGACTCGACCACGTCGCGCTCGCTGGCCGAGGTGGTGAGGATGATCACCGGGATCTGCCTCAGCTGCTCGTCGCCCTTGATCTCGCTCAGCACCTCGCGGCCGTCCTTGCGCGGCAGGTTCAGGTCGAGAACGACGAGGTCCGGGCGCGCGCGCCCCGCGTACTCCCCCTCCCGGCGCAGGAAGCCCATCGCCTGCTCCCCGTCCCGGGCGACGTGCAGCTGATTGGCGATCCGCGCGTCCTTGAACGCCTCCTGCGTGAGACGAACGTCGCTCGCGCTGTCCTCGACGAGCAGGATGTTGACGGGAACGGCGTTCACTCAGGCTCCGAGCAGCCGGCGGGCGCAGGTGACCCCCGCGCGCATGGTCGAGGCGAGGTCTCGGTCGGGCTCGCTCAGGGCCCACAGCGCAAGGCCGTCGCCCAGCGCGAACAGCGCGGTCGCCACGGCGTCGGGCTCGTCCGCCAGCTCGATCACGCCCTCGGCCTGCTTGACCGCCAGGCGCTCGGCGACGACGCCCCGCGTGCCGCGCAGCAGCGCCGCCATCTCGGAGGCGATCTCCCCGTTGCGGCGGCCGAGGGTGAAGAGCTCGAAGACGAGCGTGAAGTAGGCGGGATCGCGTTCCACGACGTCCTCGAGGCCGCGCACCAGGACGTCTATGAAGTCGTCCGCCGTTCGCGCGCCGGCCAGCGCCTGATCGAGGGTCGCGAGCCGGATCTCGGTGTCGCGGCGCACGACCTCGACCAGCAGCCGCTCCTTGGTTCCGAAGTAGTAGTGCAGCAGTCCGCGGGAGACACCTGCCTCGCGCGCGACGTGGTCGAAGGTCGAGCCCGCCGTGCCGCGGGCGGCGACACTCGCCCGCATGGCGTCGACGATCCGCGCGGCCTTGTCACCGGTGAGCTGGCGCTGGGTGGTCGCGACCTCCAATGCCGCCGAGATCCTACAACCGCATCCGGGGCTCCCCGCGCGCGTTTATACTCGGCGGCGCCCGCGCCCGCGATTCATGAAGCGCTACCTCAACACTCTCTTTCCCAGAACCGCGGCCGCCGGACCGTCTGCGTCGAGCGACGCGGCAGGCCTGCACCGGGCCTGTCCTGCTTGCGGGACCGCCGCCGCCGCCGAGCAGGACTGGTGCCTGGAGTGCGGCACCCGCCTCGAGCCGGCGGGCGCCCGCTGGCAGCAGCCCGCGGCGGTCATGGCGTCCGTCGCGCTGATCTTCGTCGCCGGCCTCGCCCTCGCCCTCAGCGAGGTTGCCAAGGACGCCGACATCGCCGGCGCCAAGACGGTCAAGAAGACCGTCGTGGCAGTGCCCGCGCCGGTCCCTGCGACCTCCACGCCCGACGCGCCCGTGCCCACCGCGCCCAAGGCGGGCCAGGCCACGAATCCCGCCAAGGTTCCGACCACGAGCAAGAACAACACCGACAGCGGCCCGGCCCCGGCTGCCACGTCGGGCGCCGGCTCGAACGCGGGCTCGTCGCCCGATCCGCTTGCCGGCACCGGAACCTCCTCGGGCTCGACTGGCGGAACGGGTTCGTCCGGCAGCAGCGGCTCGGGCGCCACAACGACTCCCACGCCCGAGCCGGTGGCCGAGTGGCCAAAGGACAAGAGCGCCTGGACGGTGATCCTGGCCTCGACGACCAGCCGTGCCGACGCGGAGAAGCTCGCGCGCAAGGCCAAGGCCAAGGGAATCGATGCGGGCATCGTCGACACCGGCAAGTTCAAGGACCTCGGTGCGGGGGTGTGGGCGGTCTACCTCGGGCAGTTCGACACCGAACAGGCCGCGAACAACGCCTCCGACGACTACGCAAGCAAGGGTTTCGAGGCCGACTCCGTCGAGCAGATCAAGCCGAAGCCCAAGAGCCCCTCCAAGGCCAAGAGCGGATCGGGCACCACGAGCACCAGCACCTCCTCGAACGGAGGCTGACCCCCTCAACGACGAGGGCGCCCCGTAGGGCGCCCTCGCACGGCTTGGCTCGACGTCGAGCGCGCTAGGCGCTTGACGCCGTCGCGGCAGGCGCGGGCGCCGGCGGAGACGTTGCGGAGCTGTAGTCGAACTCCTCCTCGGCCCCGAAGAGGAGGTCGAGCACCTTGGAGCGCAGGCCCTCGCTCAGGACGAGCGCGAGCACCGCCCCGATCAAGGCGAGGACCACGAGCTTGCCGAGCCCGCCGCCCCTCTTGCGCTTGGGCCCCTGGCGCAGCGCGTTGCTCGCGTCGCGCAGGGACTCGGCGGCGTTCGACAGGTCCTTGTGGAGCTTCTTGTCCTCGAGCAGGGCCTTGGTCGGGGCCTTGCCGTTGCTCAGCCGCCCGTACGCCTTGCGCGCCGACTCATACGCCTCACGTACGTTGTCACGCAGCTCGGCATCCTCGACGACCCGCTGGATGTATGGGTTGGCCTTCGCAGTTGCGTAGGCGCTGCCCGCCTTCGCCGCACCCTTGGCGGCCTTCTGCTTCGCTGCCATACGACTCCCTCGGACGGTGTGCTGGTGTCGTGAGCATAACCGGAAGCAGCGGGTGCCGACGGCTTATCCTGCGCGCCGGGCGGCCTGCCGTGCGGGGGCCCGCGCACGGGGGCGCCGGCGCGCCACGGCAGAACGGACGCGGCCGTCACGGCCCTCGAGCGCGACCTCCAGCACGCCGCCGAGCTGATCGACCCAGCGAAAGTCGATCTCTTCGCGAAGGTGAACGGGGATGTCCTGGGCGTCGGGCTCGTTCAGCCGCGGGGCGATGACGGTGACGATTCCGCTTCGCTGGGCGGCCAGCGCCTTCTCCTTGAGACCGCCGATGGGCAGCACCTGCCCGGTGAGGGTGATCTCGCCGGTCATCGCGACGTCGTCGTGGACGCGCCGCTCCGTGAGCAGCGAGACGAGGGCGGTCGCCAAGGTGATGCCCGCGCTCGGCCCGTCCTTGGGGATCGCGCCCGCGGGCACGTGCACGTGGAGGTCGTGCTTCGCGAACCAGTCCTCTGCCAGCTCGGGGGCGAGCTCGCCGGCGTGCGCGCGCACGTAGGAGAGCGCCGCCTGGGCGGACTCCTTCATGACGTCGCCGAGCTGGCCGGTGATCGTCAGCTTGCCCGAGCCCGGCATTGCCGTGGCCTCGACGAAGAGGACGTCGCCGCCCGCGGGGGTCCAGGCCAGGCCCGTGGCCACCCCCGGGCGCGCGGTCCGCCGCCGGGTCTCGGAGAAGAACTTTCGCCGGCCCAGCAGCTCGCGCACCCGCTTCTCGGACCCGCTCACCCGGCGCGTCAGGCGACCCTCGGCGACCTGGCGTGCGACCTTGCGGCACACCGTCCCGATCTCGCGCTCCAGGTTGCGGACGCCGGCCTCGCGCGTGTAGTCGGCGATGATCGCCTTCAGCGCGGCGTCGGTGAAGGCGATCTGCGAGCGCCGCAGGCCGTTGCGCTCGATCTGGCGCGGCACCAGGTAGCGGCGGGCGATCTGCAGCTTCTCGTCCTCGGTGTAGCCGGCCAGCGAGATGACCTCCATCCGGTCGCGCAGCGGGCCGGGGATCGTGTCCAGGGTGTTCGCCGTGGTCACGAACATGACCCGCGACAGGTCGAAGGGCACGTCGAGGTAGTGGTCGCGGAAGGTGGCGTTCTGCTCGGGATCCAGCACCTCGAGCATCGCGCTGGCGGGGTCGCCGCGGTAGTCCGAGCCGAGCTTGTCGATCTCGTCGATCATGAACAGCGGGTTGTCGGCGCCGGCGTCGCGCAGGGCGCGGATGATCGTCCCGGGCATCGCGCCGATGTACGTGCGCCGGTGCCCGCGGATCTCGGCCTCGTCGTGAACCCCTCCGACGCTGATGCGCTCGAACGCGCGGCCGAGCGTGCGTGCGATCGAGCGCCCCAGGGAGGTCTTCCCCACGCCGGGTGGCCCGACGAAGCACAGGATCGTCGAGGGCGCGCCCTCGGGGGCGAGCTTGCGCACGGCCAGGAACTCGATGATGCGGTCCTTGACCGCCTCGATGTCGTAGTGGTCCTCGTCGAGGACCACCTTGGCGTGCTCGAGATCGAGGTTGTCCTCCGTCGAGTGGCCCCAGGGCAGCGAGGCGATCCACTCCAGGTAGGTGCGGATGACCCCGTGCTCGGCAGCCGCGGGCGGCAGCCGCTCCAGGCGCGAGAGCTCGCGATCAACCTGCCGGCGCACCTCCTCGGGCAGGGGGATCTCCGCGAGTTGCTCGCGAAGCTCGTTGGCCTCGGCCACCGACTCGTCGGTCTCCCCCAGCTCCTCCTGGATCGCCTTGAGCTGCTGGCGCAGGACGTACTCGCGCTGGCCGCGGTCGAGCTCGGACTGCACCTGGGACTGGATGCGCGAGCCGATCGAGATGACCTCGAGCTCGCGCGCCAGGATCTCCGACAGCCGCCGCAGCCGCGTGCCGACATCGACCTCCTCGAGCAGCGCCTGCTTCTCCTCGGGCCTGATCCGCAGCGCCGCCGCGATGAGGTGCGACAGCACGCTGGGGTCGTCCACGTTGGCCACCGCGAGCTGCAGCTCCTCGGGCAGGTAGGGCACCTGCGCGACGATTTCCGAGAAGGTCTGCTGGACGTTGCGCATGAGCGCGGTCAACTCGGGCGACTCGCGGACCACGTCGGGCTGCGCCTCGATCTCGGCGATCAGGTGGGGCTCCTCCTGAATCCAGCGCCGGATGCGCACCCGCTCGCCGCCCTGGACGAGGATGCGCAGGGTGCCGTCGGGGACCTTGAGCATGCGGGCGATGACGCCGGCGACCCCGACCACGTGCAGGCGCTCGGGGCCCGGTGCCTCCTGCTGCGGATCGCGGCCGGCGACCATCACGAGCATCCGGTTGCCCGCGAGCGCTTCGTTGACCAGCGCGATGGAGCGCTCCTGGCCCACCGCGAGGGGGATCGCCATGTCGGGGAAGGGGACGGTGTCGCGCAGCGGCAGGACCGGAAGGCGGGAGGGCAGGGCGTCGGGAACCGCCCCGTCGCCACCTCCCCCGAGGATCGGGACCGTGGGGCCCGCGCCTGGCCCGGTCACGAGCGCCCGCGCGACCGGGGCAGCTCGACCGGCACGCTGCGCCGGTGCTCACGCCCCGCGACGATCGGCAGCTCCACTCGCAGGATGCCGTCCTCATAGGTCGCCTTGGCGCGCCCGGCGTCGACCTCGGCGCGCAGCGCGACCACGCGCCGGAACGGCCCGTGCTCGATCTCGACCTGGTCGTAGACGCGCTGCTGCGAGTCGCCGATCGGTCGCTGCCCCGAGATGACGAGCTCGCGGCCGGCGACCTGGAGGCCGAGCTCGGCCGCGTCGATCCCCGCGAGCTCGGCCTTCACGACCGCCTTGGGGGGATCGCCGCAGTAGTAGACGTCCACCGCGGGGTAGAAGCCGGCGCGCGCACGGGCGATGCCCGAGCGCTCGAGCACGCCGCCGAACAGCTCGTCGATCTCCCGGCGCATGCGGTCGAAGTTCGCGAAGAGGTCGCGTTCGGGCATCCGCTCAAGAATGTACCGCCGCCCAGCGTGCGCGCCGGACGGGGCGCTCAGATCGTGTAGACGGCGCCCTCGGCCGCCACCTCGACGCGCCCGCCGAAGGCCTCCTCGGCCTGCTCGCGCGCCCACAGCGCATCGAGCTCGTCGGAGATGTGGGTGATCACGAGCCGGCGGGCGCCCGCGCGGCGGCCGTGGTCGCCGGCCTCGGACGGGGTGAGGTGCCCGCGTACGCCGGTGCGCTCAGGCCGGGGAAGGGTCGCCTCGACCATCAGCAGGTCGGTGTCGCTGGCGAACTCGACGAGCTCGTCGGTGGGCCGGCAGTCGGCTCCGTAGGTGAAGCGCCCGCCGCCGTCGGCCGAAGCGATCTCGATCGCGTGGGTGGTCATGAAGTGCGGGACCTCGTGGAAGCGAACGCGGACGTCGCCGATCGCGATGGCGTCCGAGGCCGCGTACTCGCGCAGGTCGAAGGCCTTCTCGACCAGGTCCTCGTTGCCCCAGGCGCCGACCACGCGACGGAACGTCTCGCGCGCGCCACGAGGCGCGTAGAGCAGCGGGCGAGCCGGTGAGTCGGTGCCGGGCCAGCGGTCGACCGGCACCGGCTGCTGACGTGGCGCGTAGGTCAGCGCGTAGCTGAAGGGGACGAGGTCGAGCATGTGGTCCGCGTGCAGGTGGGAGACCACCACCGCGTCCACGGCGATGTAGTCGCGGAACTTGCGCAGCTTGGAGAACACGCCGTTGCCGCAGTCCAGCAGCAGGCAGGTGTCGGCCTCCTCGATCAGATAGCCGCTGCACGCGCCATCCGCGTCCTGCCAGGACGGCGACTTTCCAAGCACGGTGACGCGCACCCGTTCCCCTCTTCGCTCGCTGCGACACTCTACCCCTGTGGAGGCCCTCGTCCCCGCCGCTGTCGCCGAGGCGGGCGACTTAGAGACCGCCCTCCTGGTCCTGGGCCTCCTGCTGGCCGGAGGGGCGCTGGCCACCGGCCTCGCACGGCGCAGCTTCCTGTCGCTGACCTCCGTCTTCGTGCTAGCAGGCTTCGCCCTGGGCGAAGGCGGCCTCGAGGTTCTGAACTTCGACCCCACCTCGGCCTTCGTCGGCGACCTCGCGGCGATCGCCCTGATCGTGATCCTGTTCCGAGACGGCCTGGAGGTCGAGGCCGAGATGCTCCAGAAGGCATGGCACCTGCCGCTCCGCAAGCTCGTGCTCGCGATGCCGATCACTGCGGCGCTCGTCGCGGCGGCGACCAAGGCGCTGACGGATCTCTCGTGGACGGAGTCCTTCCTCGTCGGCGCGCTGCTGTCCCCCACCGACCCGGTGCTGTCCTCGAGCGTCGTCACCAATCCCCGTGTGCCGCGGATCGTGCGTCATTCGCTCAACCTCGAATCCGGGCTCAACGACGGCCTCGCGCTGCCGGCGGTGCTCGCGTTCAGCGCCGCGCTGCGCGTGGGCGACAACGACTTCGTGTGGTGGCGCTTCGTCGTGCAGGACGTGACCCTCGGCGTCGCCTTCGGCGTCGCCATCGGCGCGGCGGCAGCCTGGATCATGCCGCGCGGGCAGGAGCGGACCGATGGCGTGGCGGCGCACCAGAAGGCGCTCTATGCGCTGGGCACGGCGTTCGTCGCCTACGGCGCCGCGGTGCTTCCGCCCGCGGGCAACGGCTTCATCTCCGTGTTCGTGTGCGCGATCACCCTCGGCATCCTGCGTCCCGACATCCAGGAGTGCTTCGCGCACCGCTCGGAGGACCTCGTCGAGATCGTCAAGCTCGCGATCTTCGTCGTCTTCGGCTCACTGCTGACCTTCGGCGGGCTCTTCGGCGACGGCTGGGCGGCCGTGGCCATCGTCGCCCTCACCCTCCTGGTCATCCGTCCGGTGGCCGTCCTGATCGCGCTGGCCGGGACGCGCGTCGACCTCGCGACGAAGGCGTTCATGGGCTGGTTCGGGCCCAAGGGCGTCGCGACGATGGCCTTCTCGCTGCTCGTGCTCGGCGATGCCATCCCGGGCAACGACCGCATCTTCAACATCGCCGCGCTGGCCGTCTTCTGCTCGATCATCGTCCACGGGCTGACGGACCCCCCGGGGGCCAACTGGTTAGGGCGCAGGTCGGCACTGCCCGGGACGTGTGCCGAGACGGAAACGGCGGCGACGAAGGAGCAGGAGCAGGCCAAGTAGGCGCGCCGAGGGTTCTGATCGAGGGCGTCTCTCCCCCTCCCTCTCCCTCGTCGATGCCGTTCTCGAGGGCCCGCTAGGGCTCCGCGCGGCGCACGCGGTACACCGCGACGCTGTCGCGCACCCCCTTGAGCCGCCGCCGGCCCACGAACGACCACCGGAACCCGTCCGGCGCGCGCTCGCGTGCCTCCGCGGTGGCCAGCGCGGTGCCGGGCCTGGCGTGGCCGCACACCCGGCTGGCGATGTTGACCGGACTCCCGTACCAGTCACCCCCGCGGCCGAGCGCCTCACCGGCGGCGATCCCGGCCCGCAACTGCGGAAAGTCCTCGCCCTGGGCATCGGCGAGGTCGACGAGATCGAGGACCGCCTGCAGCAGCGCCGGGGGCTCGAAGGAGACGAGCATCGCCGCGTCGCCGATCATCTTCACCAGTCGCACGGGCTCGGTGGCGACCTCCGCCGCCAGGTCGCCGAGCCGGCCGGCCACCGCGCCGAGCTCGGACGCGGGCACGCGCTCGCCCAAGCGCGTGAAGCCGACGAGGTCCGCGAAGCACACCGTGATCTCGCGCGCGCCGCCAAGGCGGCCCTCCGCCAGCGCTGCGCCCCCGAGCGTCGCCTGGCGCAGCTGCTGGAGCTGGTGCAGCAGGAACACGTGGTTGAGCAGCGGGACGGTGACCGGCGCAACCTCGCGGACCGCCTCGTCGTAACGGAGCGCGAGGTCGAGCTCGGTGTCGCCGGGGCGGATGAATGCCTGGGCGAACACCCCACCCACCGCGGCGGCGGTGCGGGCCATGCTCTGGCTCGCGACGCGGACGATGTCGAGTATTCCGTCCTCGGGCATGCCGGCGTCTATGGCGCGCCTGACCAAGCGAGCGGCCTCGGCGTCTGCCTCGGTGAACACGCGGTCGCCGGACTCCACCTCGGCCATGCCCATGGCACGCCACAGCCGGCCCAGGAACTCGAGGTCGAGCCCGCTGAGCTGCGCGAGCTCCTCGCGCGTGTAGCGAAGCGGCCCGGGGCTGAGCGCCCGCTCGACCGGCACCAGCGCCAACCGCTGCTGGGCAGCTGCCTCGCGCAGCTCCTCGAGGGGCACGCCCTCGCGGTGCAGGCGCTCCAACAGCCTCAGCCGCGCGGCGCGCGCGCGCTCGTCATCCAGGCCGTCGAGCAGGCCCTCGGCCGCGAAATCCACCTCCATCGCGCCAGCTTGGCATAAGGCGCCCAGGCGGCGAACGCGCCCGCGGGCGACACTACCCTTCCGTCCCTCGTGCGCAGGCGACCTCTCCTGATTGCGATGCTGCCCGCTGCGCTCGGGCTCGCGCTCGTCGCCGCCGGCTGCGGCTCCCACGAGCCGGCTCAGCCGGCCAGCACCGACGAGGTGCCCGTCGCGGCTGCCCCCGTTCGCCGCCCCGACAGTACGGTGCTCGCTCGCCGCGTCGCCCGCGAGATCGCCAGCCCGTGGCCCGATCACCAGGACGGCTACGGCCGTTACAAGGGCAACGTGCGCGGGTTCACCCGCTATGGCGAGTCGGTCCTGGGCTACGACCTCATCGCCGTGGGACTACGCGAGGGCGACCGGCGGATGGTCGCGAGCGGCCTGAAGGCGGTGACCTTTGCGATCGAGGCCTTCCCCCTACCAGAAGGCCGACTCGAACTTCGAGAACCTCGCGGTCACGCTCGCCTACAAGCTTGCCGAGAGCCGGCTGCGCGCCGACCCGCGCTACCGAAAGGTGCGCGGGCGCTGGCAGGCCTACCTGGAGCGGGTGAGGCTCAGCCGCCTCCCCAACCTGAGCTTCTACGGCAACCACTGGCTGGTCGAGGCGGTCTACGTGCTCGAGCTGCAGCGCACCGGCTTGAGCTCGAGCGATCCGAACGCGATCCTCGGCGGCGACCGCGCCCGCTCACGCGCGCTCGCCGAGGACCTCGTCAACCGCCGTCTGGTCAACCTGATGCGCAACGACACCGTCATCAGCGGGGGCGAGCCGACGCTGCTGCTGTCAGACCCGCCCGAGAACCCGCTGACCTACCAGGGCCTGTCTTTCGGGATGTACGCGCGCGCTCCTGCTGCTCGGCCGAAGGGCCACTCCGCAGGCGCGCACGGTGCTGCGCAGGGTGGCCAACGCGTCGTGGCGCCTGGCGGCTCCCGACGGTGACGTGGGCTACTGGGGGCGCAACCAGGAGCAGGCGTTCGGCCTGACCTTCACCGTCTACGGAGCGCGCATGACCGCTGAGGAGCCCGGCTCCGACGAACGCCTCGACGGCCGCATGGAGGCACTCGCGCGCCGCGCTCTGGAGCGCCTGCAGAGCGCATACGCGGGCGGGCGCTTCGGCCTGTTCATCGTCCCCTCGCTCCGGCGGGGGGCGGGCCCGCTCGCGTTGAGCGGCCTGGACGCGAGCGCGGGCGTGGCGTCCTTCTCGGGGCTGGCGCTGATGAGCCTGGACTGGTCGCTGGAGAAGTCCGACCGCCGGCGCGAGCGCCCACGCCCGGCCGGCCGCCTGAGCGCCGACGGCAGCGGGGCCTCGGTGCTGGGCACGGGTCAGAGCCGCTTCGCGACCGTGCGCCGCGGCGAGGACTGGTTCGCGGTCAAGGCGGCACCCGGGCCCGGGCGCATCCGCGACCTTCGCTTCGACTTCGGTCTGGTGGCGTTCAAGCGCCGGCGCAGCGACGGGAGCTGGCAAGACGTCATCCCCCTCAAGCCCTACACCTCGAACCAGCCCGACAGCGCGGGCCCGATCCTCGATCCCGACGGCTCGCGCTCGTTGCCCTACGCCGACGACGTGCGCGTCAACCGCCGCGGCGTGGTGACGGCGATCGGCGGGTGGCGGACGATCACCGGAGTGCCCGTCCCAGCGGCGTGCGCTTCCGCTTCCAGGCCAGCGGCTGTGGGATTCGCGTGTCCTGGCCGGCGCTCCCCGGCGACGTGTTCGAGCTCTCAGCCTTCCTGCGCGGTGCCGCTTCGCGGCCGCGGGTCGGGCCGTCGACGGTGAGCGGTCGCTACCAGAGGGTGCGCTTCGCCCCGCGCGCCACCGCCGACGTGCAGGGCGGCTACGCCTCGGCCTCCGACGGCAACCTCGTCCGCGCGCGCCTGCGCTGGGAGCCCGCCCCGCGCGCGCGGACCATGCGCGTCACCTTCTGCGGCGCGGAGTAGGAGCTCAGCCGTGCAGCGCCGCTTGCTCTTGAGCCGAAGGGAAGGCCCACGCCGCCTGGGTGCGCTGGCGGAACTCGAAGCGCATCTGACGCGGTGGGCGCAGCCCCTCCGGGTGGTCGGGGCGGAAGGTCGGGCACGGCTCGGCGCCCTTCAGGGCGCACAGCAGGTTGCGTCCGAAGAAGCAGTCCTCACACGTCACCTTGCCGCCCGTCGACCCTCGTTGCGCCATGTCCCTCCCGCTCTCCTCGTCAGCCGTTTCCCTGGTGCGGCGCCATCCAAGCAGGCCGCTGCGGCCCGCGCCACTCGTCGACTTCGCAAACCGCGGGAAAAGCTCGGGCGGGTTGCGAAGAGGCTGCAAATAGCGTCGTTTTTCGCCGCCTCATTCCAGTGGGCCGGGGCGGGTCGCCGCCTGCGGGGTAGGACCCCCCGTCCATGCGCATCCTGATCACCGGGATCACCGGCTTCGTCGGCGCCGCGCTCGTCCCACGGCTCGAGCGCGACGGGCACGAGCTGCGAGGACTGGCCCGCGACCCGTCGCGGGCGACGGTCGACGTGCCGGTCCTCACCGGCGACGCCGTCGCGGGAACCGGGCTCGACGAGGCGCTCGACGGCGTCGCGTGCGCCTACTACCTCATCCACTCGATGGAGCCCTCCACCGACGGAACGTTCTCCGACCGCGACCGCCGCGCAGCCGACAACTTCGCGGCCGCCGCGCAGCGCGCGGGAGTGGAGCAGATCATCTACCTCGGGGGCCTGGTGCCGCAGGATGTACCGGTCTCCGCGCACCTGGCGAGCCGGCTGGAGGTCGAGGAGACGCTACTCGCCGGCGCGCCGCGCTCCACCGCGCTGCGCGCATCGATCGTCATCGGCTCGCGCTCGCGCTCGTTCCGCTTCCTGGTCCGGCTGGTCGAGCGCATCCCGGTCCTGGCCCTTCCCGCCTGGCGGGACAACCGCACCCGGCCCATCGACCAGCGCGACGTGCTGGAGCTGCTCGCCGCAGCGGCGCGGACCCCGGCCGCGGCGCAGCAGTCGCTCGACATCGCCGGGCCCGACGTCCTCAGCTACGCCGAGATGATCGAGCGCATCCGCGACCTCATGCTGCTCGGACGCCCGCGCCTGAACGTGCGACTGCGCGCGACGGCGATCGCCGCCCCCATCGCCGCCGCCGTGGCGGGCGAGGCGCCCGAGCTCGTGCTGCCGCTCATGGAGGGCCTGGACTCAGACCTGCTTCCCCGCGACGACCGGGCGGCCGAGCTGCTGGGCGTTCGCCTGCACTCGTTCGACGCCGCGGTCGAGCGCTCGCTGCGCGACTGGGAGGCCGTCGAGGAGCTGGCGGGCCGCTAGGGTCAGACCGGCCATGTCAAACGTAGTCAAGACGGCCATCGACATCGACGTTCCGCCCGCGAAGGTGTGGGACGTCGTGATGGACCCCGAGCGCCTGGCCGACTGGGTGACGATCCATCGCAATCTGAGCAAGGTGTCGGACCGGCCGCTGAAGGAGGGCTCGACCCTCGAGCAGACCCTCTGCCTGCGCGGCGCGACGTTCAAGGTGCGCTGGGAGGTCGCCGAGGAGGATGACGGCCGGCTTGCGCGCTGGGAGGGCAAGGGCCCGGCCCGCTCGCGCGCGGCCACGGAGTATCGCCTGGCGCCCGACGGCAACGGTGGCACGCACTTCGACTACCGCAACGAGTTCATGGCGCCACTGGGCCCGCTCGGCGCGGTGGCGAGCCGGGCGCTGGTGGGTGGGGTGCCCGAGCGCGAGGCCAGGCGCTCTCTCCAGCGGCTCAAGTCGCTGCTCGAGAAGCGCTGAGCCCGGGAGGCGCCTCCTACGGGCGCTCGGGCTCGACGATGCGCTCCACCCCGGCCGCGCCGATGAGCGCGGGCACGGCGGCGAAGCGCCCGTCGACGGCGAACTCGCCGCGGCACAGCACGGTGCACGGCAGCGCCCGGCGTGTGTCGCGGAGGATCGCGTCGACGATCTCCCCCGCGGCGGCCGCGGCGGCCACGGATGCCAGCGGCTCGACCTCGTCCGGCTCACCCGCGGGCCCGGGCACCTCGACGTCGTGTACCGAGACGCCGCGGCCGATCGACAGCGCTCCACGCGCCCGCGACCAGGCAACGAGCGCGCCTACCCCGATCACCCTTTGACGGGTGAATCGGGTGATGTCGAGGACCATGTGACACAGAGGCCCGACTGGTGAGCTGAGCACGACGACGATCGCCCCGGGCGCATGGCGCGCCACAGCCACCGCGGCGTCGCGGACCCCCTCCGCAGGGGTTGCGATCGCCACCAGATGCGCGCCGGCGATCGACTCGAGCCGGTCCGAGGCCTCGACTCGGGGCTCGTAGCCGGTTAGCGCCGCAGCGCCGTTCACGTCGTCCGCGATCGACTCCGCGCGCTCGCGGTCGGAATGGCAGACGGTGACCTCGAGCAGATCGAGCTCCGCGAGGCGAAGAACGGTGAGCCGCGCCTCCTCACCCCCACCGATGATCGCCACCTTGCGTCTCACCGTTTAACCCTCCTCTATAGTCGAATGCCAACGTTCGGCACGAAAGCCGACACACGAGGAAACGTCAGGAGACCGAGATTGAACGTAGATGACATGACACGCCAGATTGATGCGCGCCTCGCGGAGCTGCGCGAGGAGACGGGCCGGCTCGAGCAGGCACGCGCAGCGCTGGCCGGCGGAGGTCGCCGTCGGGGCGGGCGCGCACGGACGGCGAGTGGCACCTCGGGCGCGCGCCGTGGCCGCCGGCGCGGATCGGGCACCCGCTCGCTGCAGGCGCTGGAGATCGTCAAGGAACAGCCCGGAATCACGATCCCCGAGCTCGCCGAGCGCATGGGCATCAAGCAGAACTACCTGTATCGCGTGATGCCCACCCTCGCGGGCGAGGGCAAGGTGCGCAAGAAGGACAAGGGGTGGGTCCCGGCCGAGTAGCCGGGCGCACGCTCACCGGACGAGGTCCTTGACCGCCTCGCGCTCCTCGGCGAGCTCGTTCACCGAGGCGTCGATGCGCTCGCGCGAGAAGGGGCCGACCTCCAAGCCGTCGACGATCTCCCACTCACCTCCGGCGCAGCGGCACGGATAGCCGCAGACGACTCCCTCCTGGATGCCGTAGGAGCCGTCGGAGGGGACGGCCATCGAGATCCAGTCACCGTCGGGTGTGCCGAGCACCCAGTCGCGGACGTGGTCGATCGCCGCGTTGGCCGCCGACGCGGCGCTCGACGCGCCGCGCGCCTCGATGATCGCCGCACCGCGCTTGGCCACCGTGGGAATGAACTCACCTTCCAGCCACTGCTGGTCGTCGACCACCTCTACGGCGGTGCTACCGCGCAGCTTCGCGTTGAACAGATCGGGATACATGGTGGTCGAGTGGTTGCCCCACACCGTCATGTTGGTGATGTCGCTCACCGCGCAGTCCGCCTTGCGAGCGAGCTGCGCGACCGCCCGGTTGTGATCGAGGCGCACCATGGCGGTGAAGCGCTCGCGCGGCACCCCGTCGGCGTTGCTCATCGCGATGAGGCAGTTGGTGTTGGCGGGATTGCCCACCACCAGCACCTTCACGTCGTCGGCCGCGGACGCGGCGATGGCCTCCCCCTGAGGCTTGAAGATCCCGCCGTTGGCCTCGAGCAGGTCTGAGCGCTCCATTCCCTTTGAGCGGGGCCTGGCGCCGACGAGCATCGCGACGTTGCAACCGTCGAACGCCTGACGGGGGTCGTCGCTGATGTCGACTCCGGCGAGCAGGGGAAAGGCGCAGTCGTCGAGCTCCATCGCCGTGCCCTGCGCCGCCTTCACCGCGTCCGGGATCTCGAGCAGCTTGAGCCTCACCGGCGTGTCGGGACCGAGCATCTGCCCGGCGGCGATGCGGAAGAGAAGCGCGTAGCCGATCTGGCCGGCGGCGCCGGTGACGGTTACGTTCACGGGGGAAGGGCCGTTGGTCATCGGGTGGTGTTCTCCATTTCGTCGATCACTGCGTCGGCGAACTCGCTGGTGCCGACGGCGGTTGGGTCGTCACGGGAGGGCTTGAGGTCGTAGGTGACCCTCTCGCCCTTGCGGATCACCTCGGCGATGGCGTGCTCGAGGCGGTCGCCGGCCTCGCGCTCGTCGAGGTGGCGGAGCATCAGCACGCCCGAGAGCATCAGCGCAGTCGGGTTGACCTTGTTCTGGCCCTTGTACTTCGGCGCCGAGCCGTGGGTAGCCTCGAACATCGCCGCCTCGGTGCCGATGTTTCCACCCGGAGCGAGCCCCAGCCCGCCGATCATCCCCGCCCCCAGGTCGGAGACGATGTCCCCGTAGAGGTTGGGCAGGACGATGACGTCGTACTCCTCCGGACGCGAGACCAGCTGGTTGCACAGGTTGTCGATGATGCGGTCCTCGAACTCGACGTCGCGGTAGTCCTCGGCGACGCGCCTCGCCACCTCGAGGAACAGGCCGTCGGTGAACTTCATGATGTTCGCCTTGTGCGCCGCGGTGACCTTGTGGCGACCGTTGGCGCGGGCGTAGTCGAAGGCAGAGCGGACGATGCGCTCCGAGCCCCGAACGGAGATCGGCTTGATGGAGATGCCGGAGTGGTCGGCGATCTTCGACCCGTCGAGCTCCTCGAGGAAGCGCCGCAGGTTCTCGGCGGCGTCGCTGTCGCACTCGTACTCGATGCCTGCGTAGAGATCCTCGGTGTTCTCGCGCACGATCACGATGTCGGTCTCGGGAAAGCGCGTGCGCACCCCCTCGTACGCCTTGCACGGCCGGATGCACGAGTAGAGGTCGAGCTCCTTGCGCAGCAGCACGTTGACCGAGCGAAAGCCCGAGCCGACGGGGGTCGTCGTCGGCCCCTTGATCCCCACCTTGTTGCGCTTGATCGACTCCAGCGTGCGGTCGGGGAAAGGAGTGCCCTCTTCCCGGTAGACGTCCTCGCCCGCGGGATGCTCGTCCCACTCGAGCTCCACGCCCGTCGCCTCGAGCACCCTGCGGGTGGCATCGATGAGCTCAGGCCCGGTGCCGTCGCCGGGGATAAGGGTCACGGTGTGGGCCATTGGCCTCCTCGTCGTCTGGACAGGCGACCGAGGAATCTAACGCCTACCCCTCCCCCTCGAGCGAGGGGCGGTAGGTCCCGAAGTTCCAGTGGTTGCCCTCGGGGTCGCGGACGGAGTAGTCGCGCGAGCCGTAGTCCGTGTCGATCAGCTCGGAGGCGTCCTTCGCTCCGTGCTCGAGCGCCCGGGCCCGATGCGCGTCGGCGTCGTCGACGACCACGTAGACCCAGCCGTTGCCGACGTGCTCCGCGTAGGCGTCACCCTCGCGCTGGGAGCCGAGCATGATCATGCCGTTGCCGTAGCGCAGCTCGGCGTGGGCGATCGTCCCGTCATCATTCTCGTAGACCACGACGGGCTCGAAGCCGAACGCGTCACGCAGGAAGTCGATCGCCGCCCGCGCGTCGCGGTAGCGGAAAGAGGGATAGATGCTCGGGCCTTGGGGCATGGTGACTCCTTTGTCGGGATGGCCCGCAGCCTAGGCAGCGACTCGCGAGCCGTCTTGGAAGAAAGTGACCTGCTCCTCGGTGGCGGCGACCCCGGCTCCCTTGGGGAGCAGGCGCGCGGCGTACGCCGTAGGCGTGAGGCCGGCGAAGTCCCGGAAATCGCGGTTGAGGTGGGACTGGTCGTAGTAGCCGCACTGGAGTGCCACCCACGCGAGATCGCGAGGGCCCTCGTCGCGAAGCCGGTTGGTCACCCTCTGGAAACGCAGGATGCGCCCGAGCGCCTTCGGTGGCAGGCCGATGTCGGCGCGGAAGCGAGCCGCGAGGTGGCGCCGGCTCCAGCCGATCTCATCGGTGAGCGCGGAGACCGGCACGCGGCCGTCGCTCGCGACTAGTCGGCGCCACGCGTGCAGCACGGCCGGGTGGAGCGCCCGCGCCGTGAGCGCGCGACGGGCGAGCAGCGCATCGAGCAGGGCAAAGCGCGCCTCCCAACCACCCGCACCGTGAAGGCGCTCGACCAGGCGGCGCGCCGGCGAGGAGCCGAGCACCGCGTCGAGGTCGATGACCACGTCGGTCAGCTCTCCCATCGGCAGGCCGAGCACCATTCGCGCCCCTGGCGGGGTCAGCCTGATCTCGACCCCGTTCTGGTCACCGTCGTACTCGGTGACCGCGCGCGACTCGTGCAACGGAGCGAGGAAGGAGGTCAGCTCGCGCGGTCGCGCGCTCGCCGGGCCGCTCACCGTGATTGTCGGCCCGAAGCTGATGATCAGCGCGACGTCGCCGGAGGGAACCTCCGTCCGGCTCAGTGGCAGCGCGCTTTGCTCGGTGTAGCCGGTGTAGTCGCGCACGAGGCCGCGCAGCGGCGCGGCGGGCGGAGCCTTGACCATCTCCCAGCGCCCCCGAGCCCACTCCTGGCGGCGCACGGTGAGCGGGCGTGCTTGCACCGTCCGAGCGTACCGCCCACGTATACCGGTCCGCCCTTCAACACACGCTCGCCCCGACGCGGCGCGAGGGCCGCTCGGAGGCGCTCGAGCACCGGCTCGAGCAGATGATCATGCGCAAGCAGGAGGCGATCCACTTCCTCCTGCGAGCCCGCGGGTGCACTGGGTGAACCTGCGACCATAGGTCCGTGTTCCGGCGCGGCTCGACGTCCATCCAGCTCGCCCGCATCCTCGGAGTCCGCGTGGGGGTCGACGTCAGCTGGTTCTTCGTCCTCTTCATCTTCATCTTCCTGCTGTCGAGCTCGTTCCGCGATGTGCTCGACAGCTCGGACGGCGTGGCCTACGCCACGGCGGTCGCCAGCGCGCTGCTGTTTTTCGTCTCCCTGATCCTCCACGAGTTCGGCCACGCGCTGGCGGCGCGCCGGGAGGGCATCGAGACCCAGAGCATCGACCTGTGGTTCTTCGGCGGCATCGCGCGCATGAGCCGCGACACCGATTCCCCGGGAGCCGAGTTCAGGGTCGCGGCGGCCGGGCCGGCGGTGACCCTGGTCGTGGTGGGCGTGTGCGTCGGGATCGGCGTGCTGACCGCCGGCGCGCAGGAGTTCTGGGACGCCCTGATCCTCAAGAGCAGCGCCAACGTGACCCCGGCCCTGCTGTTGCTCAGCTGGCTGGCGCTGATCAACGCAGTCCTGTTCCTGTTCAACATGGTGCCGGCGTTTCCGCTGGACGGCGGGCGCATCGCGCGGGCCGTGGCCTGGAGGGTCACCGGCGACCGTGGGCGGGCCACCCGGATCGCCGCGATGCTGGGCCAGGGCTTCTCCTACATCCTCATCGGCTACGGGATCTTCCGGCTGCTCAACGGCGACCTCGGCGGTCTGTACTCGATGGTCCTGGGCTGGTTCCTGCTCCAGGCCGCGCGCGGGGCGGTGGTGCAGACGGCGGTGTCCGAGCGCATCGAGGGGGTCACCGTTGCCGACATCATGGATCGCGAGCCCGTGACCATACCCGGCGAGCTGCCCCTGGGCCGCGCCGAGGACGAGTTCTTCCTGCGTTACCGCTGGCCGTGGTTCCCCGTGGTGGACGCCTATGGTCGCTACCTGGGCATCGTCCGCCAGGAGCGCGTGGAAGGCGCCACGGGAACAGGCAACCACCAGCTGACCGTGGGCGCGGTGCTCGACGACGAGCTCGGCGACACCCGTATCGGCGAGGACGCGCCGCTGGAAGACCTGCTCGGCTCCGAGCCCCTGCGTCGCCTGGGAGCGCTCTTCGCGGTCGACGGCGACGGCGTCCTGCGCGGTGTCGTGACTCTCGACCAGGTCCGCCGCGCGCTGCAGCGGGCGACGGTGGTGCCGCAGTAGGCGGGAACCCCAACGCGGGCGAACGGCGTCGGGCGAGTACGAGGTTGGATTTGATCCGTCTGCGGGGCTCAAGCTGTGACTCTCGCGCTCGCGAGGACGGTGGTGAGGTCGCGGAGTAAGGCGACTGGGTCGTCGTGGAGCTGGCGCCAGGTCACTCTCATCACCCGCCAGCCGGCGGCCTGAAGGCGTCGGTCTCGGGCGCGGTCGCGCTCGAAGCCCGTGGCGGTCGCGTGGCTGGCGTGCCCGTCGAGCTCGACGATGACCCGCTCCCTTCGCCAGACGCAGTCCGCCTCGACCTGGCCACCGTCCGGTGTCTCGACGAGTGCGTTGACCAGCGGACGCGGCAGGTCGAAGTCATCGACGAAGGCGAGGAAGCGCTCTTCGAGCTCGCTGCGAGTGACGGTGAGGCCGATCGCACGCTCGGCGAGGATCTCTCGGACCGCTGCCGTGCCCCTGCGGCCGGGGTTGCGAGCGAGCAGGTCGTCGATCGCCAGGGCGTCGGCCAGTCGCAGGTACTCCGCTTCCCGGAACGCCCTCTCGAGCTGTCGAGGGGCGACGACAGCGGCTAGGTCGAGGAGCGTTCGCGACGGGGTGGTCACTGGGATTCCGTGCTCGACCGTCACCTCATCCGCGGGGAGGACGGCTTGGTGCAGGCGGATTCCCTCCCTCGACCGCCGCGCCCGCGCCGTGATCACCTCGACGCGTCCGCCCGCGCTCTGGCGCAGACCCCATAGCGCGGCCGCAGACCGATGGCTGAGGACCGCGTCCGGTCCCGCCGCCAGCACCGCCGCCATCCACTTCCCCTCCCTCGACAGCAGCCGGTGCCCGACGGCGTAGACGCCGCGGTGGACGAGATGCAGGCGCCCGACCCGCAATCGGTACGCGATCGCCTGGCGGTTCAGGCCCAGCTCGCGCAGTTGCGCACTCGCCACCACCCCGCACTGGCGTGCCGCGAGGGCCGCGATCGCCCGGTCGATTGAACGAGATTGACGTTTGACTGAATTATTCGGTCCAAGTGCAGGCTCGCTGCGCATGGGTCGATCGTCGCGCGGCAAGTGCGCAGCGGGAGCGCAAGCGCGTCACAGATCAGCGGCGATCGGCCCGGGCAGGCCGCGAGTCCGTACTCCCAATAGAATCGCGCCGCCCATGCCCGCCTACGACGTCCTGATCATCGGTGCCGGCCTCGCCGGCCAGCGCGCCGCCCTCGCTGCCGCGGATGCCGGCGCGACGGTCGGGATCATGAGCAAGGTCCATCCAGTGCGGTCGCACTCCAACGCCGCCGCGGGCGGCATCAACGCCGCGCTGAACCCCGAGGACACCTGGGAGTCGCACGCGTACGACACGGTCAAGGGGTCGGACTACCTGGGCGACCAGGACGCGATCGAGATCATGTGCCGCGAGGCGCCTGACGAGATCCTCCACCTGGAGCACCTCGGCGTCACCTTCCATCGCGACGACACCGGCCACCTGGGGACGCGAGCCTTCGGGGGCGCCTCCCAGGCACGCACCTACTACGTCGCCGACATCACCGGCCAGGCGCTCCTGCACGTGCTCTACGAGCAGCTCATGAAGCACCACGAGCGCGTCGACCGCTACGAGGAGTGGTTCGTCATCTCGATGCTCACCGACGCCGAAGGGCGCTGCACCGGTGTCATCGCCCGCCACATCCGCGACGGGCGGCTCGAGCTCTTCCCGGCCAAGAGCGTGATCCTCGCCTCCGGCGGCGCCGGCCAGGCCTTCCGGCCGACCACCAACGCGCTCATCTGCACCGGCGACGGGATCGCCCAGGCCTATCGCATCGGCGCGCCGCTGATGGACATGGAGATGGTCCAGTATCACCCGACGACGCTCGCCGAGAACGGCTTCCTGATCACCGAGGGCGCGCGTGGCGAGGGGGCGCAGCTCTACAACGGGCAGGGCGAGCGCTTCATGGAGAAGTACGCGCCCAACAAGATGGAGCTCGCCTCGCGCGACGTGGTCTCCCGTGCCGAGCAGACGGAGATCAACGAGGGCCGCGGCTTCCCCGACGGCACCGTCGCGCTGGACATCACCAAGGTCCCGCGCAAGCGGATCCTCGAAGCCCTGCGGGAGATCGTGAACATCGGGCGCGACTTCGCCGGCACCGACATCACCCGCGAGCCGATTCACATCCGCCCCGGCCAGCACTACATCATGGGTGGGGTGAAGACCGACATCAACGGCCAGACGCCGATCCCTGGCCTCTATGCCGCGGGCGAGGTTGCGTGCGTGTCGGTACACGGCGGGAACCGCCTCGGCGCCAACTCGCTGCTCGACACGCTGATCTTCGGGCGGCGCGCCGGCGAGCACGCCGGGACGCGCGCGCTCGACCTCGTCATGCCGCAGGCCGCGCATGCGCGCCTGCACGACGAGCAGCGCTGGATCGACTCGATCATCTCGCGCGAGCACGGGGGCCGCCGCGTGTCCGAGATCAAGCGCGAGCTCGGCGACACCATGAACGAGAAGTGCGCGGTGTTCCGCGACGAGCAGGGCCTGGCCTCGGCGCTCGAGATCGTCCAGCGCCTCAGAGAGGAATCGCACAGCGCGTGGATCGACGACCGCGGCACGGTGTTCAACCAGGACGTCCTGGGGGCGATCGAGCTCGGCTACATGCTCGACTGCGCGCACGCCATGGTGCTCGGCGCCATCGAGCGAAAGGAGTCGCGCGGCGCCCAGTACCGCACCGACTTCCCGGAGCGAAACGACGACGAATGGCTCAAGCACATCGACATCTCGCTCAACGGATCCGAGGAGCCCGAGGTCACCTACTCCTCGGTGACCATCACCCGCTGGCAGCCTGAGGAACGTAGGTACTGAGGAGCCCATGCCCGAGTACACGCTGAAGATCCGCCGCTTCTCGCCCGAGTCCGGTGAGGCCGCCTACTGGGCGAACTACACGACCGAGCTCGAGGGCCACCGCTCGGTGCTCGAAGGGATCCTCAACGTCAAGGACCGCGAGGACGGCTCCATCGCCATCCGCTGCTCGTGCCGCGCCGCGATCTGCGGCTCGTGTGGGGTGAAGATCAACGGCAAGCCGATGCTCGCCTGCAACACCCACCTCGAATGGGCGAAGAGCACCTCGCGCGACGGCGCGATCACCGTGGAGCCCATGGGCAACATGCCGGTGATCAAGGACCTCATCGTGGACATGGATGCGGTCCACTGGAAGAAGATCCAGCGCGTCACGCCGTGGCTGCTGCCCGACGGCCCGCCGCCCGAGCGCGAGTACATCGTGCCTCACGAGAACATGGTCGACGTCACCCAGACCATGGCCTGCATCCAGTGCGGCGCCTGCGTCTCGGACTGCCTGTCGATGGAGGTCGACCCGCTGTTCATCGGCCCCGCGGCGCTGGCCAAGGCCTACCGGTTCGTGGGCGACCCCCGCGACGGCCAGCACCTCGAGCGCCTGAAGGACCTCTCCGAGGACCCGCACGGGATCTACGACTGCACCCACTGCTTCAACTGCATCGAGGCGTGTCCCAAGGGCGTCGCCCCGATGAGCCAGATCATGCGCCTGCGCCGCATCGCCGGCTCGGACCACGGCATCGATGACCGCAACAACGGCCACCGCCACGAGATGGCCTTCGTCAACAACATCCGCAGGAACGGGCTGCTGCACGAAGCCGACCTGCTGCCCGACTCCTACGGGGGCAAGTTCCACCCGCGGGCGGTGCCCGAGCTGCTCGACTCGCTGCCGGTGATCACGCGCGCGCTGATGCGTCGCAAGGTGACCCCGAAGAGCGCGCTGGTGCACTCCCACAAGGCGCCCAAGGAGGTCAAGGGGATCTTCGAGCGCATCGAGGGCAAGGACGAGCGCCTCGAGCTCAACCTCTACGTAAGCGGCGAGGAGAAGTCAGACGAGCAGGCGCCCGGCGTGCCGCCCGACGCCGCGGGCGGCGACGGCCAGGCCACGTCCTCCGGGCCACAGAAAGCGAGGGGCTGAGTGAAGGTCGCCTACTGGCCCGGCTGCGTCAGCCGTGGCTTCACCCCGGAGCTGCACGGCGCGATGGCGAAGATCGCCCCGCTGCTGGACATCGAGCTGTTGGAGCTCGACCGCGCCTCGTGCTGTGGCGCGGGCGTGATCGCCGAGCACAACCAGGAGCTGGCGGACACGCTGAACGCGCGCACATTCGCCCTGGCCCAGCAGACCGACGGAGCGATGATGATGAACATCTGCTCCACCTGCCAGGGCTCCCAGAGCGAGTGCCAGGAGCGGCTGGATGCCAACGGCGAGTACCGCGAGCACATCAACGCCAATCTCAGCGACGAGGGCTTGAGCTACCAGCGGGGGATCGAGAACAAGAACCTCCTGTGGCTGCTGGTCGAGGAGATCGGGCTCGAGGAGTTGCGTTCGAAGGTCAAGCGGCCGCTGGAGAACCTGCGCGTCGGCCCCTTCTACGGCTGCTACATCGTCCGGCCGACCGACCGCCTGAAGATCGACGAGGCCAACCCGCGCGACACCTACCTGCAGCTGCTCATCGAGGTCCTCGGCGGCACGGTGATCGACTACGCGGGCGCCTACCGCTGCTGCGGCTTTCCGATCATCACAATGAACAAGTCGGCCTCGCTCAAGCAGGCCGGCCGCCACATCGGCGACGCCATCGACGCCGAGGCAGACTGCCTGGTCACCCCCTGCCCCCTGTGCCATCTCAACCTCGACCTCCAGCAGCCGCTGGCGGCGCGCGAGGTCGGCCGCGACCTAGGCCTGCCGGTGCTCCACCTCCCTCAGCTCGTGGGCCTCGCCCTGGGCCTGGATCCCGGCGAGCTCGGCATGGCGCGGCACGTCGTGAAGCCCACGACGGTCATCGACTGGTCGACGTCGGTGGTCGCCGCGACGGGCTGAGCCGGAGCGCCGGGCGCGCCGCGCGCGCTCAGCTCTGGCCGGTCAGGACGTCGGGCGGTATGACGTACTGCGCCTTGCCGCCGTCGTCCTCGCTGACGATGTTCACCCTGATCGGGAAGGACTGGCCCTTCGCGGTCTTGAGCGTGCACGTGAAGGTGTTGCCCTTCTTGAGCTTCTCGCCCGACGGGCAGTCGACGGAGGCCACCTTGCCGCCCTGCTTCTCGACCTGCTTGGAGATCTGGTCCTCGAGCTTGCCGTCGTCGACCCCGCCGCAGCCCGCGAGCCCCACGGCGAGGACGCCGGCGCAGAGCGCGAGAGGGCGGGCTCGAAGGGACACGGGCGAGTGAATGTACTCCACGGGCGAATGCGAGAGCGCACAACGAGAAGAGGGCCCGAAGGCCCTCTTCTCGTGCTAGGCGTACCCCAGTCCGCCCCTTAAGCTCGTTCCCGGCCGGTTCGAAGGGCCGGCCGCGAGTAACGAGCATCCTCCCGGTTTCTAGAGTCGGCGTCGTCCCCCCGCCGGGGGGATCTTGGGGTGAACAAACTTGGACTTTAGGGGGAGCCCACTGGACGAACGGGGGAGGAGTCGGGTGAGAGCGTGCTCACCCAGGTAGAGTGCCGGTAGCGCCGCCGCGGGGGATGGCGTCGGAGTCAGATCATGCGAAACCGAGCCCCCGTCACCTGCGTAAGCGCCCGCTTCGAGGACCTGGTCACACGCGGCCTGCGTGCGCTGATCGCGGAGGAGGTCCACATAGAGCTCGTGGCCGACGACATCCCCCAGGACGAGCTTGAGCTCGTGCTGGAGGAGCACGCGCCGGCGGTGGCGATCCTCAACCTCTCCTCTATGAACAGCCCCGCCGAGCTAGCCCGTCTGCACGGCGCGTTCCCGGGCACGCGACTGGTGGTGCTCGCCGAGCGCCCCACGCCCGCCGCCTGCAACCAGCTGCTCGCCTTCGGGGCGACCGCGTGCCTGTCCAAGGACACCCAGGCGCGCGACATCCTCAACGCCATCCACCTCGCCTCGCGCGGGCTGCACGTGATACCGACCACCACGGCCAGCCCCACGGCTCGCGATGGGCAGGGGCCCGAGCTCCTGACCCGGCGCGAAGCCGAAGTGCTCGAGCTGCTGCAGGAAGGTCGGACCAACGCGCAGATCGCGATGGCCCTGCACGTGGGAATCGAGACCGTCCGCACGCACGCGCGCAACATCTACCGCAAGCTCGGAGTCCGCACCCGTCGCGACCTCGTGCGCCTCTCGGAGCCTGCCAGCGGACTCTGAGCGCCGCCTAGGCGCCTACCAGGCTGCGCTCGTGGAGGAGCTCGGCGACCTGTACCGCGTTGGTCGCCGCGCCCTTGCGCAGGTTGTCGGCCACGACCCACAGGTTGAGCGTGTGCGGCCGGCTCGGGTCGCGTCGCACGCGGCCGACGAGCACGTCGTCGCGGCCCGAGGCGTCGAGCGCGAGCGGGTAGCGCCCCTGCGCCGGCTCGTCGACTACGACGACTCCCGGTGCCGCGGCGAGCAGCTCTCGGGCTCGGTCGGGGTCCAGGTCCTCGCGCAGCTCGAGGTTGATCGACTCCGAGTGGCAGTTGAGGACGGGCACGCGGACGCACGTCGCGCTGATCGCCAGCTCCGGCTCGTCAAGGATCTTGCGCGTCTCGCGGATCACCTTGCGCTCCTCGGTCGTGTAGTCGTCGCCGTCGGCGAAGGACTCCACGTGGGGCAGGACGTTGAAGGCGATTTGGTGGGGGTACACCGTGGGCGCGGGCGGCTGCATCTCGTGCAGGATCATGTGCGTCTGGGTCTCGAGCTCCTCGACCGCCTTTGCACCCGTGCCCGACACGGACTGGTAGCTGGAGAGGATCAGGCGCTCGATCCCGGCGGCGTCGTGCAGCGGCTTGAGCGCGACGACCATCTGCATGGTCGTGCAGTTGGGGTTGGCGACGATGCCCCGGTGGCCGTCGAGCGCCTCGGGGTTGACCTCGGACACCACGAGCGGCACCTCGGGGTCCATGCGCCACTGCGAGGAGTTGTCGACCACCACCGCGCCGGCCTGCGCGAAGCGCGGCGCCCACTCGCGCGAGACGCTCGACCCCGCCGAGAACAGCGCGAGGTCGAAGCCCTCGATCGCCGCCGGACTCAGCGCACGCACCGTGCGCCCGGCAACCTCGCCCCCCGCCGAGCGCTCTGACGCGAAGGGGACGACTTCGCCTGCGGGGAACCCCCGTTCCTCGAGGACCGCGAGCATGGTGGTGCCGACGGCGCCGGTGGCGCCCACGACGGCGACGCGCAGAGAGCTCACGCCGGCGCCGCCTCGCTCCGGTTCCGAGCGCTCTGCGCGAATGGATGCTCCTCGCGAACGGTGTCGCGCCCGAGCTCGAACGCTGCGTGCAGCGCGCGCACCGCCACCGGCACCTTGTCGGCGCGGATGACGCAGGAGATCTTGATCGGCGAGGTCGAGATCATCTCGATGTTGATCCCCTTCGCGCCGAGCGTGCTGAACACCTTCGCGGCGACCCCGGGGTGCGACTTCATCCCCGCACCGACGATCGACACCTTGCCCATGTCGATGTCGGTGGCCACGGCGCCGATCCCGAGGTCGGCGACGATGCGGTCGAGCGTTGCCCGAGCCGCGATGAGGTCCGAGCGCGGAACCGTGAACGACATGTCCGCACGGGCGCCCTCGGACTCCGGCTCGTTCTGGATGATCATGTCGACGTTGATGTTGGCGGTCGCGAGCTCGCCGAAGATGTGGCCGGCGGTCCCGGGGATGTCGGGCACGCCGAGGAGCGTGACGCGGGCCTCGTCGGTCGAGTGGGTCACGGCGGTGATGAGGGGCTGCTCCACGGTCTCGTCTTCTCCCAGGACAACGGTACCGGGCGCCTCGTGGAAGCTCGATCGGCAGTGGATGCGCACGCCGTGGTTGCGGGCGTACTCGACCGAGCGCAGCTGCAGCACGCCCGCTCCCGACGCCGCCATCTCGAGCATCTCCTCGAAGGAGAGGACCGGCAGCTTGCGCGCGTCGGGCACGATCCGCGGGTCGGCGCTGAACACGCCGTCGACGTCCGTGTAGATCTCGCAGACGTCCGCGCCCACGGCGGCGGCGAGCGCCACCGCGGTGGTGTCCGAACCGCCGCGACCGAGGGTCGTGACGTCCTTGGAGGTCGAGACGCCCTGGAAGCCCGCGACCAGCACGATCGCGTCCTCCTGCAGTCCCTGCTTGATGCGGTCCGCGCGCACGTCGAGAATGCGCGCCTTCGTATGCGAGGTGTCCGTGACTATCCCGGCCTGCGAGCCGGTCAGCGAGATCGCCCTGTGGCCGAGGTCGTTGATGGCCATGGCGCACAGCGCACAGGAGATCCGCTCGCCGGTCGAGAGCAGCATGTCCATCTCGCGCGGGTCTGGCCGCGGCGAGACCTCCTGGGCCATCTCGATGAGGTCGTCGGTGGTCTTGCCACGCGCGGACAGCACGGCGACCACCCGCGCGCCCCCCTCCTTGCGCGCGACGATGCGCGCGGCGGCGCGGCGCAGCCGCTCGGCGTCGGCCACCGAGGTTCCACCGAACTTCATCACTACGGTCTCGGGCGTGCCTCGGGCCATGGCGGCCCAGGGTAACCAATGCCGCTCCCGGTACTGAACCGCGCACGGCGCGACGCGGGCGAGCCCCTCGGGCGCCGCCCGTGGCCGGCGCTCGCGCTCGCCCTGCTGCTCGCGGCGGCCGTTGCGGCGCCGGTCGCGGCGCTGGACCTCCACGGTCGCGACAACCTTCCGGACTCTCCGCCGACGGGCGGGGCGCCACGGGTGACCGTGCTCGATGCGCTTGCCAAGATCACGACGCCACCCTCGCCGCTCGAGCGCGCCGTCGCAGGACTCCCGACCGCGCGCAAGGTCGCCCAGCTCTTCGCAGTCGGCTTCGCGGGAACGGACGCCACCGCGCCGATCGTCGGAGAGCTGCGCAGACGGGGCTGGGGCACGGTGGTTCTCCAGCAGGGCAACGTGGTCTCCGACGTCCAGCTGATTGGCTTCATCGCCGCGCTGCAGGCGTCAGCGCAGCGCGGGCGGCAGGTCGAGCCGCTCGTGGCGGCGGCGCAGGAGGGCGGCGCGCGCCGCGCGATCGTCGACCGGCCGCCACGCGCCCAGCCCGAGGTCGCGCGCGGCGGCGTGCGCGCGGTGCGGCGCGAGGCCCGCTTCGCCGGTGAGGTGCTGCGGCGACTGGGCATCCGCATGACGCTCGCACCGCTCGCCGACGTCGCCGCCGAGGGCGGCCCCTACGTGCCGCGCTCCTTCGGGGTGGACGCCGGCTTCGTCGCCCGCGCGACAGCCGCAGCGGTCGGGGCGTACCTGCGCGCGGGGGTCATCCCGGCGGTTGGCAGCTTCCCCGGAGCGGGAGGCGCGGCCCAGGACCCCGAAGCCGGACCGGCGCCGGTCGGCCTGAGCCTCCCCGAGCTTCAGCGTCGCGACCTGCGCCCGTTTCGGGCGATCGCGGCTCGCGCCCCGGTCATCGTTCTCTCCAACGCAACCTACGCGGCCTTCGACGGCGTGACCCCGGCGAGCGTATTGCCCGGGGCGATCTCCCTCCTGCGCCGTGACCTGGGCTTCGAAGGGGTGGTCATGAGCGGCGACCTCGTGGCCACCACGGCGACCACGGCGACCAGCGTCCGCACAGCCGCCGTGGACTCGTTCAAGGCCGGCGCCGACATGCTCTATGTCCCCGGCGCGGCCTCCGACCAGGAGGCGGCCTACCAAGCCGTCCTGTCCGCCGTGCGCGCGGGCACGATCTCGCGCGCGCGGCTGGACGCTTCCGTCACGCGGATCCTCGCGCTCAAGCGCCGGTTCGGGATCGCCCGCTAGGGTCGGGCGCAGCGATGGCGCCACTGCCTGCGCAGGCCCGGCGGTTCCTGGAGCTGCACCGC
Source organism: Solirubrobacterales bacterium (assembly GCA_038330095.1). Lineage (GTDB taxonomy): Bacteria > Actinomycetota > Thermoleophilia > Solirubrobacterales > Solirubrobacteraceae > JBBPZA01. Next base: position 50,675 of record JBBQNQ010000007.1, read on the forward strand.
AGCGAGCATCCGCTGCTCCTGCCCAATCCCTGGGATCAGGGCTCCGCGAAGCTCCTCGCCTCGCTGGGCTTCCAGGCGCTGGCGACCACCAGCAGCGGCTTCGCCGCGACGCTGGGCCGCGTCGACGGATCGGTGACCCGCGAGGAGGCGCTCGCCCACGCCGCGTCGATCGTCGCGGCAACCGACCTGCCGGTGTCCGCCGACCTGGAGAACGGCTTCGCCGACGATCCCGCCGACGTCGCGGAGACCATTCGCCTCGCGCTGGTCACCGGGCTCGCCGGATGCTCGGTCGAGGACTTCACCGGCCGCCCCGACGCGCCGATCTACGACGCCGGTCTCGCCGCGGAGCGCGTTGCCGCTGCCGCGCAAGCAGCGCATGTCGGCCCGGTGCAACTGGTCCTCACCGCGCGGGCCGAGAACTACGTGCAGGGGCGGCCCGACCTCCCGGATACGATCGGCCGTCTTCAGGCCTATCAGGAGGCCGGAGCGGACGTGCTCTTCGCCCCGGGCCTGAAGCGACTCCAGGACATCCGCGAGGTGGTGGCAGCGGTCGACCGCCCGGTCAACGTCCTGGTCCGACCCGGGGCGCCATCGGTGTCCGAGCTCGCCGACGCCGGGGTAAGCCGCGTGTCGGTCGGCGGCGCGTTCGCCTTCGCGGCCCTGGCAGCCGTCATCGAGGCCGCACAGGAGCTGGCCGGGGAGGGAACCTACGGGTTCTGGGAGCGGGCGGGCATCGGCGTGCGGGCGGCGCGCTCCGCCTTCGAAGCCTGACGGCTCAGGTGCCGCGCAGGCGCTGGGCGGCCTTCACGAAGGCCGCGAATGCGGGCTTGGGGCGCACCTGATCGCCCCGCACTTCGCGCAGGCCTGCCCAGTCCCAGGTCGAGGTGGCGTTCTGCCCGCGGCTGGCCCACGTCTCCCAGTAGATCCGCCCGATGCCGAGGGCCTTGCGCTTGCTCGCAAGCAGCGGCAGGGCCTCGGCCACGCGGGCAGCCTGGCCCTGCTCCGTCGTCTCGAAGCCGAACGCGTAGCGCGGGCCGACCTTGCCCTGGCCAGAGGACCAGGCGACCTCGGTGAGCCACATCGGCGTCTTGGCGTCGCCCCCGGCCTTCAGCGCCGCCCGGTCGAGCTGGATGATCTTGACCACGTTGGTCAGCTTCGCCGTGTACGGGTGGACGGCGGCGACGTCGAAGCTGCCGCTGCCGCCTGCCCGCTCGATCTCGCGCAGCGACTCCCACGAGCGATCCGGGAAGCCCGCCATGACGGTCGTCGCTCCGGGGTCGGCCCGCTTGATCGCCGACTTCGAAGCGCGCAGCAGCCGCACATACGACGGCGCCCACGGCCGCGTCGACCAGTAATAGACGTGCGAAGGCTCGTTCCAGATCTGCCATGAGCGGATGGGCACCTTGGGCAGGTCGGCGTGGTCGCGCCAGAACGAGCCGTCGGGGCCGTAGCGCAGGATGAGCGCGCGCAGGAAGCGGGCGTAGTCCTGCGGGTCGCGCGGGGGGGCGGCGCCGTCGGCCGGGTCGGCCTTCGCCCATGAGGGCGTGGTCACCACCGTCGCCAGCACGTCGATCCGCGACTTGGCCGCCGCCGCGACGATCGCGTCGGTGCGCGCGAAATTCAGGGTGCCGCGGGACGGCTCGAGTTCATTCCAGGAGAACGGCACCCGCAGCGTGGTGACGCCTGCCTTGGCCATCACCGGGAGCTCGCGATCCATGAGCTTCGGGTCGGCCAGCAGCGGAGCGCCGGGGCTCACGCCCAGGAACGGCTTGACCGCCGGGCCCTGCGCACGAGAGGTGTTGTCCGACTTGTCCCCCCCGCCGCCGCCGCAACCGGCGACCACGGCGCCCAGGAGCGCGAGGATGATGAGGACGGCGCGGTTCACGAGCGGGGCAGGATAGACGGGCCGTCCCCCGGGCGCGCCGGAGGCTCTTAGAGCGCGCGCCGGCCCGAGAGCGCCTTGCCGAGCGTGACCTCGTCGGCGTACTCGAGGTCGGCCCCGACGGGGAGACCGGAGGCCAGGCGGGTGACCGCCACCTCGGGCGCGTCGGCCCGCAGGGCGTCGGCGATGTAGAGCGCGGTGGCCTCGCCGGTGGTGGTCGGGTTGGTCGCCAGGACCACCTCGCGCAGCTCCCCCTCGCCGACACGGGCCAGCAGCTGCGGGATGCGCAGGTCCTCGGGATCGACGCCGTCGATCGGGGACAGGGCGCCGCCGAGCACGTGGTAGCTGCCCCGGAACTCGTGCGTGCGCTCGATGGGGATCACGTCGCCGGGCTCCTCGACCACGCACACGAGCGCCGGATCGCGTCGCGGGTCGCTGCAGATCGGGCACAGGCGCTCCTCGGCGAGGTTGAAGCAGCGCTCGCACAGGCCGATGCGCTCCTTGACCTCGCGGATGGCGTCGGCCAGCGCAAGCGCCTCCTCGGGCGGCGTGCGCAGCACATGGAAGGCGAGGCGCTGGGCGGTCCGGGTGCCGATCCCGGGAAGCCGGCTGAACTCGGTGATCAGCCGCTGGACGGGGGCGGCGTACACCGGCTAGATGGTTGATTCCGCGGCCCGCGCGGCCGCATGGTCGCGGATCGTGGATGCTGGGCGACGCGGGCCGAAGGGGGACAGTGGCAGAGGGGCACCGCCGGCCGAAGGCCGGTGGTCTGACCCCTTCAGACCGTGGCGATCCAGCGCCGCGAGACGCGGCCAGGCGGTCGTGGGGGTCGTGGAATCAGCCATCTACAGCCCGGGCAGCCCTAGGTCGCCCAGCCCGCCGGTCAGGCCGCCCATCCGGCTCGCCGCCATCTCCTGGGCGCTGCGCAGGCCCTCGTTGACCGCGGCGAGGATCAGGTCCTGGAGCAGCTCGGGGTCCTCGGGATCGATGGCCTCGGGGTTTATGGCGATGTCCTTGACCTCGAGGTCACCGGACACCACGACCTTGACCATCCCGCCCCCGGCCGTAGCCTCGACGCGCTCGTCCTTGAGCTTCTCCTGGGCGGCCATCATGTCGGCCTGCATCTTCTGGACCTGCTTGAGCATCTGGTTCATGTTGGGCGGCTGGGGCATATCGTCATTCCTCGGTGTGGTCGGCCGGGATCTCCTCCGCGTCGAACTCTGCCATGAAGCGTTCGACGAGCTCCTCCTCCGAGAGGCCCGCGGCCGCCGCGCCCGCCGGGGCGTCGCCGGCGACTGCCTCCCCCTCGTCCTCGTCGCGGAGCTCGCAACGAAGGCGAATGCTCGCGCCGGTGACCGCGCGGACGGCCTCGGCAAGGGCCTCGCAGTAATCGCGGTCCTCGGCCTTGCGCTTCTTGAAGGTCGCCGAAGGCGGGAAGGCGACAATGAGCTCGCCGTCGCTCACCGCGGCGGGTCGCGCCTCGGCGAAGATCCCCGCCTTCAGCGAGCCGCTGCGCTCGCGCAGGGTCTCGAGCACCGCCGGCCATACCGAGCGCAGGCCCTCGAGCTCGTCGCCAGGCTCACGGGCATCGTGGACCGTCACCTCCTCGAGCGAGGGCACGGCCTCCCTGGGTTCATCCTCGCGCGCGGCGGCCGGAGGGAAAGGGTCGGGTTGTGGCCCTTCGCCCGCCATCCGCGCCTCCAGGCGCTCGATGCGCTGCAGCAGCGCCTGCGTGGAGGCGTCGGCGTCCGGGCGCGCGGCCTTGACCAGCGCGAGCTCGAGCTGGATGCGGGCCTCGGCGCCGTTCTTGACCGCGTCCTGGGCCGCCGCGACCAGGTCGAGCAGGCGGGTGACGTCGATCGGCTCCAGCCGCTGAGCCTGGGCGAGCAGGCGCTCGTCGCGGTCGGCCGTGACCCGCAGCTCGCCCGGCACCTCGCCCAGGGTCTGGACGACGAGCAGCTCGCGGGCGTGAGTCTCGAGGTCGCGCAGGAGCTGGCCCGCGTCGCGCCCGCACTCGTCCAGGCGCGCGACGGCCTGCAGCGCCTCGCGCGCGTCGTGGGCGGCCACCGCATCGACCGCGCCGAACAGCAGCTCGGCGTCGACCACCCCGAGCACGGCGAGCACGTCGTCGAGCTCGATCGTCTGACCGCTGTAGGTCACGAGCTGCTCGAGGGTCCCCAGAGCGTCGCGGAAGCTGCCGGTCGCAGCGCGGGCGATCAGGCCCACGGCCGCCTCCGGCAGCTCGATGCCCTCCTGCCCGGCCACCCGCCGCAACACGTCGGCGATCTGCTCCACGCGCGGGCGGCCGAAGTCGAAGCGGTGGCAGCGGTCGACCACCGTCGGGAGCACCTTCTGGGCCTCGGTCGTCGAGAGCACGAAGACCGGGTCGGGCGGGGGCTCCTCGAGGGTCTTGAGGAAGGCGTTCCAGGCCTGCGGCGAGAGCATGTGCGCCTCGTCGAGGATGTAGACCTTGCTGCGGCCGGAGACCGGCGCGAGCGCGACCCGCTCGCGAAGCTCGCGGATGTCGTCCACCGAGTTGTTGGACGCCGCGTCCATCTCGATCACGTCGAGCGAGGTGGCGCCGGCGATCGCGACGCAGGAGTCACAGGTCCCGTCGGGCGTGGTCGTCGGTCCCTGCTCGCAGTTCAGGCAGGCGGCGAGGATCTTGGCCATCGAGGTCTTCCCCGTGCCTCGCGAGCCCACGAACAGGTAGGCGTGGTGGACCTTGCCGCGCTCCACCGCGTTGCGCAGCGTTCGGACGACGTGCTCCTGGCCGACCACCTCGTCGAAGGTTCGCGGGCGGTGGCGGCGGTACAGCGAGGGGGTCTCGGCCACGGCGGTCGAGTCTAGATGCTCGGCGCGCGGCGACCCGCGACGCGCCGGGCCGGTACGGTGCTCGCCGCGATGGCGCGCGCCAAGGGCTTGCTGTGGAGCGTCGGGCTGGCCCTCCTGCTGTTCGCGATCTTCCGTACGGGATTTGCGAACTGGGACACGGCCTACGCGCTCGTGTGGGGCAACGAGCTCGCTTCGGGCCGGCGCCCGGACTTCGACGGCGTCGCGCTCGCTCCGACGACCCATCCGCTCGCCGACCTCCTCGGATTGATCCTCGTGCCGCTGGGCGACGGGGCGCAGGCCGTGGTCGTGGCGCTCGCCTTCCTGTCGCTGGGGATCGTCGGCTACCTCGTCTACCGGCTCGCCACGACCTGGTTCGGGCCGCTGGCCGGGGTCGCCGCCGCGCTCATCGTGCTGACGCGCGAGCCGGTTCTCTCGTTCGGTGTCCGGGCCTACGTCGACCTTCCCTACCTCGCGCTCGTGCTCGGCGCGCTTGCCGTCGAGGTCCGCCGCCCGCGCACCGGCGCGCCCGTGCTCGGCCTGCTCGGCCTCGCCGGGCTGCTACGGCCGGAGGCGTGGCTGTTCGCCGCCGCCTACCTCGTGTGGATCGGCCTCGACTCACGGGCGCGGGCCCTTCGCCTGGCCCCGCTCGCCCTCGCGGCGCCGGTCCTGTGGGCCATGGCCGACCTCGTCTCCACCGGCGATCCGCTCGCCTCGCTGACCGGAACGCGCGACAACGTGGAGACCCTCGGGCGCGCTACCGGCGTGCACGGACTGGTCACGGCGGCACCGCGCCGGCTCGGGGAGATCCTGCGCGTGCCGGGGCTGGCGGCTGCCGTGCTGGGCGCGGCCCTCGGCCTGGCCTGGCTGCGCCGCCGAACACTCGTGGCCGGCGGGGCCGCCGCGCTCGCGCTGGCGGCCGTGGCGGCGCTGGCGGTGGCCGGGCTGCCGGTCATCACCCGTTATCTCCTGCTCGCCGCGTCGCTGCTGTGCGTGCTGGGCGGCGCGGCGCTCGGCGGCTGGCGGGCGGTGCCGGACGGGCCGCCGCGCAGGACGTGGATGGCGGTCGCCGTCCTGACCCTCGCGCTGTTCGCCGTGTTCGCGCCCTCGCAGGGCAGGCGCCTGCGCGACCTGCGGTCCGCGGTCGCCTCCCAGGAGCGCATCCAGGACGACCTGCACGACCTCACCGAGGCGGGCGCCTTCCCTCCGGCGTGCCGGCCGGTCACCGTGCCCAACAGCCGGCCCGTGCCCCTCCTCGCCCTGTGGCTCGATCGCGCGCCGGAGAGCTTTGTCACGCCAGGCGACCAACCCGCGCCGGCCCGTGGCACGACCCTGGTGCCCGCCAATGAAGGGGTAGCAAAGGCCTTCATGCTCGATCCCCGCGATCCCGGCGCCTCCGGGCAAGGCCGGCCGCCCGGCTTCGTCCTCAGGGCCGCCAACCGCTCCTGGCGCGTCTACGCGCGCTGCTGAGGCGCCGCGGCGCGGCGCTCAGCCGCCACGCCAGAACCCGCGCCGCCGGCGCGCCCCGACCTTTCCCACCGCGCCGCGCAGGCCCACGCAGCCGACACACCCCACGCAGTCCTCGCAGTCGACGCACGCGACGCAGGCGACGCAGCCGCTGCAGCGCGCGCACGCGAGCGCCAGGATGCAGCCCGCCACCGCGCTGCTCGCGACCGTTCCCACGCTCCCCGCGACCGCCACGCTCAGCAGGGTCGCGGCGCTTCCCGCGACGGCCACGCTGCCCGCCGTTCCCACACAGCCCGCGACGGCCACGCTGCCGGCGGTTGCCGCGGATCCGGCCACCGCGACGCTCGCCGCCGTGGCGGCCGACCCGGCAACCGCGACGCTGTGTCGCGTCGCGACGCTGCCGGCCACGGCGACGCTGCCGGCGGTCCCCGAGCTGCCGGTGACCGCCATGCTCGAGGTGGTGTCCACGCTGTCGGTCACCGACCGAGGGCGTTCCGGATCCGCGCTGACATCGTGGAGGTGATCGTGCATACGCCTATTTCAGCGCGTCTCCGGCTCGCTCGCCACCCTTAAAGCCCGTTTGGTAACTAATCGCCACGCCTATCGGCGGCATCCCGCGCTCGCGAGCGCAGGCTGAAGCGGACCGTGCACCCTCCGTCGAAGCGGGCCCTCGAGCGCTGCCACCGGTATCTGCTCCGGCCGGGGGCTCCCCGACGCGCCTGAAGGTTGTCGCTTAAGGCTGCTTCCTCCCGGATCTGACCTGGTTCACGAGCCTCCACCGCATGGGGACCCGGCCATCGACGCTTCCACCGGTGCGCCGACCCCGAGGGCCTCGGCCCCTCGGGAGGGGATTCAGCCCCGCTAGAGCGGATTGCGGGTGCAGGGCACCGCTACCTCCCCGCCTAGCACGGTCCATCCACCATGCTAGCGGTCGGCGGTTCCCCGCCACGTCCACCTGGCGAAGACGACCTGCAGGGGGAGCCGCGCCCACAGCAGCCAGGCGGGAACCCCGTAGCCGCCGGGCTGCAGCGCCATGGTGACGTTGGCCGGATACACGGCGACCAGCGTCGAGAGCAGCCACCACCGCGCGAGCCGGCGGGTGCGTGGGTGCAGCACGGCGAGGCCGCCCGCGATCTCGGCGATCCCGCTCGCGACCACTAGCTCGCGGTGCGCGGGCAGCTGGTCGGGGACGATCGCCTCGTACTGCTTCGGGATGACGAAGTGCATCACCCCCGCGCCGACCCAGAAGGATGCGAGCGCCGTCGATGGGCGCATCGGAAGGCGGCGGCGCATCAGTTGCTCCTATGTCAACGCCAGGGCTGTTGCTGGCGCGTTTGGGGTGGTGGTCATGAGCTGGTGGATGCGGCGGGCGAGGTGTCGTTTGAGGCAGCGGAGTGCT
>JBBQNQ010000008.1:0-57009 GCA_038330095.1 Solirubrobacterales bacterium
CGAGCGCGCGCGCCGCATCCTCGCGCGCCACGGCGGGGTGCTCTACGCCGACGGAGTGGGCACGGGCAAGACGGCGATCGGCCTGGCCTTCATCGCGGAGTACGCGCTCGAGCAAGGTCGCCACGCGCTGGTGATCTGCCCCGCGCAGCTGCGCGAGATGTGGGAGACCGAGATCAGGCGCGCGCGCCTGCCGGCTGAGGTGCTGTCTTACCAAGAGCTCTCAAGCGACGAGCAGCTCGCGACCGGGGCGGCGAACGCGCGCCGGCACCTCGCCGCCGACAAGGACGCCTACCGCCTCGTCATCGTCGACGAGGCGCACTCGCTGCGCAACGAGGACACGAGCTGGTATCGGGCGATGGAGCGTCTGCTGGGAGGCGAGCGCAAGCACGTCGTGCTGCTCACGGCCACGCCCGTGAACAACGGGCTGTGGGACCTCTACAACATCGTGATGCTCTTCGCCCGGCACGACCGCGCCTTCGCTTCAATTGGCATCGGGTCGGCGCGCGAGCTGTTCCTGCACGCGGGCGCGAACGAACGCGATCCCGAGAACCTCGACCCCGACCGGCTGTTCCCCTTCGCCGACGCGGTGACCGTCCGCCGCGATCGCCTTTTCATCCAGGAGCACTACCCAGGCGCGACCTTTCCCGACGGGACGCCGGTGCGGTTCCCGACGCCTGAGCTGCGCACGGTCCGCTACGACCTCGACGAGGCCCATCCCGGGCTGTTCGGCGAGATCACCGCACTGATTGCGGACCTCGACATGGCTCGCTACCGGCCCAGCGCCCATCTCGCCGAGCCGGAGGTCGACGCGGCCGAGTCTCAGCTCGGCGGCCTGCTGCAGTCGAGCGTCTTGAAGCGCTTCGAGTCCTGCTGGGCCGCCTGCCTGGCCACGGTCGAGCGGATGGTCGCCGCCCACGACGCGTTTCTCGCAGCATGGGACGGCGGGCGCGGGTTCGTGCCCTCCAAGGCGACGCTGCGGGAGGCCGCGCGCGTGGAAGCGGGGGACGCCGGGCTCTCCTCCTGGGTCGCGGAGGCGCTCGCCGACGACCCCGAGGCGCGCCCGGCCGCCGACTTCCAGGAGGGCTACGGCGACGCGGTCGCGGCCGACCGCGCGCGGTTGGCCGCCATCTGGGATCGACTCGCGCCGCTGACCCCGCTCGAGGACACCAAGCTCGCCACGCTGCGCCGGCTGCTGGAGAGCGCGGAGGACCGCAAGGTCATCGTTTTCGCGACTTACGGCGACACGATCGCGTACATCGACCGTCATCTGCCTGAGACGGTCGCCGGGCGAGTGCGCGTGACCGTGGTCGGCTCGGAGGCCAGCCCCGACGAGCGCACTCGCCTGCTCACGCGCTTCTCGCCGCGGACCGTCGTGAACGACGCCTACGTGCCGCCTGACGGGGAGGTCGACCTCCTCCTCTCGACCGACGTGCTCTCCGAAGGGCAAAATCTCCAGCAGGCCAGTGGGGTGATCTCCTACGACATGCCCTGGAATCCCCAGCGCGTCGTGCAGCGCAACGGGCGCGTGATCCGCCTGCGCTCAGATCACGACGTGGTTCACCTCACGACGATGCTCCCCGTCGCCGGTGAGTTCGAGGAGCTGCTGCGGCTGGAGGCCAGGGTCAGGGCGAAGATCCGCGCCGCAGGCGTGTTCGGCATGGAGGTCGAGGTGATCGAGGGCATCGAGTCCGAGCTTCGCAACTACGCCGAGCGGCTGGCGGAGGGCGACATCGACCCCGCCGCCGAGGACGGCGACGCGAAGCTGAGCGGAGCGTTCATCGGCGAGGAGCTGCGCGCGCGGCTTCTGCGCGCCCAGGAGGAGGGCGAGGTCGACCGCCTGCTCGCGCTCCCGTGGGGCATAGGGGCGGTGATCCGGCCGGCGCCCGCCCGTGCGCGCGGTCCGGCCGGCGTCTTCTTCGCCGCGCGCACCCGGCCGATGAAGGGCGCCGACCACGGCCACCGCTACTGGCGCTTCGTTCTGCTTGCGCCCGGCGAGGAGGTCCTCGAATCGGAGTTGGAGATCCTGCGGCGTATCGATCCCGAGCACGCCGAGGAGCTCGGAGCGCAGGGGCTGGACCTCGAGGCGCCGTGGCGCCGTGCGTGCGCCTCGATCGTCGCGGAGCACAACCAACGCGCCGACCCGCGCGCCGCCCAGCGCTCGATCGGGTCCGCGCAGCGCTTCGCTCTCGGGCTGCTGCGCGATCCGGCTGTGATCCTCCCTGAGGGCGCTGAGCGGGCCGCCGAGGCGCTGTCGGTGGAGCGCAGCTCGGCGGTGCGACGCGGGCTCAACGAGATTCGCGCGGAGCTGACTGAGGAGCGGATCTCGCGCAACACCGCCGCGGAGCGCGTGGTCGAGCTCGTGCAGCGCCTGGGACTCCAACCGGTCGCTCCGGAGGAGGTCCCCGAGGAAATCGGCCCGGAGGACCTCGGGGTGGTGTGCTGGATGGCCGTGCTTCCCTCCGGCTGAGCTCGTTAAAGGCGCAGAAAGCGGTGGGGCGATCCTTGGTCGATGCCGCTTCGGCGCCCGGCCAATCCGCCCCGGGGCGCCTTCCCGCCTCGCGGCTGAGTAAGCTCGGGGTCGGTGCGGCTCGCGAAGCATCTGGCCCACGCCGGCGTGGCATCCCGGCGGGCGGCGGAGCGGCTCGTCGGCGAGGGCAGGGTCACCGTCGGCGGTGAGCGTGTGACCGACCCTGCCCGCGACGTCGGCGACTCCGACCAGGTCACCGTCGACGGCCGCCCCGTAGGCGGGGCCGAGCCACGTGTGATCTACGCGCTCAACAAGCCGCCCGGCGTCGTCTCCACGGCCCGTGATCCCCAGGGCCGCCCGACGGTCACCGCGCTCGTGCCGGCCGACGCGCGGCTGTACCCGGTCGGACGCCTGGACGCCGACGTGACCGGGCTGATCCTTCTGACCAACGACGGCGAGCTGGCCAACCGCCTCAGCCACCCGAGCCACGAGGTCAGGCGCACCTACCGGGCGACCGTTCGCGGAGGGCCCGTGCGCGAGCGCGCACTGCACGCCCTGCGGGTTGGGGTGCAGCTCGACGATGGGCCGACCGCGCCGGCGCGGGTTCGCCGGATCGCCCCCGACGAGATCGAGCTGAGCATCCACGAGGGACGCAAGCGCCAGGTCAAACGCATGTGCGCTGCGGTGGGTCACCCCGTGCAGCGCCTCCAGCGCATCGCCTTCGGACCGCTGCGGCTCGACTCGCTGGGAGAGGGGGAGCACCGCCGGCTCAACGCGGCGGAGGTGGCGCGCCTGCACGAGGCCGCCGGCAGCAACGGGAACGGCGGCGCGGGCTGAGGCCCGCGCCCGCGCGGCCCTGCCAGAATCCCGCGGCGATGCTGTTCGCCCTGCGCGGCGCGATCTCCGTCGATCGCAACGATGCCGGAGAAATCCTCGCCGCCACCGAGCGGCTAATGCGCGAGGTCATCGCCCGCAACGGCCTGGAGGCCGAGCGGATGGTCAGCTGCATCTTCACGGCCACAGCGGACCTCGACGCCGAGTTTCCTGCCGTGGCGGCGCGGCGGATCGGCTTGAGCGCGGTCCCCCTGCTCTGCGCGCAGGAGATAGCGGTGCCCGGGTCCCTCCCGCGGATCATCCGCGTGCTCGTCCACTACCACGCACCCGCCGACCACGAGCCACGCCACTGCTACCTCGAGGAGGCGAGCGCGCTCCGGGTCGACCTCCGCGGGGCTCAGTAACCTGCCTGCAATGGCTGAAGACACTGACGTGGTACAGGGCGACGGCTACGCCGTCACCTCGGTCGATGCGCTCGGCGACGGGCCTGGCTTTCGCAAGATCCGCCGCGGGCTCGGGGTGACCGCCTTCGGGATCAACGCGCTCGTCATGCCTCCCGGCTACGAGACCGGCCGGCACCTCCACGACGAGCAGGAGGAGACGTACTTCGTCCACACCGGCACGGTCGAGATCGAGTTCGGCGACGGCAGTGTCCATCGCCTGGGCCCGGGCGGGCTGGCTCGCGTGGACGCTCCGACGATCCGTCGCCTGCGCAACGTCGGCGAGGACGACGCGACGTTCGTCATCGTCGGGGGCAAGGACGGTTACGTCGGACGCGATGGACGCTTGCCCGAGGGGGACGAGCCGCGCGCGAGCCGCGGCGGTCCGCCCGGCGCGCCCTGATGGCGCTCGAGTTCGCCCAGGCGGTCCGCCGCATCCCGACCTACCCGGCGGCCGACGGCTACTCGCTGCCCGAGGACGTCGCGCACCTCGCGAGCAACGAGTCGCCGTTCGCGCCGCTGCCCCAGGTCGCCCGCGCCGCGGCCGGGGTGTTGGAGGGAGTCAACCGCTACCCCGACCCGACCAACGCGCGCCTGCGCCGGGCGCTCGCCGACCGCTACGGGGTGCCGGCCAAGCGCATCGCCGTCGGCAACGGCTCCTGCGACGTGCTGCTCGCGGCCGGGACCGCCCTGCTCGAGCCGGGTGCCGAGGTGGTCTACGCGTGGCCGTCGTTCTCGATGTACCCGCACCTCGCGGCGGCCACGGGGGCGACGGCGATCCCCGTCCCCCTCGACGGCGGCGACCGCCATGACCTCGACCGCATGGCCGAGGAGATCACGGTCGCCACTCGGATGCTCCTCGTCTGCAATCCCAACAACCCCACGGGCACCGCGCTGCCGCTGGCCGAGATCCAGGCGCTGGTCGAGCGCGTTCCCCGCCAGGTCTGCGTGCTGGTCGACGAGGCCTACTGTGACTTCAGCACCCTCGACGACCCCGACGCCTCCATCGACCTGCTCGAGGCCCACCCCAACCTCGTGCTCCTGCGCACCTTCTCCAAGGTGCACGGCCTCGCTGCGCTGCGCGTCGGCTTCGCGCTGTGCGGGTCTGAGGCCTTCCGCGCCGCGGTGGACCAGGTCCGCCAGCCGTTCTTCTGCAACGCGGCCGCCCAGGCCGCGGCGACGGAGGCGCTGCGCCACCAGGACGAGGTCCTGCGCCGCGTCGAGCTCACGGTCGCCGCGCGGTTGGAGCTGGAGGAAGGGCTACAGCGCCTCGGGCTCGAGGTCGCTGAATCCCATGCCAACTTCGTGTGGGTGCACCTCGGCGAGGACCGCGACGAGGCGGCGATCGTCCGGGGCCTGGCCGAGGGCGGAGTGCTCGTGCGCGCCGGCGCCGCACTCGGACGCGAAGGCGCGCTGCGCGTCACGTGCGGGACCGCGGGGGAGAACCGCCGCTTCCTCGCGGCGCTGGGCGAGCTTCTCTGAACGGCATCGACGAGGGGAAGGGAAGGGAGGCCTCGGAGGCGCCGGAGGAGACCCCTTCCCGCTCCCTCGTCGAGGTCGTTCGGGGGGAGTAAGCGCTGGAGGAAGACGGCGCCGCCTCGCGCCCACAGGTTGATGGAGGGGCACCAGGCTGCTACAACGTCTTCAGATGCGCCGCGAGACCGACTCCACGCAGTTCGCCGCCGAGGGCGGCCCGTCGGCCCGCGCCGCCAGCTGGTCCTTCACCTACGCCTACGCGGCCTGGCGATTTAGCTAGGCGCTCGGTCGGCTGGGGCAGCCGTCCGCATCGGGTCCTACGGACCGAGCGCCGACTCAGGGCTGATCGCCAGCCAGCAGGATCGCCGTAGACCGAATGAGAGCTCGAAAGGACCAGGCAAGTGATGATCATCCTGATGAGGATCGCCCAGGGGCCAGGCCCGAGATGTCGCTGACCGCCCCTACCCGGATGGAGCAGATCCGCGACCAGCGCATCGCCAGCGCGGTGCCGCTCGTGCCGCCCGCCGACATCTTCGAGGAGCTGCCCCTGAGCCAGGCGCAGGCCGAGGTGATCCTGCGCGGCCGCTCGGACATCGCCGAGATCCTGAACCGCCTCGACGACCGCCTGCTGGTGGTCGTGGGGCCGTGCAGCGTGCACGACCCACAGGCGGCGCTCGACTATGCCCGGCGCCTGAGCGCCACGGCGGCCGACCTGGACGACGACCTCTGCGTGGCCATGCGCGTGTACTTCGAGAAGCCACGCACCACGACGGGCTGGAAGGGGATGATCAACGACCCCCACCTGGATGGCTCGGGGGACGTGAACGCCGGGCTGCGCATGGCGCGGCAGCTGCTGCTCGAGGTCGCGGAGCTCGGCCTGCCCGTGGGCTGCGAGTTCCTCGATCCCATCACGCCGCAGTACATCTCCGACGCCGTCGCCTGGGGCGCGATCGGGGCGCGGACTACGGAGAGCCAGATCCACCGCCAGCTCGCGTCCGGTCTCTCCATGCCCGTCGGCTTCAAGAACCGCACCGACGGCAACATCGGCGTGGCTGTCGACGCCGTCCGGGCCGCCGCCGTGCCTCACGCGTTCGCCGGCATCGATGCCTCCGGCACGCCGGCGATCCTCCACACGCGCGGCAACGCCGACTGCCACCTCATCCTGAGAGGCGGCCGCGGAACCCCGAACTTCGGTGCCGGTGCGGTTTCCGGCGCGCTCGCCCACCTGCAGTCGGCGGGGCTGCCCGAGCGGGTGATCGTCGACGCCTCCCACGACAACAGCGGCAAGGACCATGCCCGCCAGCCCGGGGTCGTCGCCGACCTGGCCACCCAGGTGGCCGGTGGCAACGAGGCGATCGTCGGGGTGATGCTCGAGTCCTTCCTCGCGGCCGGCAACCAGAAGCTGGTCCCCGGTGGCTCGCTCACCTACGGGCAGTCGATCACCGACGGGTGCATGGCGTGGGACACGACGGAGGCCGCGCTCGAGCAGCTCGCGGCGGCGGTACGCGGCCGGCGCGGCGCCGGTTGAACCCGGGCCGCGCTACCCCTTGACCGTCGCCGTCGTCGGGGTGGGGCTCATCGGCGGGTCGGTGGCGCTTGCGGCCCGCGAGCGACTCGGCGTACGCGTGCGCGGCTATGACCCGGACCCCGATGTGCTCGTGGCCGCGGGCGAGCGGGGAGCGCTTGACGAGGTCGCCGACTCTGCGGCCGAGGCCGTCGAGGGCGCCGAGACGGTGTTCGTCGCGGCACCGGTCGGCGAGCTCCCCGACGCCGTCGGCGCCGCCCTCGCCGCCGCAGGCCCCGACACCGTGGTCACCGATGTGGGCTCGACCAAGCGCGCCCTGGTCGCGCGCCACCCCGACCCGCGCTTCGTGGGCGGGCATCCGCTGGCGGGCGCGGAGACCGCCGGGGTCGCCTTCGCCCGCCCCGATCTCTTTGCGGGCGCCACGTGGTACCTCACGCCGACCGCTGCCACCTCGGGGGTCCTCTACGAGCGCCTGCACCGCACGCTCGCCGCGCTGGGCGCCCGGCCCGCGGCGATCGACGCCGACACCCACGACCGCCTCATGGCCGCCGTCTCCCATCTGCCCCACGTGCTGGCCAACGTGCTCGTCGGCCAGGCCGCCGGGGCGCTCGCCGAGGAGGAGGAGCGCCTACCCGCGACCGGCCCGAGCTTTCGCGACGCCACCCGCGTGGCCGGCGCAAACAGCGCGATCTGGACGGACATCTACCTGTCCAACCGGGAAGCGCTGATCGCCCGGATCGACGACGTCGCCCAGCGCCTCCTGGAGGTTCGCGGCGCGCTCGCCGACGCCGACGCGGACGCCGTGACGGCATGGAACGACACCGCCGCCGAGCACCGCCGCCGCCTGCTGGAGTCCGATCTCGCAGGCGGACCCACCCACGAACTGCGGGTCTCGGTCCCCAACCAGCCCGGGGTCGTCGCGCGGATCGCACTCGAGCTCGGCCGCGCGGGTGTCAACATCACCGACATGGGCCTCTACCCGGCACCCGACAACCGCGAGGGCGTGATCGCCCTGTGGATCGCCGGCGACGCGCCCGCCCGCCGGGCCGGCGAGCTCGTGTCGGCCCTCGGCTTCCCGGTCGCGCGAGCGTGACCCAGACCGCCCACTTCCAGCCCGCCGGCCCGCTCCAGGGCAGCGTCCCGGCGCCGCCCGACAAGTCGATCTCCCACCGGGCGGCACTGGTCGCCGCCATGCACGACGAGCCGGTGCTCGTCCACAACTACCTCGACGCCGCCGACACCAACAGCACGGCCGCTGCTTTGCGGACACTCGGCGCGGTAGTCGAGATGCGTCCCGACGGGCTGCTGGTGCGCGGGACGGGGTTGCGTGGCCTCGACGGGGTCGGTGAGACGATCGATGTCGGCAACTCCGGCACGCTCATGCGACTGCTGCCCGGGTGGCTCGCCTCCCAGCCCACCGGCTCCTGGACGCTGGACGGCGACGCGTCGATCCGCCGCCGTCCCGTGGACCGCATTGCGCGCCCGCTGAGCATGATGGGCGCCCGCCTGGAGGCCACCGACGGGCACTTCCCGCCGTTCGTCGTGCACGCCGGGCGCCTGCGTGGCATCGAGTACGTGCAGCCCCAGGCGTCGGGGCAGGTGAAGTCCTGCGTGCTGCTCGCGGGCCTGCAGGCTGAAGGGGACACCAGGATCGTCGAGCCGGCGCGCAGCCGCGACCACACCGAGCGAATGCTCCTGCGTGCCGGCGTCCGGATCTGGCGCGACGGTCCCGCCGTCAACGTCTGTGCCGCCGACGAACTTGGTCTCGACGCCATCGAGGTTCCCGGCGATCTCTCCTCGGCGGCTTTCCTGATCGCCGCCGGGCTGATCGTGCCCGGCTCCCACGTGGTGCTCGAGGAGGTCGGCGTCAACTGGACCCGCACGGGCTTCCTCCGGGTGGCCGAGCGGATGGGGGCGGCGATCGAAGGCGACCTCGAGCAGCCGCCACTGGGCGACGAGATTCCGCTGCTGGAGCCGGTGTCCGACATCGACGTCAGCGCGGGCCCGCTCTCGGGCACGACGGTCGAGTCCTACGAGGTGCCGCTGACGATCGACGAGCTTCCCCTCGTAGCGCTGCTCGGGTGCTTCGCCGAGGGCGAGACCGTGGTGCGCGGCGCCGACGAGCTGCGGGTCAAGGAGTCCGACCGCATCCAGGCCGTGGTCGACGGGCTCCGGGGCCTGGGCGGCGAGATCGAGGCGACGGAGGACGGCTTCGCGGTGACCGGCACCGGTGGCCTGCGCGGCGGCGTCCTCGACTCGCAGGGAGACCACCGACTCGCCATGCTCGGCGCCGTCGCCGGCCTGGCCTCCGAGGAGGGCGTGCGCGTGATCGGCATCGACGTCGCCGCCGTCTCCTACCCGCAGTTCCGCGAGCACCTGGGAACGCTCGCGTAGGGGCGGAGCGGCGTGGTCGTGGCCGTCGACGGCCCCGCAGGGGCCGGGAAGTCGACCGTCGCACGCGCCCTGGCGCAGCGGCTGGGCTTCACCTACCTGGACTCCGGGGCGATGTACCGCGGCGTGGCTCTCGCCGCGCACGAGCGCGGAAGCGAGCCCGCGCTCGTGGCCGACGGCCTGCGGATCGAGCTCGGAGAGCGGGTCCGCCTCGACGGCCGCGACGTGACCGACGCCATCCGCACGCCCGAGGTCTCCGAGCTCGCGTCGCGCGCGGCGGCCGACGCGGAGGTCCGCAGGGCGATGGTCGCCAAGCAGCGCGAGCTCCTCGCCCACGGCGACTGGGTCGCCGAGGGCCGCGACATCGGCACCGTCGTCGCGCCGCACGCCGAGCTAAAGCTCTTCCTCGACGCGAGCCCGCCCGAGCGCGCCCGCCGCCGCGCCGCGCAGCTGGGCGCCGACCCCGAAGAGGTCCTCGCCGAGCAGTCGGTCCGCGACGAGCGCGACCGCACCCGCGCCGACAGCCCGCTCGTGGCTGCGCCGGACGCGACCGTTCTGGACACGACCGGGCTGAGCGTCGGCGAGGTGGTGGAGCGGATCGCCGCGCTGGCCGAGAGGATGCGCTCATGAAGGTCGCGGTAGTCGGTTACCCCAACGTCGGCAAGAGCTCGCTGGTCAACCGGCTCACGGGCTCGCGGGAGGCGGTGGTCCACGAGCGCCCGGGGATCACCCGCGACCGCAAGGAGCTCGCCACGGACTGGAACGGGCGGCGCTTCACGCTGGTGGACACCGGCGGCGTCGACCTCGACGACCGCGGCGAGCTCGCCCGCTCGATCCAGGAGCAGGCGCGCGCGGCGCTGGCCGACGCCGCCGCGGCGCTGTTAGTAGTCGACGCGCGGGCCGGCCTGCGCCCGGGCGACGAGGAGCTCGCCGACCTGCTGCGACGCTCGAAGGTGCCCGTGGTGGTGGCCGCCAACAAGTGCGACGACCCCGCCGACCAGCCGCTCGCCGCCGAGTTCCACCGCCTGGGGCTGGGCGAGCCGTTGCCGGTATCGGCCACACAGGGGCTGGGGACGGGCGACCTGCTCGACCGCCTCGTCGCGCTGCTCCCCGAGGGCGAGCCGGAGCCCGACCCCGCGGTCCGCCTCGCGGTGATCGGCCGCCCCAACGTCGGAAAGTCATCGCTTGTCAACCGCATCGTCGGCGAGGAGCGGGTGATCGTCTCCGACCGGGCCGGGACCACACGCGACGCGATCGACCTGCGCCTGGAGGTCGAGGGACGCCCCCTGGTCATCGTCGACACCGCGGGGCTGCGCCGCCAGGCCAAGGTCGCCGAGTCGGTCGAGTACTACACCTCGCTGCGCTCGCGCCGCGCGGCCGAGCGCGCCGACGTCGCGCTGGTGGTGTGCGACGCGCAGGATGGCGTCACCGCGCAGGACATCAGAGTGGCGGAGCTCGCGATGCAGAGCGGTTGCGCCACGCTCCTCGCCCTGAACAAGTGGGACGTCGCCCAGGACGTCGACCTCGAGCACGAGCGCGCGCGGGCGGCGAGCAAGCTGCGCCTGCGCCCGCGTGTGCTCACCGCGAGCGCGCAGACCGGTCGGGGGGTCCTGCGGCTCGTGCGCGAGGCGTTTACGCTCGCCGACCGGGCCGGCGCGCGGATCCCCACGGCCGACCTCAACCGCTTCCTCGGCGAGCTGCAGGCCGTCCGCCAGCCGCCCGCGCGCCAGGGCAAGCGCCTGAAGCTCCTGTACATAGCCCAGATCGACGAGTCCCCGCCCCGCTTCGCGATCCAGGTCAACACCCGTGCCCGTCTGACCCGCGACTACGCGTACTTCGTCGAGAACCGCCTGCGGGAGCGCTATCGCCTCGACGGCGTGCCGCTGGTGATCGACTTCGTCGAGCGCCGCGAGCGCCGCGGGGAGGGAGGAAAAGGCCGCCGGGCGGCCGGCGCGCGCCCGTGAGCGGGACGCTCGAGGATCGCCGCCTGCGCTACGCGCTGCTTGCCGCGAGCGCGGCGGTCGCGGTGGTGGTGGTCGTCCTGCTGCTCTCGCGCGGGGGCGACGGGCCTCCCGCCTCGCGCTCCGCGCAGCTCGTGCCGCCCAACGCGCTGGTCTTCGTCCATCTCTCCACCGACCGCAACCGCGATGCCGTCAAGCGCACCCTCGACCTCGCCGAGCGCTTCCCGGGCTGGCCGGCGCTGCGCGACAGCCTGCTCTCGCGGATCGGCGCGGGGGGCGGTCCCGAGGCGCGCCGCGCGCTGGCCAGGTTCGCCGGTGACGAGGCGGCGCTCGCCCTGCTCGACACGGGGGGCGAGCGGGCTGACTCGCTGATCCTGCTCGAGGTCACCGATCGCGACCGGGCGCGCAGCTTCATCGAGCGGCGGACCGGCCCACCGATCGGTGTCACGTCCTACAAGGGCACGCCGATTCGCAACTACGGATCGACGCAGGCGGCGTTCGCGGGCGACTTCCTCGCCATCGGGCAGTTCGAGTCGGTGCGCGCGGCGGTCGATCTCGCCGCGGGCCGCGGGCGCTCGCTGGCCGACGACCCGCGCTACAGGGCCGTGGCCGGCGACCTGCCGAAGGGGCGGGTCGCGGACGGATGGGCGTCGGCCGCCGGGATTCGCCGCCTGCTCGCGCCCGCCGGAGGCGTGCTCGGGGCAGCCGGAGCGCTGCTCGACCGGCCCGGGCTGCGGGCTGCGGGGCTCGCTCTCGCGCCCGCGGACGGCGGCGCGAGGATCACTGTCCGCAGCCTGGAGGGCCCGGGCGCGCCGCGCCCCGCCCCCTTCAAGCCCGACCTCCAAGACGTCCCGGCCGACGTGTCCTCGCTGATCGAGACCGCCGGCCCTGGTCGCGCCGGCGTCCTCGCGGCGGGGCTCACCCGCTTCAAGGGCGACCTTCGGCGGCGCACCGGCGTCAGCTTCGACACCGAGATCCTCCCGCACCTGCGCGGGCAGGCGGCGTTCACGGTCGGGGGCGGGTCACGTGCCCCGACCCTCACCGTGGTCGCCCCGGTGCGCGACGAGCGGGCCACCCGCGCAGCGCTCGCGCGGCTGCAGGGCCCGGGACGCCGGCCGAGCTTCGCGGTGTCCGACGGCAAGCTCTTCCTGTCGACCAGCGCCCAGGGAATCGATGCCGCGCGCGGCGCAAAGCGGTCGCTGGCCGGCACCAATGCCTTCAAGACGGTCCTGGGAGAGCGCCCGGCGCGGGTGACGTCGCTAGTCTTCCTTGACTCCAGCCAGCTCCTGAGGCTGTTCGGGCAGGCCGGGTTCCTTGCCGACCCGGCCTTTGTGCGCACGCAGAGCGACCTGCGCAAGGTTCGCGCGGCCGGCGCCGTCTCGTCTGTCCAGGGGAACATCTCGACGACGGAGCTCTTCCTCCAGATCCCATGACCCAACTGTCCGACAACGAGTTCCTGTTCACCTCTGAGTCCGTGACCGAGGGCCATCCCGACAAGGTCGCGGACCAGATCTCCGACGGTGTCCTCGACGCGGTTATGCGCGAGGACCCCTACGGCCGCGTCGCGTGCGAGACGCTCGTCAACACCGGCCTGGTCGTGGTCTCGGGCGAGATCTCGACCGATACCTACGTGGACATCCAGGACATCGCCCGCTCGACGATCCGGGAGATCGGCTACACCGACGCCGACCTCGGCTTCAGCGCCGACTCCTGCGCGGTGATCAACGCCATCGACAAGCAGTCGCCCGACATCGCCCAGGGTGTCAACACCGCCCTGGAGGCGCGCACCGACCCCGCCGACGACGACGAGCTCGACGTCGCGGGCGCGGGCGACCAGGGGATGATGTTCGGCTACGCGACGCGCGAGACGCCCGAGCTGATGCCGCTGCCGATCGCGCTCGCGCACAAGCTCGCCCACCGCATGGCGGCGATCCGCAAGGCCGGCGAGATCGGCTACCTGCGCCCCGACGGCAAGACGCAGGTCACCGTCCGCTACGAGAACGGGCGCCCGATCGAGATCGAGAAGGTCCTCATCTCCACCCAGCACAAGGATGGCGTGGACCCCGACGCGGTGATCCGCCCGGATCTGTGGGAGCAGGTCGTCCACCCGATCCTGCCCGGCGAGCTCTATGACGAGCGCAAGCTCAACACGCCGCGCAACTTCCTGGTCAACCCGACGGGCCGCTTCGTGATCGGCGGGCCGGTCGGCGACTGCGGCCTCACCGGGCGCAAGATCATCGTCGACACCTACGGCGGCATGGCCCGCCACGGCTGCGGCGCCTTCTCGGGCAAGGACCCGTCCAAGGTCGACCGCTCGGCGGCCTACGCCGCGCGCTACGTGGCCAAGAACGTCGTCGCCGCGGGGCTCGCTGACCGCTGCGAGGTCCAGGTCGCCTACGCGATCGGCGTCGCGCATCCCGTCTCGGTGATGGTGGAGACCTTCGGTACCGAGAAGGTCGCCAGGTCGAAGATCGCAGCGCTCGTCGACGAGCACTTCGACTTGCGTCCCGGCTCCTTCCGCGAGGAGCTGCGGCTGCACCGGCCGATCTTCCAGAAGACCGCGGCCTACGGCCATTTCGGCCGCGAGGACCACGACTTCACCTGGGAGCGGACCGACAAGGCGGCGGTGCTGCGCGAAGCCGCGGGGCTGAAGGCCGCCCAGTCGGCCGGCGTCGCCTAGGCGAGATCCGCTCCTAGGCGCCGTACAGCTCGCGCAACCCCGGCGCTACCCACGCCGGCAGGTTGCCCTGGGCGTCGATCGCCTTGAGCCACGGCTCGTCGTCGGCGACGGTCAGCGCGTCGAGGCCGAGCGGCTCGAGGATCTCTGACAGGGGCGGCGCCGGCGCCGCGGTGACGAGCGAGGGGCCGGTGGGCGCGGTCTGCCCCTGCAAGGGCACCCGCGGGCGCAGCTCCAGGCCCGTGGGCTCGAGCTCGTCGAGGGCCAGGCCCCACCGGACCTCGTCATCGGGTGCCAGGAGGAGCGCATGCAGCGGCGTGCCGCGGGTCTCCGCGAGGCGCGCCAGCTCCTTGACGTTCTTCAACGCTGCCTTCAGGCGCCGGCCGGCTTCGGCGAGGGTGATCGTGCCGACAACGGGGTCGGCCGTCGTCTGGCGCAGGTTGAGCACCCGCTCGCGCCCGCCGACGCGCACCCCCTCCAGGCCTTCCCCGCCCAGCCGCGTGACGATCGACCGCCGGCCGTAGCGCGCCCGACCGCCGACCATGACCAGCGTGACGTCGGCCTCGCCTGACCGGAGCAGCTGCTCATAGGGCTCGCCCTGCTTGCCGTCGACGACCACGAGATCGGGGCGCTTCCCCGCCTCCAGGGAGCCCAGGGCGCTGTCCCAGCGGAGGATCTGCGCGGCGGTGCGGGTCGCCATCGCCACCAGCTCGCGGTCGGAGAACCCGCTGCCCGCGGCGTGGCTCGCCAGCCGCGCGACCTTCAGCTCGCCTAGAAGGTTCTTGCTCCCGGTCGGCGACCAGTCTGCGCCCAGGGCGATCCTGACGCCCGCCTCGGCTGCCTCCTTCACCAGCGCCGTGCTGCCGTAGAGCAGCAGGTTGGACAGCGGCGACCACACCATCGAGGCCCCGTGGCGGGCCAGCACCTCGAAGTCCTCGCGCTGCAGGGCGGCGCAGTGGATCCCCGCCAGCGAGTCGGCGAGGGCCCACTTGTCCCTGCCCGCGAGCTTGAGCGCGAGGAAGTGCTTGCGGGCCGCGTCGTCGGTGCCCTCGCTGAGGTGCAGGATGTAGCACTGCTTGCGCTTGATGGTGTTCAGGAAGCCGGCGGCCGATGCGCCGTCGACGTCGCCGATCCTCGTTCCGGCGCCCGGCAGATCGGGGTCGTCGGTCTCCTCGACGTTGCGCATGTTCCCGCGGTACAGGCGGCGCGCGCCCTTGTTGGAGAAGATCTCGATGCCCTGGCTCGTCGTGGTGCCGGCCATCAGGGCCTTGCACTCGACGTAGCGCACCACCGCCGGCATGAGCTCGGGGTCGGGGCCGATCAGCTTCATCGGCCCGCTGACCAGCTTGCGGTACTCGGGCGTGCCGCTGCTTCCCCACTGGTCGCGATTGGTGAACTTCTTCGGGACGTGCCAGAGCTGCAGGGCGTCGTAGGCGAGGTGGTTGTGAAGCTCGATCAAGCCGGGGAAGATCGTCCCGCCGGAGGCGACGACCTTGATGTCCTCGAAGCCCGCGGGCGGTGGCGACCCACGCGCCAGCACCGCCGCGATCCGGCCCTCGCCGGCGTAGAGGACACCGTCGTCCAGGACGGTGAAGTCATCGTCCATCGTGACGATGCGCCCGGCGAGCGCGACCTTCGGGCCGGCCGGTGGATCGATCGGAACGGTGGGCATGGCGGGCCGTTGCGGACACTAGCTTGCTTTCGCCACGCGAGCCGGAGATAGTCGCGAGACCCCCGACAAGAGAGGAACTCCGATGCTCACCGTCAACCTCGCCGTCGTCTCGGAGGTGCCGGACCACGACCCCTCCGACGTATCGCGCGTGACGGCGGCCCTCCAGCGTCAGGCCACGCGCGACTTCGAGTCCTTCTGGGACGTGCATGCGACGGTCGACGCCTTCCCGCGCCTCGAGGACGTGCCGGTCGGCTACTGGCCGCTGCTCGTCCAGACCGACATCAACACCCCTGGGGCGGCCGGCATCCACCTCGACAAGGACGGCCAGCCCTTCGCGCTGATCGCGATGTCCGACAGCTGGTCGCTGACCGCCAGCCACGAGATGCTCGAGATGCTCGCCGACCCGTTCGGCAACCGCGTGATCCCCGGCAAGTCGCACAAGCGCGGCCAGGGGCGCGTCGAGTTCCTCGTCGAGGTCTGCGATCCCTCCGAGGCCGAGGAGTTCGCCTACACGGTCAACGACATCCTGGTCTCGGACTTCTACACCCCGCGGTTCTTCGACCCCCAAACCGCGGAGGGAGTCCGCTACAGCTTCACGGGGGCGATCAAGCATCCGCGCGAGATCCTGCGCGGCGGATACATCAGCTGGCACGATCCGGTCTCCGATCACTGGTGGCAGCAGGTGTGGTTCGGGCCGCGCAAGCAGTACCGCGATCTGGGCGTCTTCGACGCGTCGGTGGGCTCGAGCCTGCGCTCCTGGGTGGACGGCCAGACCGACCATCCGGGCATCGACCAGGGACTGAAGAAGACCAACGCGGTGCTCAAGAGCGCGGTGGCCGCAGGCAAGGAGACCTCGGATGCGGCCGGCAGCAAGGCCGCGGCCTGGCGCGAGCTGGTGAAGGCGATCACCTCGGGCAAGGCCGCCGCGGGCAAGGGAGGCCGGGGGAGGGACAGCCGCCGCTTCTGAGAGCGGCGGGCGCACGCTGCTGGGGGCACCCCTTCGCGAGGCCGCTGACGCGGCGTCTGGCGGGGTGCGTCGGTTCCTGGTGTAGTCCTGCGTGTCGTGAAAGAGGTTCGCTGCACTAGCTGCGGGAGCGAATGGCCTGAGGACCTGCGTTTCTGCGGGGGCTGCGGCGCGCCGCTGCTGGCGAGCTGCCGCGCCTGCGGCACGCGGGCGGTGTCCGCCGACCAGCGCTTCTGCGGGGGCTGCGGTGCCTCCTTGCGCAGCGACGAGCCTGCGCCTCACGCCCGCGTCGGCTCCTCCGGGCTCCCCGGCGAGCGGCGGCTGGTGTCAGTGCTCTTTGCCGACCTCGTCGGCTTCACGCCCTTCGCCGAGGCGCGCGACGCCGAGGACGTACGCGAGATGCTCGAGCAGTACTTCGCGGTCTGCAGCTCCGCGATCGAGCACCACGGCGGGACCGTGGGCAAGTACATCGGCGATGCGGTGATGGCGGTGTGGGGCGCGCCTCAGGCCCGGGAGGACGACGCCGAGCGCGCGGTCCGTGCCGCTCTGGCCCTCGCGTCCGCCGTGGCGGCGCTCGGCGAGCGGCTCGGCACCGAACTGAGCGCGCGTGCGGGTGTGCTGACCGGGAAGGCGGCCGTGCGCGTGGGCGCGGTGCGCGAGGGAATGGTCATCGGCGACTCGGTGAACACCGCTGCGCGCATTCAGTCGATCGCCGAGCCCGGCGGCGTGCTGGTCGACGACGCGACGCGCCGGGCGGCGCAGGCCGCGATCGCCTTCGAGGAGGCCGGGCTGCACCCGCTCAAGGGCAAGGCGGAGCCCGTGCGCCTGTGGCGGGCACGGCGTGTGGTCGCCAACCTCGGCGGTGCCGGGCGGATGGAGGGCATCGAGCCTCCGCTGGCCGGCCGCGACGCGCAGCTGCGCGCGCTGATCGACGCGTTCGAGGCCACGGCGCAGGACGGCAGAGCGCGTCTCGCGGCGATCGTCGGCGGCACCGGCGTGGGCAAGAGCCGGCTGGCCTGGGAGCTCGAGAAGTACGTGGACGGCCTGGCCGACACCGTGCTCTGGCACCGCGGCCGCTGCCTGGCCTACGGCGAGGGGGTCGCTTTCTGGGCGCTGGCCGAGATGGTCAGGGCGCGCGCGCGGATCACCGAGGACGAGGGCGCCGAGAGCGCGCGCGCGAAGCTCACTGCGGCGGTGGCCCGCCACGTGCCCGATCCCGCCGAGCGGACGCTGGTCGAGCCGCGGCTCGCCGCGCTGCTGGGCCTCGAGCACCAGGCCTCCGACCAGGCCGACCTGTTCTCGGGCTGGCGGCTGTTCTTCGAGCGCCTGGCCGACGAGGCGCCGGTGATGCTGGTCTTCGAGGATCTCCAGCGCGCCGACAGCGGCCTACTCGACTTCGTCGACTACCTGCTCGAGTGGTCGGCGCAGCGGCCGATCTTCATGGTCGCCCTCGCGCGACCCGAGGTGGGCGAGCGCCGGCCAGGGTGGGTCTCCGGGCGCGGCGGCGTTACCTCGCTGCTGCTCGAGCCGTTGGGCGACGTCGCGATGGACGGGCTCCTCGACGGGCTCATCGACGGGCCTGCCGCCGCCGAGGTGCGCGCGAAGATCCGCGACCGCGCGGAGGGTGTGCCGCTCTACGCGGTGGAGATAGTCCGCATGCTCGCCGATCGCGGGTTGCTCGAAAGAAGCGGTGAGCGCTACTCGCCGGCGGGGCCGGTGACCGAGATAGAGATCCCCGAGACCCTGCACGCGCTGATCGCGGCGCGCCTGGACGGGCTGGAGCGGATGGAGCGCCAGCTGCTCCAGGATGCCGCGGTCCTAGGGCTCTCGTTCACCGCCTCCGGGCTGGCCGCGGTCAGCGGTGTGCCCGAGCGCGAGGTCCAGGGAACGCTCGAGGGCCTCGTGGCCAAGCAGCTGCTCTCCGTCAACGCCGACCCGCTTTCGCCCGAGCGCGGCCACTACCAGTTCCTGCAGGGGCTGGTTCGCCGTGTGGCCTACGGAACGCTGGCACGGCGCGACCGCAAGCAGCTCCACCTACGCGCCGCCGAGCACCTCGAGCGCCTGCTCGGCCGGGAGGCCGTGGAGCTGGCCGACGTGCTCTCGGCCCACTTCCTCGATGCCGCCGCGGCCGAGCCCGAGGCCTCCGACGTGGCCGAGATCACCGCTCGCGCGCGCGAGACGCTGATCGCCGCGGGCGAGCGCGCCGCGAGGCTCGCGGCGGGCGAGCAGGCGGCGGCCTACTTCGCGCAGGCCGCGCAGCTCACCGAGGACGACCTCGAGCGGGCGGGGCTGCTCGACCGCTCCGGCCAGGCGGCGGCCCTCGCGGGGCGGATCGTGGAGGCGCAGGGCAGCTTCCGGACGGCGATCGAGCTGCTCGAGGCCGCCGGCGAGCGGCGGCGGGCGGCGGTCGTGTCGGCGCGGATCGCGGACCTGGCTGAATTCGAGGGAAGGCTGCAGGAGTCGCTGGAGCGCCTGAAGTCGGCGTACGAGACGCTGGCCGAAGGCGAGCGCGACGCCGATCTCGCGCTGGTCGCCTACAAGCTCGCGGCGCGCGAGTGGGAGGCGGGCGACGATGCCGCCGCCGAGCACCTCGAGATCGCCCTGGAGCTCTCCGAGCGCCTGCGCCTGACCGACACGCTCGTTGCCGCGATGACCACCAAGTGGGTGCTGCTCACCGGCAAGGGGCGCAACCACGAGGGGCTCGCGCTGCTGCACTACGCGCTCGACCTGGCCCTGGAGCACAACCTCGTCGAGCGGGCCATGCGCGTGCACAACAACATCGCCATGCACCTCGCGCAGCTCGGCCGGCGCGAGGAGGCGCTCGCCCACGCGCGCGACGGGGTGGCCCTCGCCCAGCGGCACGGCGATCGCCTGTTCGAGTCCGCGCTGCTCGCCAACATGCCGTTGCAGCTCTTCCGACTGGGTCGCTGGGGCGACGCTCTCGACATCGCGTCGCGGCTGCCCGAGGACCGGGCCGACGCCATCTCGCGCATCGAGGCCCTGCTCGGCAGCCTGCTCGTACGCCTGGCGCGCGGCGAGCGCGGGCCGGCCGAGGAGGACCTGGCGGCGATCGAGGCGATCGCCTCCTCCGCCGATCGCCCGGAGATGCTGACCATCGTCTCGGCCGCGCGGGCCGCCGCGCTGGAGGCCGACGGGGACCCGGCCGCAGCCCTGCAGGCCGCGCAGACCGACATCGCCGCGCGCAAGGGCGACCTGTTCCTCGACTCGCCACGGCTCGAGCTGCTGGTCACGGCGATGAGCGCCGCGCTGGCGCTGGGAGACCTGCCTCTTGCCGAAGACCTCCTGGCCGACGCTCACTCGCTGCTCGAGTGCGCGGACTCGCGCTACCTCGCGGCGCAGGTGGAGCGCTTCGAGGCGCGGATAGCCGCGCGCGGTGGCGAAGCCGAGCGCGCGGAGGCGGCGTTCGGCCGTGCCGTGGAGGGCCTGCGCGAGGTCTCCGACCCGTTCGCGCTGGCGCTCGCGCTGCTCGAATGGGCCCAGGAGCTTCCTGACGCCCCCGTCGCCGGCGAGCGCCGCGCGGAGGCCCAGGCGATCTTCGAGCGCCTGGGGGCGCGTGTGTGGGTCGAGCGCGCGGGCGGCGCTGCGGGAGCGGTCGGAGTGGCGTGAGCGGCTCGCGCGCTCAGCTCGGCGCCGGGGGGAGGCTTGGGGCGTGGTCTGGGGCGACGAGGGAGAGGGAGGGGGCTCTGTTCCGGCCTGTGCGGGGTTCTGCGGCGAGAAACGGCCTCGCCCCGTTCTGCGACGACTCATGCGGATCAGATCCGCTTAACTCGCCGCAGAACGCGCTGCGGCCGACCTTCACCCTTCCTTCTCCCTCGTCGATGCCGTTTCGACAATCGCTAGCTCTCCGTCGCCCCCGTGCTCGCCAGCCGGAGGTAGGTTCGGTTAACGTCGCTCCACCGGCACGGAGGGGAGCACGATGACCGACGACGACGAGGAGGCCCGTCGCAAGCGGGCGCAGGGCCTGCACCAGGAGATCGACGCCATGCAGTCGGGTCGCGCGCGGCCCGGGCGACCGACCAACCCGCGTGACTTCGTCGAGGAGAAGGCGCGCGAGGAGAAGGAGCGCGCGCAACGGGCGCTCGCGGAGAAGGAGCACGGCGAGCCCGGGGAGAACGATGGGTAGGGACTTCGATCCAGGACCGGTCGCCGAGCCCTTCGCCACGCTGGTCCGCGAATATCCGGAGAGCGACGTCTACCCGGCGCGCGACTTTCGCGTCGAGTGGGGGCCGATCTTCCACCGTGGGCGCCTCGACGG
This sequence comes from Solirubrobacterales bacterium, assembly GCA_038330095.1. Classification (GTDB taxonomy): domain Bacteria; phylum Actinomycetota; class Thermoleophilia; order Solirubrobacterales; family Solirubrobacteraceae; genus JBBPZA01. Next base: position 20,684 of record JBBQNQ010000008.1, read on the forward strand.
CAGCGCCCGCGTGGTTATCGTCGGCCAGGACCCGGGCCAGCACGAGTCGATCGCCCGCCGCATCCTCGTCGGCGAGGCGGGCCAGCGCGTGCAGGGCTTCCTCGCCAAGCTCGGCATCGAGCGCTCCTACGCGATGGTGAACTGCTACCTGTACTCGGTCTACGGCCAGGCGGGCGGCGAGCGCCACGTCAACGACGAGTCGATCGCCGCCTACCGCCACCGCTGGCTGGAGGCGCTGTTCACGGGGACGCCGCCGGACGCGGTCGTTACCTTCGGCCACCTCGGGCGCGAGGCCTACGAGCACTGGCGCCAGGGACCCGGCGCGGCGCATGCCGCCGTGCACGTCGAGAGCCTCCCGCACCCGACGATGCCCGAGGCCGCGTCGAAGGGCAACGCCGCCAAGCGCGCCGAGGCGATGCGCTCCATGCTGGCGACCTGGAACGAGGCGCTGCAGCGTCTCGACGGGGCGATCGGGTCGCGCGACGCCGACCGCCCGCTCACGCCCTACGGAGAGGACCTGCTTCCCGAGGACCGCTCGCCGATCCCCGCGTTCGACCTGCCGGCGGGGGCGCCGCCCTGGTGGTCGTCGCTGAAGCAGTGGGCTGTCCGCCAGGCCGTCGGCCAACCCGCCGACGATGCCGCCGCCGAGGAGGCCAAGCGCGCGACCGTCGTGGTCACGGTGCCGCGCGACGAGCGTCCCTGGCACACCGCCTGAGGCTGCGCCCGGCTAACCCCGCCCGCCGATGCCCGCGAAGCTGGCCAGCAGCATCGCGGCCACCACGGTGAGCACGACGAGGCCCATGAGGACGTCGAGCTCGGGGCGGGCCGGGCCGTGGCGGCGAAGCGCTGCGTGCGCGGCTACGGCCGGGCTGCCGAGCAGCGCACAGATCCAGGCCCAGAGCTCGTCGTCCGCTGCGCGCGCCGCCAGCGCGCCTATCACCCGGGCGTACACGTCGAAGGCCAGGCCGAAGACGACGAGCGCGCCGCCTACGTTCAGCCAGAACTGTCCGGTTCCGAACGCGCCGGTGGCGAGCAGGACCCCGGCGGCGAACAGCCCGAGCGCGAGGCCGGCGATCTGCAGCTGCCATGCGCGGCTGACCGGTCCGGCGTCGAGGAGGCGGCGCTTGCGCCGGGCTGCGCGCGGGCCGGTGGCGCTACCCACCAGCTCGGAGACGGTCTCCAGGTCGCGCTCGGGCCGGCGGGGGCGGCCGTTGAGCCCGAGCGTCGACGGAGTGATGGTCACGAGCGCGAGACCGTGTGCGTCGATCAGCCGCTCCCTGACCTCGTCTCCCCGTTTGCGCCGCGCTCGGTAGAGGACGACCAGGCCGAGCGCCGGGTAGTACGCGTCGACCGCGAGCAGCCCTGGCTTGCCTGCGACCTCCATGGTCAGCCAGCGGAAGCGGTGCTCGCGCCACCCCTCCTCGCCCACCGCGCGGTCGCAGAGGTCGATTACATAGCGCGCCTCACTCGACAGGCGGCTGCGCACGCGCCGCTGCGCGCGCGGCGGCCGTACCGCCGGCCGCTTCGATCCCCTCCCGTCCGTCTCGTCGAGCCACAGCGGCTCGCGGCGACGCACTGGCTTACCGGACGCCATGGGGCAGGGAAGGTAGCGAACCGGGTGGCGGCAGAACGCCCGGGTGTGCGGTGTCCGCGCCTCGACCTAGCCTGCCAACATGCTCTCGATCGCCCGCGTCGAGCCGCTCACGACGGCGCGTGCCCTGCGCGGTCCGTTCGACTACCTGCTGCCCGAGGGGATGGGCGAGGTGGGGGAGGGGTCGCTGCTCATCGTGCCCTTCGGCAGGCGGCGCGTGCTCGGGGTCGTGCTCGAGCTGGCCGACCGGACCGACGTCCCACCCGAGCGGCTGGTCGCGCCGCTGGAGGCGCTCGAGCTCGGCGTCCCCACCGACCTGGTCCGCCTCGCGCTGTGGGTCGCCGACGCCTACGGCTCGACCCCCGCCCGAGCCCTCGCCCTGGTCCTCGCACCGGGAGCGGGCCGCGGGGTGAAGCCGCGCGTGCGCGAGCGGACCGGCCTGGTGGCGGAGCTGACCGGCGAGGGGCGCGCAGCGATCCACGCGGCTGCGCCGCCCGCCGAGGCCGCGCCCCGCTCGCGCCCGCGCCTCACCGCCGGCCAGCTCGCGCTCCTCGCCCGCCTCGCGGATGCCGGTCCGCTTCCCGCCGCCGCAGCGGCCGATCACGGCGCCCTCCGCCGCCTCGAGCGCCGCGGGCTGCTGTCTCTCGATCGCCGCGTCCTGCCCAGACGGCCGGTCCACTCTTCGGTCGGCGCACGGCGCCCGCAGCCACCCGAGCTCACCGGCGAGCAGGCGCAGGCCCTGCGTGCGGTGCAGGCGGCGCTCGGGCAGCCCGACGCTCCTTCTGCGCAGCGGCGCTTCCTGCTCCACGGGGTGACCGGCTCGGGCAAGACAGAGGTCTACCTGCGAGCCTCGGCCGTGGCGCTCGCCGCCGGGCGCGGGGCGATCGTCCTGGTCCCCGAGATCGCTCTCACCCCCCAGACCGTCGCGCGCTTCCGCGACCGCCTCGGGGAGGCCGTCGCGGTCCTTCACTCGGGGCTTGCGCCCGGCGAGCGCCACGACGAGTGGCTGCGCCTGCGCCGCGGTGAGGCGCGCGTCTGTGTCGGTCCACGCTCTGCCGTGTTCGCACCGGTCGCAGACCTCGGCCTGCTGGTGATCGACGAGGAGCACGAGGCGGCCTACAAGCACGAGGGCGATCCTCGCTACGACGCGCGCGCCGTGGCCGAGCAGCGTGCGGCGACGGCAGGCGCCGTGCTGCTGGCGGGCAGCGCGACGCCGCGACCCGAGAGCGCCCGGCGCCTCACCGCGCTGCGCCTGCGTGCGCGGGCGGACGGGCGCCCGCTGCCCCCGGTCGAGATCGTCGACATGCGCGAGGCGCGCCACGCCCTGCACCCGCGTACCCGCGAGGCGCTCGACGACGTGCGCCGGCGCGGCGAGAAGGCCGTGGTGCTGCTCAACCGCCGCGGCTGGTCGAACTTCCTGGCCTGCCGCTCCTGCGGCCGCACATGGGAGTGCCCGGACTGCGACGTCGCGCTCGTGCTGCATCGCGGCGAAGGTGCGCTGGCCTGCCATCACTGCGGTCACCGCCGGCCGGCGCCCAAGCGCTGTGAGGCCTGCGGCTCTGTCTCGGTCGCCCGCCACGGAGCGGGCACCGAGCGCCTCGAGCACGAGCTGGGCGAGGCCCTCGCCGGGCCCGGCTTCCCGGTCCTGCGCCTGGACGCCGACGCCGCGGGCGGCCGCGGTGAGGCCGAGGCGCTGCTCGCCCGTTTCGACGCCGCTCCGGCCGGCGTGCTGCTCGGCACCCAGATGGTCGCCAAGGGCCACGACTTCCCCGCGGTCACCCTCGGCGTGGTCCTGGACGCAGACCGCACGCTTCGCTTTCCGGACTTCCGGGCGCAGGAGCGCACGTTCGCACTGGTCGCCCAGCTCGCGGGCCGCGCCGGCCGCGGCCCGCGCGGCGGCCGGGTGCTGGTGCAGACCCTCGCGCCCGAGGAGGAAGCGATCCGCTTCGCCGCCGCCCACGACGCCGACGGCTTCCTCGCCGCGGAGCTCGCCCGCCGCGAGGCGCTGCGCTATCCGCCGTTCTCCGAGCTGATCCGCGTCGTTTGCGGCGCGCGCGCCGGCGGCGCCGCGCTGGCGGCGGCCACCGCGGTGCGCGAACGCCTCGACTTTTCTGAGGGCACCGTCCTCGGCCCGGCGCCGCTCTTCCGGCTGCGCGGCCGGGAGCGTGCGCAGCTCGTCGTCAAGGCGGCCGAGCGGGCGCCGGCGGTGAGCGCGGTGGGTGCCGCGGTGGCGGCCGTCGCGCCCACCCCGGCGGGGCGCCGGGCGACGTTCAGCGTCGACGTCGACCCCCAGTAGCGCGCCTCTACACTCCTCACGCGAATGGCGGAGCCCACGACCGAGGTCATCGACGATCCCGAGCTGGAAGAGGGCGAGCAGCCGCCCCAGCTCGATCCCGAGCGCGCGGCGCGCCGCGCAGCCGCGCTCTCGCTCGTGCGCAAGTGGGGCGACCCGGTTCTCAAGAGTGGCGCGGTGCCCGTCGAGCGCTTCGACGACGCCCTGCGGGCGGAGGTCGCCCGGATGGCCGCGATCATGGAGGACTCCATCGGCGTCGGTCTCGCCGCGCCCCAGCTGGGGACCGCCCACCGCCTGTTCATCTACCGCGTCGGCCACGAAGCGCCGCTCGCGGTCGTGGCCAACCCCGAGTTCGAATGGCGCTCGAGGGAGAAGGAGACCTACGAGGAGGGCTGCCTGAGCATCCCCGGCGTGGCGGTCGACGTCGAGCGTCCGGTCTTCGTACGGGTCCGCGCGCAGGACGAGTTCGGCGAGCCGATCCTCATCGAGGCCTCCGGCCTGGAGGCCCGCGTGATCCAGCACGAGGCGGACCACCTCGATGGCGTCTTGATGCTTGAGCGCACGACGCGCGACCAGCGCAAGGATGCCTTGCGCGCGTTGCGCGAAGCGCGCGACGCCGCGTAGCCGCGCCGCCGTGCGCACCGTCTTCCTCGGGACCTCCGAGTTCGCCGTTGCCGTCCTGCGACGGCTCGCGGACGGTCCCCATCGCCCGGTGCTCGTCGTCACCCGCCCGGACCGCCCCCGGGGACGCGGGCGCAGGCTCGCCGCGCCCCCCGTCGCCGAGGTCGCCCGCGAGCTCGGCATCGAGCTGCTCCAACCCGAGCGCGTCAACGACGAGGAAGCGGTGGGGCGGATCGCCGCGGCGCGCCCCGACGCCGTGTGCGTTTGCGCCTACGGCGCCCTGATCTCCGAGCCGCTGCTCTCCGACCAGGAGATCCTCAACGTCCATCCGTCGCTGCTGCCGCGCTGGCGCGGGGCAGCGCCGGTCGAGCGCGCGATCATGGCCGGCGACGCGGAGACGGGAGTCTCGATCATGCGCGTCACCGCCGGTCTGGACAGCGGCCCGGTGTGCCTCGTGCAGCCCGATCCGATCGAACGCGACGACACCTACGGAACGCTTGCCCCACGGCTGGCGGCGCTGGGCGGCGAGCTGCTCGTTCGTGCCCTCGACGAAGCGCCGCCCTTCGTCGACCAGGACGACGACCGCGCAACCTACGCCGAGAAGATCGGTCCACAGGACCGGCGCCTGGATCCCAGGCGGACGGCCGTCGAGCTCGAGCGGACGGTCCGGGCGCTCACCCCGCATATCGGCGCCCGCCTCGAGCTGGCCGACCCACCGCTGGGCGTTCGGGCCGCTCGCGCGCTTCCCGGCCGGGCGCCACGGGGCGAGCTGGTGGCGCACGACGGCCGCCTGCTGCTCGGCTGCGAGGAGGGATCGCTCGAGCTGCTCGAGGTCCTGCCTCCCGGCAGCCGCCCGATGGCCGCCGCGGACTACCTTCGCGGCCGGTCGCGGGAGCAGCGCTAGGCGGGGGACATCGCGAGCAGCCGGGGGGCCACCTGCTTCTTGCGGCTCATCACCCCCGGCAAGCTGATGCGACCGTTCTCGACGCGCTCCCCGAAGGCGCGCTCGATCGCGCCGGTGTCACCGCTCATCAGGAGCTCTGTGCCCTTGGCGAGGATGTCGGTGACCATCAGCGCGTAGACGTCGAAGTCGCGGCGCCGCCGGAGCTCCTCGAGTGCTTCGAGCAGCTCGTCCTCGCGCTCGAGCAGGCTCGGCCCGACGGTCTCGACCTGCGCGATGCAGAGCGTGCGCCCCGCAGCCTCGTACTGCTTGGCGTCGGCGGACACGATCTGCTCGGCGGACACGTTGGACAGGTCAGAGGTGGCCTCGAACATCTCGCGCCCGAACTGGACTGGCTCCATGTCCAGCGCCCGCTCGAGGTAGGACACCGCAGCGTTGTCGCGCTCGGTGGTCGTCGGGGAGCTGAGGATCACGGTGTCGGAGAGGATCGCGCCGAGCAGGAGAATCCCGACGGGGCGGCTCGGCTCCATGCCGTTCTGGCGGAAGCGCTCGATGACCAGCGTCGCGGTCGAGCCGACGGGATCGAAGGTCGCGCGCACGGGCACATGGGTCTCGATGGACCCCACGTTGTGGTGGTCGAGGATCTCGACGATCTCGGCCTCGTCGACCCCCGGAACGCTCTGCACCTGCTCGGCGTGATCGACCAGCAGGACCCGTCGCGGGCGCGGGTTCAACAGGTCGGCGCGGGTCACCAGGCCGACCGGGCGCCGCTCCCCGTCGACCGCGACCGCTGCCCGGTAGTGGATGTCCTTCACCTGCTCGGAGACATCGGCCATGAGGTCGTCCGGGCGAACGGTGAGCGGCTCGTGGTCGGCCCACGCCTCACAAGGCGACGAGAGCGTGATCATGCGCGCCGTGACGTAGCTGTCCAGCGGCGAGACGATCAGGCCTATTCCGCGCTCGCGGGCGAGCTCCACGATCTCGTCCGCCGGGGTGGCGCGATTGCTGACGACCAGCAGCGCGACACCCACGTCGAGCGCCAGCCTCTGCACGTCGGGCCGGTTGCCGACAACCACGACGTCGCCCGCCGCGAAGTGGACGGGCAGCGACGCGATGTCCATCGCGAGCACCCAGACGCGACTCGCGATCTCGTTGTCGCACCCTGCAAGGAGCTCGCCGTCGAGGACCTTGGTGATGGCGTGGACGGTGGTTGGCGCGTCGAGCTTGGAGGCCTCGCGCGACTCGCGCACGTAGCGGCGGGCCAGCGCGCGCTCGGACACCACACCGGCGAGCGCGCCGTCGTCATCGATGATCGGCACCAGGTCCAGGTCCTCGCGGGCCATGGTCAGGCCGACCGTGCGGATCGGCTCGTCATGGCGTGCGGTCGAGAAGCGCCCCTGCATCACATCCTCGACGCGCAGCATGATGTGGGGTAGGAAGTCGGGCTCCGGAGCGCCGCTGCGCTCCAGCACCCACCGGGTCTGGGCGTTGAGCTCGCCCAGGCGGACGGGCACGTAGTGGTTGGCGGGATCGATCCGCTGCTTGAGCTCCGCGTAGCCCACGGCCGCAGCGATGGCGTCCGTGTCCGGGTTGCGGTGCCCCGTTACGTAGATGACCGGTGCGGCGCGTGAGTCAGCGATGGCCTGATTCTGTCGCACCGGGAGGGCTCGGCGTCCTACGCTCGCGGTGTGCACACCGTCGCCCCGGCACGCGCCGTCGCCTTCTCCGTCCTTCGCCGTGTCTTCGAGCAGGGCGCCTACGCCGACCGCGCGCTGCTCGCCGAGGCCGGTCGGGCGGGGCTCGACGTGCGCGACCGGGCGCTCGCCACCCGCCTCGCCTACGGAGCCGTCCAGCACAAGGCGACCCTTGACCACGTCGTCCAGCGGCTCGCGGCCCGGCCCGCAGCGCGCCTGGACCCGCCCGTCCTCGCCGCCCTTCGCCTCGGTCTCGAGCAGGTGCTGTTCCTCGACGCGGTGCCCGACCACGCCGCGGTGGACGAGAGCGTCGAGCTCGCTAAGGGGCCCTCGCCGGGCGGCGCGCGCCTGGTCAACGCCGTGCTGCGCCGGGCCACGGACGAAGGCGCCGGGATCCTCGCGGGCCTCGACGATGCGACGCCGCAGGGCGCCGCTCTGCGCCACTCGTTCCCGCGGTGGATCGCCGAGCTGTGGTGGGGCGAGCTCGGTGCGAGGGACGCGCGGGCGCTGATGGCGGCGAGCAACGAGCCGGCCGAGGTGGCGCTGCGGGTCAACGCGCTGGTCAGCGATCCCGAGACGCTGGCGGGCGAGCTCCGCGCCGCCGGGGTGTCGGCCCATCGGTCCCGCCTGCCGCCCGACGCGTTGGTGATCGACGGCCCGTTCGACGCCCATGGCTCGGCTCTGCACGCGCGCGGAGCGTTCATGCCCCAGTCGCGCGCGGCCGCGATGGTCGCGCACGTCGTCGGCCCCCGGCCCGGCGAGCGTGTGCTCGATCTCTGCGCGGCGCCGGGCGGCAAGACCACGCACCTCGCCGCGCTGATGGAGGGCGAGGGGGAGCTGATTGCGGTCGAGCGCCATCCCGGCCGCGCGCGGGCGCTCCAGGACACCTGCCGGCGCATGGGCGCCGGCAACGTCCACGTCCGTGTCGCCGACGGGCGCGATCCGACGCCCGGCGGACCCTTCGACCGCGTGCTCGTCGACCCGCCCTGCACGGGCCTGGGGACCCTGCGCTCGCGCCCGGACCTGCGCTGGCGCGTGAGCGCCTCCGACGTCGGTCCCCTCGCCGAGACCCAGGCCGGACTGCTTGCCGCCGGCGCCGCGTCCACCGCGCCCGGAGGAACGCTGGTCTACTCGACGTGCACGATCTCCCCCGAGGAGAACGAGCGCCAAATCGACGGCCTGGTCGAGCGTGACCCGGGGCTCGCGGTGGACGACCTGTGCTCCGACGTGCCGCTCTGGCACCATCCTGGCGTGCCGTTCCACCTGCAGACCCTGCCCCATCGCGACGGCACCGACGGCTTCTTCTTCGCCAGGCTGCGCCGCGAGCGATGAGCACCGACCCCGGCACCGGCCTGCGTCGACCGCCGTGCCCGTCGTGCGGCGAGCCCTGGCTGCGGGCCACGAACCTTCCGGGTCGCTACCGCTGCGTGAACTGCCTGAAGCGCTTCGAGCTGTGCTCCAACTGCCCCAACTGCGGCGAGCACTCGACCATCGTGCGCATGGAGAGCACGGCGACGATGATCTGCAACCACTGCGGTGCGAGCATGCTGCGCGCGATCTGATGGAGGAGATCCTCCGCTCGCGCCGGGTCGCGCCCTCGATCCTCTCCTCAGACTTCGCCCGCCTGGGCGAGCAGGTGGCCACGGTCATGGACGCGGGGGCGCGGATCATCCACGTCGACGTCATGGACGGGCACTTCGTGCCGCCGATCACCATCGGGCCGTTGATCGTCGAGGCGTTGCGCGAGCAGGTTCACGGCGCGGGCGGCGTGCTCGAGGTCCACCTCATGATCGAGCGTCCCGAGCGTCACGTCCCCGACTTCGCCGCCGCTGGGGGCGATGTGATCATCGTCCATCCCGAGGCCACACCGCACCTGCACTACGCCCTGGGGCAGATCCGCGAGGCCGGCTGTCGTGCGGGTGCTGCGATAAACCCGGCCACGCCCCCCGAGGCGCTCGGCGAGGTGGCCGAGCTGCTCGACGTGGCGCTGTGCATGACCGTGAACCCGGGCTGGGGCGGGCAGCCGTTCATCGAGCACTCGCTCGACAAGATCCGCCGCCTGCGCTCGCTGCTGCCCGAGGACGTCGCCCTGGAGGTCGACGGCGGCATCGACCCCGAGACGGCCGGCCCGTGCGCCGAGGCGGGGGCGAATCGCTTCGTCGCCGGCTCCCACGTCTTCGGCGCGCAGGACCCGGCGGCCGCCTACCGGGACATCGCGGCGGCCGCCGGCGCTGCGTGACATCCCCACCGGCGTGGTAGGGACAACCCCCATAGGCAGTGTCTCGGCAAGCCGCGAGAATGTGCGTCTTTCGTCCAGGAGAAGCCGACCATGACCGAGGGCCCGATCGTCACCGCCAACGAGCTGACCCGCCGCTTCGGCGAGGGCGATGCTGCGGTCGACGCGCTGCGTGGTGTGTCCGCCGCCTTCCCGCGGGGCGGCTACACGGCGATCATGGGCCCGTCGGGCTCCGGGAAGTCCACGCTCATGCACATCCTCGCGGGCCTGGACAAGCCGACCTCGGGCACCGTCGAGGTCGAGGGCACCGAGATCACCGGGCTGGACGACAAGCGGCTCACCGAGCTGCGCCGCGACAAGTTCGGCTTCATCTTCCAGTTCTTCAATCTGCTGCCCGTCCTGACCGCGCAGGAGAACGTCACCCTGCCCCTGCGCATCGCTGGCCGCGACGTCGACGAGGAATGGCTTGAGCAGCTGCTTTCGACCGTCGGGCTGGGCGACCGGCGCACGCACCGGCCGTCAGAGCTCTCCGGCGGCCAGCAGCAGCGCGTCGCAGTGGCCCGGGCGCTGATCACCAGGCCGGCGGTCGTGTTCGCCGACGAGCCCACCGGCAACCTCGACTCCAAGGCCTCGGCCGAGGTGCTGGCCCTGCTTCGCCGCGCCGCCGACGAGTTCGGCCAGACCGTGGTCATGGTGACCCACGACCCCGCGGCGGCGTCCGTTGCCGACCGCATCGTCGTCCTGACCGACGGCCTCATCGTCCACGACGGCGACGCCGCCGACACCGACGCCGTCCACGACCTCATGAAGGCGGTCGCGTAGGCATGACGGCGCTCACGCTACGCGGCCTGGCGGCGCGCAAAATGCGCACGGCGCTGACCGCGATCGCGGTGGTGCTCGGGGTCGGTCTGATCTCGGGCACCTACATCCTCACCGACACCATCAACCGCTCGTTCGACTCGATCTTCGCCGACGCGAACAAGAACATCGACGTCGCGATCACCCCCCGCGAGGCGGTCAAGGCCCAGGACAATGGCTCGACCCCGGCCTTCCCGGCGGCTGTGCTCGCGCAGGTGCGTCGCGTCCCCGGGGTGGCCGAGGCAGACGGCAACGTCTTCGACGTCGCGAACATCTACGCCAAGAACGGCGACAAGCTGGGCTCGCACGGGGCTCCCAACTTCGTCACCTCCGTACAGCCGGGCACGCTCAGCCCGTTCTCCTACGTGCAGGGGCGCGCACCGCGGACCGCCGGCGAGGTCGCGCTCGACCGCAACGCGGTCGACAAGGGCAAGTACTCCCTGGGAGACAAGGTCGGGGTGGTCGGCCAGCAGGGCAAGCGGCTCTACACGCTCGTCGGCGTCGCCAAGTTCGGCGACCAGACCTCGATCGCCGGAGCGACGATCGCGATCATGACCCTGCCGGAGGCTCAGCGGGTGCTCGGAGAGGCCGGCCGCTTCGACGAGATCGACGTCTGGGCCGCGTCGGGCGTCTCGCCCGAAGCGCTGGTGCCACGCCTGCGCACGGCGCTGCCCGCGAGCGTGACCGTCCGCACGGGGGAGGCCCAGGCACGCTCGATGTCCAAGGACATCAAGCAGGGCTTCTCGTTCATCACCACCGTGCTGCTGATCTTCGCGGGAGTCGTGCTGTTCGTCGGCGCCTTCATGATCTTCAACACCTTCTCGATCACCGTGGCCCAGCGCATGCGCGAGTTCGCGCTGCTGCGCACAGTTGGCGCCAGCCGAGGCCAGGTCCTGCGATCGGTCGTGCTCGAGGCGCTGCTCGTCGGCGTCGTCGCGTCATTGGTCGGCCTGCTGCTCGGGATCGTCCTCGCCCCCGGGCTCAAGGCGCTGTTCGGGCTGCTGGGCGGCGACCTCCCGGGGGAGGGCACGGTGCTCGCCACGCGAACGATCGTCGTCTCGCTCCTGATCGGCACGGTGCTCACCGTGGTGTCGAGCCTCGCGCCGGCCCTGCGCGCGACGCGGGTGCCGCCGATCGCCGCGCTGCGCGAGGGGGCGGTCCTCCCCCGCGGGCGCGCGCGCCGGCTGCGTACCCCGCTCGCCTTCGCAGGCCTGGCGGTCGGCATCGGGCTGATCGCTCTGGGCCTGTTCGGCGGCGCCGGTGGGGGAAGCGCCGCGGGGCTGCTCGGCGCCGGCGCCGCGGTCGTGTTCATCGCCGTGGCGCTGCTGTCCAAGCACATCGTGCGCCCGCTGGCGTCGGCGGTCGGCGTGCCCATCGAGCGCCTGCGTGGGGTGACGGGCCGCCTGGCCCGCGAGAACGTCACTCGCAACCCCGGCCGCACCGCCGCCACCGCGGCTGCGCTGATGATCGGGATGGCGCTGGTCACCTTCGTGACCATCCTCGCCGCCGGTATCAAGGACTCGGTCGCCTCCAGCGTGGACAAGGGGCTCACGGGAGCGTTCGTCGTGCAGAACGAGGACGGCTTCTCGCCGATCCCGGCCGCCACGGCCGGCGCCCTGCGGAGGGTGCCGGGTATCGCCACTGTGGTCGAGACCCGCTTCGCCAACGCGAAGGTCCGGGGGATCAAGGGCACCGGCAGCGTGACCGGCGTCGACCCTCGCACGCTGCCCTCGGTCTACAAGGTCGACTGGAAGAAGGGCTCGCCGGCGACCCTGCGGGCGCTGGGCCCGGCGCAGGCGGTGGCCAGCGACAAATGGGCGAAGGACCATGACGTGAAGGTGGGGGAGACGCTGACGGTGCTGACCCCAAGCGACCGCACCATCCGGCTCACCGTCAAGGGCACCTACAAGGACGACGCACAGCTGCTCAGCGACCTGGCGGTCCCCAGCGCGACGATAGTGCGTGCCTTCGGCACCAACGACGTCGCCGTCGCGCTCGCGGGCGTCTCGCCGGGACAGAACGTCAACGCGGTGCAGGCACGGGCGAAGACGGCGCTGAACGACCGCTTCCCCTCGGTCGAGGTGCTCAGCAAGAAGCAGTTCACCGACGACGTGGCGGGTCAAGTGAACCAGCTGCTCTCGCTGTTCTACGTGCTCCTCGGCCTGGCGGTGATCGTCTCGCTGTTCGGCATCGTCAACACCCTCGCGCTCTCGATCTACGAGCGCACGCGCGAGCTGGGGAGGGTGCGGGCGATCGGCATGTCGCGCCGGCAGGTGCGAAGCATGGTCCGCTACGAGTCGGTGATCACAGCGCTGATCGGAGCCGTGCTCGGCCTGGTCCTGGGCGTGCTCTTCGCAATCGCGATGACTCCGCCGCTGGCCGACCAGGGCCTGAAGATCTCGATCCCGGTCGGGACCCTGGTCATCCTCCTCGTCCTCGCCGCCGTGGCCGGCGTCCTGGCGGCCATCGCCCCCGCGCGGCGCGCGTCGCGGCTCGACGTGCTCCAGGCGCTGGCCTACGAGTAGGGCGGGCATAGCCGCGCCGTCGACGAACGGCATCGGGCGAGGAGAGGGAGGGGGAAGCTGTGCCGGCCTCTGCGCGTTCTGCGGCGAGTTGTGTACCTGTGAGGTGCATGAGTCGCCTCAGAACGGCCTCGGACCATTCTGCGACGACTTATGCGGACTACATCCGCTTAACTCGTCGCAGAACGGCGCTGCGGGGGAACGCGACCTCCTCCCTCTCCCTCGCCCGATGCCGTTCGACACGCACTGCGTGCGCCTAACGGGCTACCGGCTCGGCCGCCTCGACCGGGGCCGGCCGGCGGTAGAGGCCGAAGAGCAGGCCGGCGAGGATGCCCGCGGCTCCGAAGTAGCCCACCTCCGCACGCAGGACCTGGTCGGAGACCGTCGGGAGGGTCATCCAGGCCACGAAGCCGGCGGCGGCGGTGATCCACGCCACTGCCGCCAACCCCGCGCGGCCGCGCGCGAGGGCCGCCTGGTTGAGCGTGCCCGCCGTGAGGTGGAAGCCCATCCCCAGAGCGACCAGTGCCAGCCCGCCGCGGCTGTAGTCGAAGTTGCCGCCGAAGAGGATGCCCATGGCCATGGGTCCGATGGCCAGCAGGCCGAGGGCGACCGCGCCGGCGAAGGCGGCGATCGCCAGGACGGTTATCCGGATCGCCCGGTTGAACTGCTCGGTGCCGTGCGTCGCCTCCAGGCCTGCGAGATGGGGCAGCAGCGAGGTCTGGATGGACTGGAAGAGCTGCAGCGGGGCTCGGGCGATGAGCAGCACGTTGAAGACGAAGCCCGCGAGGGCAGCGTCGGTGGCCGTCACGTCGACGGTGATCACTGCCACGTTGAGCAGCGTCTGCTCGGCGAGCATGATGGCCAGCACGGCGACCGCGAAGCCGGTTCCCTCCCGCAGGCTCAGCTCGACCGCTCGCTCCTCCGCGCCCTCGGCGGCCGGCCCCTGCTGGGCAGCATCGAGCTCGGGGACCAGCCGCCGTGCGCCCGCATCCGCGGCCGCACCCGATCCCGGATCGCGCCCGCGGCGCGCGAACGCGGCGGGCACGACGACGAGCGACACGAAGGGCGCCGCCGCCATGCCCATCGCCACCGCCGACTGGCCGCTGGTGATCCCCACCGCGACGGCCAGCGCGAACATGAAGCGCGAGGTCGACTCCAGAAGGACGAGCCCGCCGTAGAGCCCGAAGCGCTCGTGGCCCGCGAGCCAGCCGCGCGCGAAGTAGCTGGCCCCGTAGGCGAGGACACCCACGACGAGCACCCAGTAGAGCGCCGCCGATCCATCGAAGGCGCGATCCTGGATCGTCGGTCGCAGAACGAGGGCCACTACGAGGAAAGTGAGCGCGAAGCCCAGCTGGATGACGATCGGCACGCGCAGCGACTGGCGCTCCAGCCCGCGCGCCCGCCGGTCGGCGATCGTCCGCGAGAGCAGCTGCTCGATCGGCCGGTAGATGACCGAGACGAGCACGAACATCACCGACCACAGCAGGCTGACGCGCTTGTAGGCGACCTCGGACAGCACATGGCTGGCCACCGAGAAGTACGCGAAGGTGACCAGGCCCGTCGTCGCGATCCCGACCGACAGGATCGACGCCCCCCGGCCGTAGGAGCGCTTGGCGGGCTGGGTCCTGGCCACCTACAGCCGGACGAGCAGCATGGTCCAGGGCAGCGGCGACCGCGTCTCGACCACCTCGCCGTGGCGCTCCAGCAGCGACAGGAAGGAGCGCTTGGACCAGTGGTTGAGGTGCCCCGGGGTGTTGCCCAGCTCGCGCAGGTAGGAGCCACGCGCGAGGTTGAGGGCGCGCCACACCGGCTCGCGCGGCACGCTGACCAGGAGGTGGCGCTCGGCGACCCGCGCCATCTCGGCCACGGTGTGCACCGGGTCGGGCACGTGCTCGAGCACCTCGATCGCCGTCGCCACGTCGAACTCGTCGTCGCCGAAGGGCAGGTTCTCCGCCCGCATCACCCGGTACTCGAGGTTCGGGCGCGAGCGCCCTTCCCACTCGGATGCGAGCTTGGGGTCCTCGAGGTCGATCCCGACCACCCGGCGGTCGCCCAGGCGCTGCGCCCACTGATAGGTCAGCACGCCCTCCCCGCAGCCGATGTCCAGCAGCGAGCGGGGCGACGCCTGCTCGAAGAGGTCGTCGAGGCTGCGCTCGAAGCCGGCCTGTAGGCGCCGAGCGACCGGGTTGGTCGTGTTGTACTTGTCGTAGGTGTTGCCGGTGGGGACCGGGTCGGCTGCGAGCTGGCTCATCGCGTCGCGGTCGGGACGCGGACGGGGTCGTTCTCCCCGGTCTTGCCGGTCGAGGGGCCCGCGGCGGCGCCGGTGGTCCGCTCCTGGCCCGTGGCGCGCGCACCGGGCTCGTAGTGTGACGGCGCGACGCCGAGCTGAAGCTCGACGCGCCGCACCCGCTCCAGCGTGCGCTGGGAGAGGATGCGCTGGGCGTGCAGCAGGTCCCCGATGATCCCGAGGGCGAAGAGCAGGGCCGCGGAGTTGAACAGCACGGCGCCGAGGATCAGCGACTGGACGTGCCCGGCGCCCTCGCCCTCTATCACGTACGCGTACGCGAAGCGGACCCATACCACCAGGGCCGCCAGGCCGACGATCGCGGCCAGCGTCCAGAACACGCGCAGCGGCTCGTACTGCGAGTAGACCCGGAAGATCGAGACCATGTTGCGCCGCACGTAGGCGCCCATGGACGGAAACAGCCGCGACTCGCGCGTCTTGGGGTTGGTCCGGATGGCGACGTGGTCGACTGCGACCAGCATCTTGCCGGCCTGGATGATCGTCTCCAGCGTGTAGGTGAACTTGGAGACGACCTGCATCTGGATCGCCGCCTCGCGGTTGTAGGCGCGAAAGCCCGAGGTGGTGTCGGGCACCGTGGTGGAGGACGCCCGGCGCACCACCCACGAGCCCAGCCGCTGCAGGCTCTTCTTGAGCGGCGAGAAGTGCTGGATGTTCATCACCTCGCGGTCGCCGACCACCATGTCGGCGTGACCGTCGAGGATGGGCTGGATCAGCTTGCCGATGTCGGCGCCCTGGTACTGGTTGTCGGCGTCGGTGTTGACGATCACGTCGGCGCCGAGCTTTAGGCACGCGTCAAGGCCGGCCTGGAAGCCCGCCGCTAGGCCCTTGTTGTTGGTCAGGCGAACGACGTGGTCGACGCCGTTCGCCCGCGCAACCTCGATCGTGCGATCGGTCGAGCCGTCGTCGATGATCAGCCACTCGATCGTCTCGACTCCGGGCAGCTCGCGCGGCAGGTCGGCGAGCGTCGCCGGGAGCGTCTCCTCCTCGTCGAGGCAGGGGATCTGAATGATCAGCTTCATGTCTGGAACGAGGGTAGGGCGCCCCGGGGACGAGTACCGCGAAGGGCACGGGATGCGCCACCCCGTGCCGTAGACTCGTGGGCGCCAGTATCGCATGCCGCCCTCTCCCACGACCGAAACCCCCGCCGGCTCGCGGGCGGCCGGACCGGCCGAGCGGGCGCGCACCGGCATCAACGGCGCGCTGGGCCGCGCTCGCCGGCCGCGCGTCGACGGCTGGACGCTGGCCGTCGCAGCCCTCCTGCTCGCCGCGCTGCTGATCCGCCTGTGGGGCGCGAAGAGCGGCCTGCCCTACGCCTACAACGTCGACGAGAACGCGCATTTCGTGCCGCGCGCGATCGGGTTCTTCGGGCACACCCTCAACCCGTACTACTTCGTCAACCCGCCCGCGATCAGCTACGTCTTCTACGTCGTCTTCGGGCTGTGGTTCGGCGCGGGCGACGCCGCCGCGCACGCCTACGCGACCAACGCGAGCGAGGTCTGGCTGCTCGCGCGAGTGACCGTCGCGGTGATCGCGACCCTCGCTGTGTGGCTCACCTACCTCGCCGGCAAGCGGCTCTTCGACCGGCCCGTGGCGCTGCTCGGCGCGGCGATCCTGGCCTTCGCCTTCCTGCCCGTCTTCTACTCGCGCATCGCGCTCAACGACGCCCCCGCCCTGTCGGCGGTGGCCCTGTCGCTGTGGGGCACCGCGCTGATCCTCCGCCGCGGGCGCTGGATCGACTACGCGATCGCCGGCGTGGGGCTCGGGCTGGCGATCTCGACCAAGTACACGGCCGGCATCGCGATCGTGCCGCTGCTGACTGCCGCGCTCGCGCGCTGGTGGGAGGAGCCGGACACCCCACGCGGCGTGCGCGCGCTGCTGCGACCGAGCGGGCTGCGCAGCCTGCTGCGCTCGCCCGCGCTGCGCGGGCTCGTGCTGATCGCCGGCGGCGCCACCGTGCTCGCGTTCGCGGTTACCAACCCCTACGCGATCAAGTCGCACACCGAGTTCGTCGACGGGATCCGCAAGCAGGGGTCGGCCACGGCGAGCTCGGACAAGCTGGGGGTAACGGAGTCCAGCGGCTATCGCTACTACCTGTGGACGCTGGCCTGGGGCATGGGCTGGGTGCCCGCGCTGGCCGCGGTCGGAGGCGCGGTCCTGCTCGTGCGCCGGGATCGCCGGCTGGCGCTCGTGCTGCTGCCGATGCTTCTCCTCTTCTTCCTGTTCATGGGACACCAGCAGCGCTTCTTCGGCCGTTGGTTCCTGCCCGTCTACCCGATCCTCTGCCTGCTCGCCGCCTACGCCGCGGTCGAGCTGGTGCGTGCGGTGGCCCGCGCGCGCCCCGCGCTGCGCCTTGCCACGGCCGCGGCGGCCGTGGTGCTGCTGCTGGGCCAGGGCGTGGTCTACAGCATCCACAACGACTTGCTGAGCTCGCGTGACGACACCCGCACGATGACGCGCGACTGGCTGCTCGTCCACGTCCCGCCCGGATCGCGGATCGTCGTCGAGCCCGTCGTGACCGACTCCTGGCTCATCGACCCCAAGCTCGCGCCGGACTCGAGCAACGACGGCAGCGTGTGGCGCCTCTGGGACGCGCAGGCCGCCGGGGATACCCCCGGGTTGATCGGGGTCGACGCGCTGACCGACCGCTTCAACCTCGGCCCGGCGCGTGAGCAGCTCGCACGCCGGGGGATCGTGAGCCTGTTCCCCGGCCAGAGTCCGCCCGGGGCGCTGCCGGGCAGGCGCCGTCCCTCGGCCGGTGTCGTGGGCGCGGAGGGCTACACCCGCGAGCTGCGCCCCGAGCTGCTCGAGGCCTACCAGCGCGAGGGTTACTGCTACGTGGTCACCGGCTCGACGCAGTCCGCCCGCGCCTTCAACCAGCCCGGCCGGGTGCCCGAGGCGATCGCCTACTACCGCGCGCTCCAGCGCAGGGCCACGCTCGTGTACCGCGCGTCACCCTTCGAGGAGGGCGCCGGCCGAGTCCCCTTCAACTTCGACTGGTCGTTCGACTACTACCCGCTCGCCTACCACCGGCCGGGACCGGTGATGACCGTCTACCGCCTCAACGGCGGCGCCTGCAGAACCGCATAGCTCGAGCCCTATGCTCAAAGGCGGGATGTCCCCGCCCATTTCCGAGAACGACGAGCGCCACCTGTCGCGCGCCATCGAGCTTGCCGAGGGCGGCCGTGGCCGGGTGAGCCCCAACCCGATGGTAGGCGCGGTGGTCGCGCTCAACGGCGAGGTGGTCGGGGAGGGCTTCCACACCGCTCACGGGGCTCCTCACGCCGAAGTCGAGGCCATCGCGGCGACGCCGGGCGAGCACGCGCACGGCGCGACCATCTACGTCTCACTGGAGCCCTGCTGCCATCAGGGCCACACACCGCCTTGCACCGACGCGATCCTCGCGGCCGGCATCCGTCGCGTCGTCGTCGCCTCCGACGATCCCTCGCTAAAGGCCGCAGGCCGCGGGCTGGGAATTCTCCGCGACGAGGGAGTCGAGGTGGCGATGGCCGACGGCGACCTGGCCCAGCGTGCGCGGCGGCTCAACCAGGCCTTCCGCAAGCACGCCCGCGTCGGGCGCCCGCTGATCGTCTTCAAGGCGGCAATGTCTCTCGACGGCAAGGTCGCCACCGAGTCCGGGGACTCCCAGTGGATCTCCTGCAGCTCCAGCCGCCGGCTCAGTCACCGCTGGCGGGCGGAGTGCGACGCTGTCGCCGTGGGGATCGGCACCGCGCTCACCGACGACCCGCAGCTCACCGCGCGCCACGACGAGGCGACGAGACAGCCCCAGCGGGTGGTCTTCGACTCGACCGCCCGGCTGCCCCTCGACTCCCGGCTGGTCCGCGAGGCGCCCGAAGTGCCGCTGACCGTGGTCGTCTCGCGCGCCGCCCGGCGCACGGCCACCTCGCGTCTGCAAACCGCCGGCGCGCGGGTCCTCGTCGCCACCGGCGGCAACGAACCGGCAAGGGTCTGCTCGGCGCTGGACCAGCTGGGCTCGGAGGGGGTCACCTCACTGCTGCTCGAGGGCGGCCCGCGCCTCGCCGGGGCGTTCTTCGATGCGGGCGAGATCGACGAGATGCGCCTGTTCTTCGCGCCCATCCTCCTCGGCGGTCGCACGGCACGCGACCCCCTCGAGGGAGCAGGGGTCGAGCGGATCGCCGACGCCGCCCGGGCACTGGAGCTCGAGTGCGAGCGCATCGACGAGGACATCCTGCTCCACGCTCGCATGCGGGAGTGGTGAGCGCGTGTTCACCGGCCTGATCGCCGAGGTGGCTGCCGTCGGCGAGGTCGAGGCGACGCCGGAGGGGGTTCGCCTGGGCGTGGCGAGCGCGCTGGCCGGCGAGCTACGGGACGGCGACTCGGTGGCGATCAGCGGCGTCTGCCTGACCGCGACCGGCGTCGCGCCCGACGGCTTCCGGGCCGACGTCATGCACGAGACCCTGCGGCGCTCATCGCTCGGCGCCTTGGCGGCGGGTGACGCGGTCAACCTCGAGCTTCCGCTACGCGTCTCCGACCGGCTGGGCGGTCACGTGGTCCAGGGCCACGTCGACGGCGTCGGCACAGTGGCCGAGGTGGGCGAGGATGGCTTTGCCCGCGTGCTCACCCTCACAGTCGACCCCGCGCTGCTGCGGTACGTGGTCGAGAAGGGATCGATCGCGATCGAAGGGGTGAGTCTCACGGTGACCGCACTGCACGAAGACCGACTGAGCGTCTCGCTCATCCCTGAAACGCTGGCCCGCACCACTCTAGGTCGCGCGCAGCCGGGCGCGCCTGTCAACCTAGAGGTCGACGTGCTGGCCAAGTATGTGGAAAGGCTGATGGCCCGATGAGTGTGACCGAGCGAGTGTTCTCACCGATCGAGGAGGCGATCGAGGAGATCCGCCAGGGGCGGATGGTCGTCGTCTGCGACGACGAGAACCGCGAGAACGAGGGCGACCTCGTGCTCGCCGGCCAGTTCGCGACCCCCGAGGCCATCAACTTCATGGCCAAGCACGCCCGCGGGCTGATCTGCCTCGCACTCTCGCCCGAGCGTTGCGACGAGCTGGGACTCGACCTGATGGCCGCCAAGAACGAGGACCCGATGAAGACGGCGTTCACCGTCTCCATCGACGCTCGCGAGGGGATCTCGACGGGCATCTCGGCCGCCGAGCGAGCGCACACGATCCAGGTGGCGATCGACGCCTCCTCCCGGCCCGACGACCTCGCCAAGCCGGGCCACGTGCTGCCGCTCAAGGCCAAGGCCGGCGGGGTGCTCGAGCGCGCCGGCCACACCGAGGCGGCGGTCGACCTGGCCCGGCTCGCCGGCCTGAATCCCGCCGGGGTGATCTGTGAGATCTCCAACGACGACGGCTCCATGGCGCGGGTTCCCGACCTCGTCGACTACTGCTCCAGGCACAGCCTGAAGATGTTCACCATCGCCGACCTGATCGCCTACCGCCGTCGCAACGACAAGCTGATCGAGCGGGTGGTCGAGACTGCCCTGCCCACCAAGTACGGCGAGTTCCGGGCGATCGGCTACCGCTCGCTGGTGGAGGAGAAGCACCACGTGGCGATGGTCAAGGGCGAGGTCGACGGGGCCCAGGACGTGCTCGTGCGCGTGCACAGCGAGTGCCTGACCGGGGACGTCTTCCACTCGTTGCGCTGCGACTGCGGCGAGCAGCTCGAGTCCGCGCTGGCGATGATCGAGCGCGAGGGCCGCGGCGTGCTCCTCTACCTCGCCCAGGAGGGACGGGGGATCGGGCTGCTCAACAAGCTGCGCGCCTACCGGCTGCAGGACGGAGGCCTGGACACGGTCGACGCCAACCTCGAGCTCGGCCTGCCCGCGGACCTCCGCGACTACGGCATCGGCGCGCAGATCCTCGGCGACCTCGGGCTGTCGACCATCAAGATCCTCACCAACAACCCGAAGAAGATCATCGGCCTGGAAGGCTACGGCCTGCAGGTCAGCGCACAGCTGCCGATCGTCCACGACCCCAATCCCCACAACGAGCGCTATCTGACCACCAAGCGCGAGCGGATGGGCCACACCCTCCACCACCAGGGGCTCGCCCTGGACGAGGAGCTCATCCACGAGGAGCACGAGCACGACCGCCGGCGCGACAACGACCGCCGGCGCTAGATGGCCGAGCGGCGCGTCGCGCTTGTCGTGGGACGCTTCTACGAGGAGCTGGCCGAGCGGCTCGTCGCGGGGGCCCGCGCCCGGCTGGAGGAGGACGGGGTCGGGGAGATCGACGTCTTCGACGTCCCCGGCGCGTTCGAGCTGCCCCTCGGCGCGAGCTACGCCGCGCAGAGCGGGCGCTACGCCGGAGTGGTGTGCCTCGGGGCGGTCATCCGCGGCGAGACCTCGCACTACGACCACGTGTGTGCGGAGGCTGCGCGCGGGGTGCAGGACGTCCAGCTGCGCACGGGCGTCCCCTGCGGGTTCGGCGTCCTGACCGTTGAGACCATGGAGCAGGCGCTCGCGCGCACGGGCGGCGGCAAGCGCGACCAGGGCCGCGACGCTGCGCACGCGGTGCTGACCATGGCCGCGCTGCGCGAGCGGCTGGGCCCCTGACGCCTATACTGCGAACCCGCCATGGCCAAGGTCTGCCACTCGTGCGGGAAGGGGCCCGCGTTCGGTCACAGCCGCAGCCACTCGATGGTCGCGACCAAGCGCCGCTTCAACCCGAACCTCCAGAAGGTCCGCATCGACGACGCCGGCACCCCGCGGCGGGTCCACGTCTGCACGCGGTGCCTGAAGGCCGGCAAGGTCACGAAGGCGTTGTAGGGGCGCGCCCGCCCCGCGCCGGCGCGTGTCCGATCCCAGCGTAGTTCGGTTCCGCAACGTCCTCGAGGCGGGTCTGCGCCACCTCGAGGCGCGCCGCCAGGAGATCAACGACCTCAACGTCTTCCCGGTCGCAGACGGCGACACGGGCGACAACATGGTGCTCACGCTGCAGGCAGTCCTCGCCGAGCTCGACCGCATAGCGAGCGCCGAGGATCGAACGCTCGACGAGATCGCCCGCGCGGAGATCGTCGACTCGGTTGCCCGCGCCGCGCTGCTCGGCGCGCGAGGGAACAGCGGCGTGATCCTCTCCCAGCTCATCCGCGGCGCGGCCGAGGAGCTCGTCAGCCGCCCGGGCGAGCTCGTCGACCCCGTGCTCGTCGGCGCGGCGATGGCCCGAGCCGCCGACCGCGCCTACGCCTCGGTCCGCGACCCCGCGGAGGGCACGATCCTCACCGTCATGCGCGAGATGGCCCACCGGGTCGCCTCGGACATCGCGCACATGGAGCGCCCGCGTCTCACCGAGCGCGTCGACGACGACGAGCAGGACGCCGCGATCGCCGACGTGCTCGAGCGCGCCCTCGCCGCGGGCGAGGACTCGGTCAAGCGGGGCCCCGACCTGCTGCCCATCCTGCGCGACGCCGGCGTGGTGGACGCCGGTGGCTACGGGATCATCGTGCTCGTCGCCGGGGTGCTGGCCGGCCTGCGCGGTGCGGACCCGCCGCCGCTGGCCCACCACGCGCCGGCGCGGATAACCCATCCCCAGCACGAGTCGAGCACCTACAGCTACTGCACTAACTTCGCGGTGACGGGGTCGGCCCTGGAGGCCGGCGAGTTCGCGCGCCGGCTGGAGGAGCTCGGCGACTCGGTGCTCGTGGTGGGCGACCGGACGACGCTCAAGGTCCACGTCCACACCGACGCGCCCGAGCACGCCACGGCGCTCTTCGACGGCGCCGGGATGGTCTCCCACCTGGACGTGGCCGACATGCACGAGCAGATCGCGCAGCGCAGTGTGCGGCTCGGCACGGGTGCGCGCAACGGCCGGCGCCCGGTGTGCGGCGCGGTGGCCGTGGTCTCGGGGCCGGGCGTCGGGCGGCTGTTCGCGAGCCTCGGCGTCGACCCGCTCGACGGCGGCCCGTCCCTGAACCCCTCGACCTTCGACCTGCTGACGGCGATCCACAGCGTTGGCGCGGAGCAGGTCGTGGTGATCCCCGACAGCCCCAACGTGTTCCTGGCCGCCGAGCGCGCCGCGGCGCTGTCGGACAAGGAGGTCTGCGTGGTCCGCGCCCGCTCCATGCAAGCAGGCCTCGTCGCCGCCGTGGCGCTCGAGCCCGGCCGGCCGGCACGAGCGAACGCCGAAGCGATGGAGGAAGCCCTGGGCCATGTCCGCACGGGCGCGGTGGCGCCCGCCGCGCGCGACGACGCGCGCGGCCGCTTCCGGCGTGGCGACGCGGTGGGCTTCGTCGAGGAGGAGATCGTCGCCTGGGGGGAGCCCGAGTCGACTCTGCGCGCGGTTCTCGCGGACCTGGCCCGCGACGCCGAGCTGCTGACCTGCATCGCCGGTGACGGAGCACCGCTGCCAGAGGAGCGCGTCCCGGCGCTCGCGCCCGACGGCGTCGAGGTCGAGACCCGCGAGGGCGGGCAGCCGAGCTGGTGGTGGCTGCTCACGGGCGAGTAGCCGCCGCGCTCGCGTTCATCATGGGCGCATGCCCACGCGCTTCGCCTCCCGTGACGAGTTGAGCGGCGAGGCGCTGCTCGATGCGCCGCTGCGGGGCCTGCCGCGGCCCTCGCGCCTTGGCGCGCCGCTCGAGGTCGAGCCGGCGCCGGCCGCCCGGGGGGCCGAGAACCTCGGGCTCCACACCGTCGGCGATCTGCTCGAGCACTGGCCCCAGGAGCGGCGGGAGGGTAGGACCGTGGCCGCCCTGGTCCCCGGCGAGGTCGCGACGATCGTCGTGGAGGTCCGCTCGATCCGCAGCCGGCCCGTGCGCCGGCGGGGGATGCGCCCGCTCGTCGAAGCGACCGTGGCCGACGACACCGGCCCGGTGAAGGTCACCTTCTTCAACCAGCCCTGGCTCGAGCGCAAGTACCGGCCGGGAACACGCCTGCTGCTGCAGGGCGACTTCGAGGGGAGAAACCGCTTCCGCGTCCGCCAGCATGCGATCACCGACGCGCCGCTCGGCGCGGCCGCTTCGGCGGCGCACTACCGCGCGTCGGAGGGGATCACCCCGACGCAGATCCTCGCGCTCGTGCAGCGCCACGCGGGGGCCTTCGGGGACGTGGTCGAGCCGCTGCCGGGAGCGCTGCGCGCGGCACAGCGCCTGCCCGACCGCCCGGCGGCGCTGCGCGCGGCCCACCTCCCTGGCGCCGACGGCGACTTCGAGGGCGGCCGCCGCCGGCTGGACTTCGAGGATCTGCTCCTGCGCCAGCTCGCGCTGCTCGTCCGCCGCGCGCGGCGGCGGGCGGCGGCGGACGCGCCGCCGCTCGACGGGCCGCTCGCGCTCACGCGGCGCTGGCTTGAGAACGGCCTGCCGTTCGCGCTCACCGCGGACCAGCAGGCGGCGATAGAGGCGGTGGGGGCGGAGGTGGCCACGACCCGGCCGATGCAAAGGCTGCTGATGGGCGAGGTCGGCTCGGGCAAGACGGTGGTCGCGCTGTGGGCGATGCTGCGCGCCGTCGAGCACGGCATGCAGGCCGCCCTGATGGCGCCGACCGAGACCCTCGCCGAGCAGCACTTCGCCACGGTCCAGTCGCTGATGCCCGGCGAGGCGGTGTCGCTCGCCCTGCTCACTGGGTCGACGCCCGCCGGCCGGCGCGCCGACGTGACGGCCAAGCTCGCCTCGGGTGAGCTCGCCCTGGTGGTGGGCACCCACGCGCTGGTCGAGGAAGGGGTCGAGTTCGACCGCCTGGCCGTGGCCGTCGTCGACGAGCAGCACCGCTTCGGCGTGCGCCAGCGCGCCGCGCTGGACCGCAAGGGCCCCGAGGGACTGCATCCGCACGTCCTGCACATGACCGCTACGCCCATCCCGCGCACGCTCGCGCTCACCGAGTACGGCGACCTCGACGTGACCGAGCTGCGTGAGCTCCCGCGCGGGCGCCGGCCGATCGAGACCCACGTCGCGTCGGGGGAGCGCGAGCGCGAGCGCGCGTACGCGCGCATCCGCGAGGAGCTGCGCGCCGGCCGGCAGGCCTTCGTGGTCTGCCCGCTGGTCGCGGAGTCCGAGGCGCTGCAGGTGCGGGCGGCGACCGCCGAGTTCGAGCGCCTCGCGCGCACGGAGTTCCGCGACTTCGAGGTGGTTCTGCTGCACGGCCAGCTGCGACCCCGCGAGAAGCAGGCGGCGATGGCCACCTTCGCGCAGGGAAAGGCCGACGTGCTCGTCGCGACGTCGGTCATCGAGGTGGGGATCGACGTCTCCAATGCGACGGTGATGCTCGTCGAGGATGCCGAGCGCTACGGGATCTCCCAGCTGCACCAGCTTCGGGGTCGGGTCGGCCGAGGCGAGCACCCGTCGCTGTGCCTGCTGTTCGGGCCCAAGGAGTCGCCGAGGCTCAAGGCGCTGGCCGAGCACGCCGACGGCTTCCGACTTGCGGAGGTCGACCTGCGCCTGCGCGGCGAGGGAGAGCTCATCGGGACCCGCCAGTCCGGGCTGGCGGAGGTCGACGCGGCCCTGCTCGAGTCCGCCCACGCCGCGGCACAGCGAGTAGTGCACGAGGACGCGGAGCTCGGGCTCCCCGAGCATGCGCTGCTCGCCGAGGCGCTGCTCGCGCGTTTCGGGGCCGAGGCGCTCGAGCCGATTCCCGCGTGAGGGCAGGCGCCTCGCCGTCCAGGGCTGTCGGCCGATCCCGATGCGGATAGTCGCCGGGCGCTTCGGTGGGCGCCGCCTCACCGCCCCGAGGGGGGCGGCCACCCGCCCCACCTCCGACCGCGTCCGCGAGGCGCTCTTCGCGCTGCTCGGCGACCTCGGCGGTGCGCGCGTGCTCGACCTCTTCGCCGGATCGGGGGCGCTTGGCCTCGAGGCGCTGTCGCGCGGCGCCGCGGAGGCCACCTTCGTGGACAGCTCCAACGCCGCATTGCGCGCCGTGCGGGCCAACCTCCAGGCGCTCGAGATCGATGCGCCCGTGCACCGCCAGGACGCCCGCGGCTACCTCCGCAACGCGTCCGGACGCGATCACTCATACGATCTGGTCTTCCTCGACCCGCCATACCGGCTGGCCGGCAGGCTGGGCCGGGAGCTTTCGCCGCTGCTGGCGCCCGTCTTGACACCGGGCGCGCGCGTGGTGAGCGAGAGCGACCGGCGCGCCCCGCTCGACCTGGGTCTCCCGCTCCGCGACGAGCGCCGCTACGGGGACACCGTGATTCGCATCCACAGCTCATGAACCCATCGAATCGGATCGCCATCTGCCCGGGCAGCTATGACCCGGTAACCAACGGGCACCTAGACGTCATCACCCGCGCGGCGAGCATGTTCGACGAGCTCATCGTGGGGGTGGTCGATGTACAGGTGCGCAAGTCCAAGGCGCTGTTCGAAGCGGCGGATCGCTGCGCGATGGTCGAGGATGCGACGGCGCACCTCGAGAACGTCCGCGCCGAGGCGTTCTCGAGCCTCGTCGTCGTGTTCGCGCAGGAGAAGGGAGCGGGTGCGATAGTCAAGGGATTGCGCACGATCACCGACTTTGGCTACGAGTTCGAGATGAACCAACTCAACCGCCGGCAGGCCTCTGACATCGAGTCCGTCTACCTGATGGCCTCTCCGCAGTACAGTTTCCTGTCGTCGAGCGGCGTGAAGGAGCTTGCGACGTTCGGCGGAGACATCGAAGACCTGGTACCGCCGGGGATCGCCCAGCGGTTGAAGGAAGCGCTCGGGCGCTGACGAAAGAGAGCCCTCGATGGACGTCCTGGTTCTGATCGACAAGCTGGACGACACCGTCCACAACGCCAAGCCGGTGCCGCTGACCGACCAGGTCCGCGTCGACAAAGAGGAGATCTACGACATCCTCGACCAGATGCGCGCGACCATCCCTGAGGAGATCAAGCAGGCGCGCTGGATCGTCAAGGAGCGCCAGGAGATGCTCGCCGAGGCCAAGCGTGAGGCCGAGCGCATCATCAAGGAGGCGCGCGAGCGTCAGGCTCGCCTGGTAAGCCAGGAGGAGATCACCAAGCAGGCCGAGCGCGCGGCCGAGGACGTCATCGAGGACGCCCGCGCCCGCGAGCGCGAGATCCGCCTCGGCGCCGAGGACTACGCCGACGAGATCCTCAACACCCTCGAGGTCAACCTTTCGAAGTTCATCGCGGCCGTCCAACGCGGCCGCGAGCGCCTCGCCGGCCGCGAAGAGCCGGCCGAGGTCGGCTGAGCCGGCCCTCCGCCGCGGCGCCGTGCCCGCGACGGTCGAAGTCCTGGAGGCGGACGTGACGACGCTCGACGTCGACGCGGTCGCCAACGCCGCTAACACCGAGCTGCTTCACGGCGGCGGGGTTGCCGGCGCGATCGCGCAGGCGGCCGGCGAGGCATTGCAGCGCGAGAGCCAGGAGCGCGCGCCCGTCGGTCTCGGCGAGGCGGTCGAGACCACGGCGGGCGGCATGCCGGCGCGGTGGGTCATCCATGCCGCCACCATGGAGCTGGGCGGCCCGACCTCCGCGGTGATCATCCGGCGCGCCACGGCGAGCACCCTGCGCCGCGCCGACGAGCTCGGCGCACGCTCGCTCGCACTGGTCGCGTTCGGCACCGGCGTCGGCGGCTTTCCGGTGGACGAGGCGGCGCGCATCGAGGTCGAGGAGGTCCGTCGTCACCTCGACACGGGCAGCGCGCTCGAGCGTGTCGTCTTCGCGGTCCGCGGAGCCGAGGCGCGCGAAGCATTCGAGCGCGCGCTGGGCTGAACGCCCTGGCCTACGACCCGACCACGCTTCCGCGGAATCTTCCCGTCCCGGCCGACGACGGCGCCGCCGACCATCTGACCGGCGCGCGGGTGCCGGCGATCGGGCTCCCGTCGACCGGCGGCCACGACGTCCGCCTGGACCAGCGCACCGCCCCACGAACGGTCGTCTACGCCTTCCCGCGCATGGGCCGCCCGGGCGCCGAGCCGCTCGTTGCGGACTGGGACGCCATCCCGGGTGCCCGCGGCTGCACGCCGCAGGCCTGCGCGTTCCGCGACCACCACGCGCAGCTGCGCGCGCTGGGCGCCGAGGTCTACGGCCTGTCCACCCAGGACACGGCCTACCAGCGCGAAGCCGTCGAGCGTCTGCACCTGCCCTTCGCGCTGCTGTCCGACGCCGGCAAGCGGCTCACCGGCGCACTACGGCTGCCGGCCTTCGAGGCCGGCGGGCAGACCCTGCTCAAACGCCTCACGCTGGTCATCCGCGAGGCGCAGGTCGAGCACGTCTTCTACCCCGTCTTTCCGCCCGACGGCCACGCCGCGCAGGTCAGCGCGTGGCTCGGGGCGCAAGCCGAATGGGCCTCGTACGATCACGCACTATCCTCGCGACATGAACCTCGGAGACGTCGCTGCCGGAGTGGGGAAGGGGCTCTTCGCCGGGGCGGTGGGCACCACGGCGATGACGCTGTCGAGCACGGTTGAGAGCAAGCTGCGGGGGCGCGAGCCCTCGTCCGCGCCCGCTGACGCTGCGGGCAAGGTGCTGGGCGTCGAGCCGCGCGACGATCGCGGCAAGAAGCGCTTCTCGAACGTCGTGCACTGGGCCTACGGAACGTCGTGGGGCTCGGTACGGGGCCTGCTCGCCGCGGGCGGCCTACGACCACCGGCGGCGACCGTCGCCCACTTCGCCGCCATCTGGGGCTCAGCGTGGACGATGCTGCCGGGTCTCGGCGTGGCTCCGCCGATCTGGAAGACGCCTCCCACAGAGGTGGCCATCGATGGGCTGCACCACACCGTCTACGTGCTGGCGACGAGCGCTGCGTACGTGGCGCTCGACGGATCTGGACGCTAGCCACCACCCGGGGGCGGCTGGCCTTCGCCCTCAGCGCACGCTGAAGCCTTCCAAGCCCTCGGGCTCCTCGTCGCTGACGTCGAAGTCGTCGACGCCGGCGCGTGGCGGGCCGTCCTGCGCGAAGCGCACCATCCTCTCTCGACGGCCTCGGGGTCGCCCTCGAACGTTCGCCCATTCATCAACCACCTCCTGCAGGACCTGACGGCGGGGGACCGCAGCTTCGAGGGTCAGAAGAACGTCGGGGACTTCTACAGCGACCGGGCGCGCAGCGAGGTAGATACGCAGTGCCTCCCGCGCTCGGGTTGACAGTGCGGTTCAGGCAGAACATCAATCGGAAGGAGAAAACGATGAAGCGCGTCTTGCTTGTCGCTACGGCGATGATGGCGCTCCTAGTGGCCGCCGGCAGCGCTCAGGCGAAGAAGCCCGAGGGCACCTTTGCGACGAAGAAGAATGCTTGCCGGATCCTCGTCGCCAACGACGCGGGCGGCTACGCCAAGTTCGGAAAGTGCATGGGCCGGCTGAAGAAGGACATCGCGGCTTTTCGCTTCCCGGCCGACGACGGCAGCGGGCTGCTGTCCCTGGACCAGCGGTGCACGCTGTTCGAGCAAGGCCAGACCGACCCTGAGACGGGCGAGTTCTTCCAGATCACCTACCCGTTCGTCTTCGAGGAGGACCCGAGCTGGCCGTTCCCCGTGCTCACGGCGCGCAACCACCGGGAGTGCGAGGTCACGCTCTACACGTACCACACGCTCGCTGACACGCTCGGCCCGCCACCCGGCGCCGGGTAGGACTCCCGCAATGGCGGCGGCCGGCTAGCGAGCCGGTCGCCGCTACGTGCGCTCTGGCTCCCCGGCCGCGAGCAGCTCGTGGACGTGCTGGAGCTGCTCTCGCACTGCGCGCTCCATCGCCTCGAGCAAGCCGCGCGCGTTGTCGATGCTCGTCGTCGCGCCGGTCAGCTGGGACTTCACCTTGCGGACTTCGCTCATGGCGTCCACCGCTCGCTCCACGGTGTCGCGCACCGCCGCCGCGTCGATGCCCTCGCCGTCCCCACGGGCCATCAGGACCCTCGCGCGGGCGAGCGAGTATGCGAGCTGAAGGGCGAGCGTGGAGCCCTCTTCGGGCTCATAGGTGACGATCAGCTTGTCGCCGTTGTACTCGCGCAGCGGCAGCATCCGCGACGGAAGCTTGTCCTCGCCGGGAACCACGAGCACCGCGAAGTCCGCGTCGCGATCGGCTAGCGCCTCGTCGAGCTCGGCAAGCGCGGCGGGCCGCGACAGGCGCCGGTTCTTAGCCTCGAACACGATGCGCCCCCGAGCAGGGCCCGAGCAGCCGTCGACTGCGACGAGCACGTCGCCCGACCTGCCCGTCGCCCCCTTGAGGTCTCCGACGGCCTCGCACACGTCCCCCTGACCGCCGGCCAGCTGGTCCAGCGCTTCGTGCACCAGCTCCTCGTACGTGCGCCCCTTGGCCGTTCCGCGCTCCTCGACCAGCGCGAGCTGCGCCTTGGACTCATGTTCGACGCGCAGGCCTTGGAGCTCCTTCTCCAGCGCCGCGACCTTCTCGAGCATCGCGCGCAGATTGCGGTCCTGTTGGTCGGCGGACTGCTTGAGGATCGCGAGCGTGCCGCGCTGGAAGCCGGCGAGCGGGTTGCGCCCGTCGTCGGCCGAGAACTGGCGCGCGAGGTCCTCGCGAGACTTGGCCATGAGGTCCGCGACCATCTCACGCACGCGGTGCTGGACGGCGCCCGAGCTGTCGTCGGAGAAGTGGCGCTCCAGCGCGCGGCTGAAGTGTCCGCGGTCGGGATCGAAGACGGCCTCGAGCTGGCCGGCGAGCTGCTCGCCGGCGGAGCGCGCGCCGTCCTTGAAGCTGGTCTCGACCTCGCGTGAGACCTTCTCGAACTCGGCCCGCACGAAGTCGGCCTGCACGCCGGCCTGCTCGCGGTCGAGGACCCGCGCGCCGATCTCGATCGCGTCGAGGACCGCGCCCGCGGGATCCTCGCCCGCTTCCGTGCGCTCACGGGCCAGGCGTACGGCGCAGGTGTCGTCGACGACGAGGCCGTCGATGAGCAGTCGCTCGCCGGTGACACGGACGTGGGAGTGGCGGAGTGGGGTTGCGGCTTCCATGACGTTCGGAGTCGCAGGCTACGCCCAGGACCTGACGGAACGGAGCGCGAAAGTGGTTGGATACGGGCGATGTCGGTCGCCGACCAGCTCTCCGCGGTGCGCACCCTCGCGGAGGCGGGTCTTCTGCGGCCGGTGCGTCCCGACAAGCTCCTGCGCATCGGCCTCGCCTACCGGCGCTTCGGCGCTACCTTCGCCACGGGCTACCAGGCCCAGGCGATCCGCCGGCCCGACGCCACGGCGATCATCGACGAGCTGGGGTCGCTGACCTTTGCGGAGGTCGACCGGCGCACCAACGCCCTCGCGCATGGGCTGGCCGACCGCGGCGTCGTGGAGGGCGACGGCGTGGCGATCATGTGCCGCAACCACCGCGGCTTCATCGACGCCACCGTCGCCTGCTCGAAGCTGGGGGTCGACGCGCTCTACCTCAACACCTCATTCGCCGGCCCGCAGATCGCCGATGTCGTGAAGCGCGAGAACCCGCGCGCGCTGATCTTCGACGAGGAGTTCACAGAGCTCGTCAAGGAGGCGGCGCAGAGGCGCAAGCGCTTCGTCGCCTGGCGCGAGGGCGAGGGCCGCCTGAACGACCCGACGCTCGAGGAGCTGATCGAGCAGGGCGACCCTGCGCCCGTGGTCGCGCCGGCCGAGGAGGGCAAGGCGGTGATCCTCACATCGGGGACGACCGGCACGCCGAAGGGAGCCGCTCGCAAGACCCCGAGCTCGCTCGGCCCCGTCGCCGCGATGTTCTCGAAGATCCCGCTGCGCACCGAGGAGCGCACCATGATCGCCGCCCCGCTGTTCCACGCCTGGGGCTTCGGACACCTGGCCGCCGGCATGGGGCTGGGCTCTGCGCTCGTCCTGCGGCGAACGTTCGATCCCGAGGACACGCTGTCGGCAACCGCCCAGCACGAGTGCACGGCGCTCATCCTGGTGCCGGTGATGCTGATGCGGATGCTCGACCTGCCGCCCGAGACCATCGATCGCTACGACCTTCGCGCCCTGCGGGTGATCGCGCTGAGCGGATCGGCGCTGCCCGCCCCCCTGGCCAGGCGCGCCCTGGACCGTTTCGGCGACGTGCTCTACAACCTCTACGGCTCGACCGAGGTCGCCTGGGCGGCGATCGCCACGCCCGAGGACATGCACGCAGCGCCGGGCACGGTCGGCCGACCGCCGCTGGGGACGGTCCTGCGCATCTACGACGAAGCGGGCAAGGAGGTCCCTCACGGGCAGACCGGCCGCATCTTCGTGGGCAACGAGATGCTCTTCGAGGGCTACACCGGCGGTGGGTCCAAGGACACCATCGGCGATCTGATGGCCACGGGCGACGTCGGGCACTTCGACGCGGCAGGGCGGCTGTTCGTCGACGGCCGCGACGACGACATGATCGTCTCGGGCGGGGAGAACGTCTTCCCCCAGGAGGTCGAGGCGCTGCTCTCCGGCCACGACGCCATCGGCGACGTCACGGTGCTCGGCGTGGAAGACCAGAAGTTCGGCCAGCGCCTGCGAGCGGTGATCGTCAAGCGCCCGGGGGCCAAGCTCAGCGAATCCGACGTCAAGGACTACGTCAAGCGCAACCTCGCGAACTACAAGGTGCCGCGCGACGTGATCTTCTCCGACGAGCTCCCGCGGACCTCGACGGGCAAGGTGCTCAAGCGCGAGTTGAAGGCCTGAACGGCGCCGGGTTACGGGGCTCGGCGGCCCCTGCCCCTCCTTCGTCGCGCCGTTCGGCGCCCTACGCCGCCTTCCACTTCACTGAGCACCCCACCGGCCTCGTCTCGGCCCTAGCCGGCTCGCGACCGTCTAGCACCGCGTCCAGCGCCTCGCGCAGCCAGGCCGCGTCGAGGGCGGGGTCGGAGTGGTCGGCGTCCGGCGCGCCGCGGTAGCGCACGGTGCCGTGGGGATCCACCACGAAGACGTCGGGGGTGGTCTCGGCGCCGTAGGCGCGAGCGACGTCCTGGCTCTCGTCGCGCAGGTAGGGCATCGTCCAGTCCTCGCCGGCGACGCGCTCGCGCATCTTCTCGAGGCTGTCGCCCGGGTAGCGCTGGGCGTCGTTGGGGTTGACCGCGAAGAAGCGCGCGCGGTCGCCGTAGTCACGCCCGACGGCCATGAGCCGGTCGTGCCACGCCAGCGCGTAGGGGCAGTGGTTGCAGGTGAAGATCACGACGGTGGGGGTGCCGTGCTCGCCGAGGTCGTGGGTGGTGCCGCCCGTGTCGGGCAGCGAGAGGTGGGGGGCGTGGTCGCCGATGCTCAGGGTCACTGGGTGGATTGCGCTCCTCGCGCGGCGCGCAGCGCGTCGCGCACGTCGTCGGGGTCGGGAGTGGGTGAGTAGCGGCCGTCGCGCAGCCGGTACACCCGGCAGGTGAGCGCGACGTGGGCGTCGTCGACCGGCGGCTGGACGTCGCGACCGTCGATGCGGATGGTTGGCGAGCCGACGAAGGTCTCTGCGTGCGCTGCCCGGTCGGTGTCGATCTCGCGCGTCTGGACGCTCTCGGGATCCAGGCCCTCCCGGGCCATCGCCGCATGCAGGTCGGCGAGCGCGCGCTCGTGCGAGGGACAGCCCTCCCACCACAGGAACTCCACGCGCGTCATCACCGCGAGGGTAGAAGCACCGCGGCGCCGGTGAAGCGGCCGGCGCGCAGGTCCGCGAGCGCCTCGTTGGCCTGGGCCAGCGAGTAGGTCGTGACCTCCGTCCGCACCGGCACCCGGGACGCGAGCTCGAGGAAGGCGCGTCCGTCCTCCCGGGTCAGGTTCGCGACCGAGCTCACGCTCCGCTCCTCCCACAGCAGCTCGTAGGGGAAGGAGGGGATGTCGCTCATGTGGATCCCTGCGCACACCACGCGGCCCCCCTTGGCGGTGGCGCGCAGCGCCGCGGGCACCAGCTCGCCGACGGCGGCGAAGATGATCGCCGCGTTGAGCTCGACCGGCGGTCGCTCGTCCCCGGCACCCGCCCACTCGGCGCCAAGCGAACGTGCGAACGCTTGGGTGGCCTCGTCGCCGGCGCGCGTGAACGCGAACACCCGACGGCCCTGATGGCGGGCGACCTGGGCGATGAGATGGGCGGCCGCGCCGAACCCGTAGAGGCCAAGGCGCTCCGCGTCCCCGCACATCGTCAGCGCGCGGAAGCCGATCAGACCGGCACAGAGCAGCGGCGCAGCGTGCGCGTCGTCGTAGGAGTCGTCGAGCGGCAGGCAGAAGCGCTCGTCGGCCGCCACGAGCTCCGCGTAGCCGCCGTCCACGTCGTAGCCGGTGAAGCGGGCGTGGTCGCAGAGGTTCTCGCGCCCGCTCGTGCAGTAGCGACACGTTCCGTCGGTCCAACCCAGCCACGGCACGCCGAAGCGCCTGCCGGTGCCGACCTCCACGCCGACGATCTGGTGGCCGGGGACCACCCGGTGCCCGGGCCACGGAAGCTCCTCGTCGACGATGTGCAGGTCGGTCCGGCACACCCCGCAGGCGCGCACCTCCAGCAGCAGCTCCCCGGCCCCTGGCTCGGGGTCGGAAAGCTCCCGCTCACGCAGGGACTCGCCGGGCCGATCAAGGACCATCGCTCTCATCAGCGGAGCGTGTTCGCTACCCTCATCCGCTTCACATAAGCCTTTTGCCGAACCGCGAGCTTCGCCCAGGCGACGCATGCGGCCGGGGGACCCAACCAGATGCCAGCAGCATCTGTGGGGCGAATCGTCGCAATTTCGCGATGTAGCGCCGCTCTTTCAGCGCGAGCCCGTCAGCTAACCCCGGAGGCGTCCGAAAGAGGGGATTTGCCTTGCTGGGACCTGTCAGGCGCGCTCGCGTCGCGCTCATCGCCACCGTGGCCGTCGCCATGCTGCTCGCCGCAGCCGCGCCGGCGCTCGCCGCCTTCGGGCAGCGCACGCTGCGCATGGGCTCGAGGGGTCCCAGCGTTCGCACGCTCCAATTCGACCTGACCGCTCTGGGCTTCCCCACCCCGGTCGACGGCAAGTTCGGCCGGCGGACCAAGAACAACGTCAAGCGCTGGGAGCGACGCAGCGGCAAGCCCGTCAACGGCGTGGTGAGCAGGGGAGACGCCAAGGGCATCCTGCGCCAGGCGAAGAAGCTCGGAGGCGCCTCGCAGGCGGCTCCGACGCAGCCGTCCACCGAGTCGACGCGCAGCAGCGACGGCGCGGGCGGCCAGACCACCACCCCGACGTCGCCGACGCCTATCGCGAGCAGCTCCGCGCTCGCGTTCCCCATACAGGGCGCCCATGACTACGGCACCTCGGTCAACCGCTTCGGCGCACCGCGCGGCGGGCGCAGCCACATGGGTCAGGACGTGCTGGCCGATTGCGGGCTGCCGGTCGTCGCCGTCGAGGGCGGCACGGTGGTCTACTCGGGCTACGAGGGCTCGGCCGGCAATTACATCGTGGTCAAGGGCGCCAAGACCAAGCGCGACTACGTCTACATGCACCTGCGCAGGCCCGCGTACTTCCAGGCCGACGACACGGTCCGGACCGGCGAGCGCATCGGCCTCGTCGGAGACACCGGTGATGCGACCGCGTGCCACCTGCACTTCGAGCTGTGGACGGCGCCGGGCTGGTACAACGGCGGCGACGCGGTCGACCCGCTCCGCTACCTCAAGGAGTGGGACGCGGCGTCTTGAACGCGGGCCGGGGGGTGCCGCAGCCCAGCGGTGCGCCATGAACGCGCGATGAACGTGACGCCCAGCCGGTTGTGGGCGCAGCGCGACAGGGCCACAATCGAATGGTGAGCGCCTCGGATGGCCATGTGCGCGGGAACGTGCTCGTCGTCGACGACGAGCCGACGATCGCCGAGGTCGTCGCCCGCTACCTGGACCGGGCCGGCTACCGGACGCGCATCGCCGGCGACGGCTCCAGCGCGCTCGAGCTGGTTCGCGCCGACAGGCCCGACCTCGTGGTCCTCGACCTCATGCTCCCGGGCATCGACGGCCTCGAGGTCATGCGCCGCATACGCGACCGCGACCGCGAGCGGGTCGCGGTGATCCTCCTGACCGCCAAGGGCGAGGAGGCAGACCGGGTGATCGGGCTGCGGCTCGGAGCCGACGACTACGTCGTCAAGCCCTTCTCGCCCGCGGAGCTGGTCGCTCGCGTCGACGCCGTGCTGCGCCGCATCGACACCTCCCCGGAACGCGCTGCGCCGCTGGCCTTCGACGGCCTCGCGATCGAGCCGTCCGGGCGCCGCGTCCTCGTCGACGGGGCGGAGGTCCAGCTCACCCAGCGCGAGTTCGACCTGCTGGTCCACCTCGCGCGCAACCCGGGCCGCGCGTTCTCGCGCAACGAGCTCATGGACGCGGTCTGGCAGTACTCCTTCTACACCGACACGTCCACGGTCACCGTGCACATCCGCCGGCTGCGCTCGAAGATCGAGGCCGATCCCGCCGCCCCCCGCCACATCCAGACGGTGTGGGGCCTGGGCTACCGGTTCCAGCCGTGAGGGCGGGCCTGCGCTCCGCCGCGACCGTCGCCGCCGGGGCGCTGGCGGCGGCCGCCGTGGTCCT
>JBBQNQ010000009.1:0-55734 GCA_038330095.1 Solirubrobacterales bacterium
GGGCGTCTGGAGCATTCCCCAGCCTATCCCGTTGAGTGCGTAGGGAACGAGCAGGCCGGGCCAGTAGGCCGTGTCCTCGCCGACCAGGGCCAGGAGCGCCAGCGAAAGCGCCAGGAAGCCCATCCCCGCGACGATCAGGACGCGCGCCCCGACGCGCTCGGCGTAGTGGCCCGCGAGCGGGGCCGAGATGACCGCCGCGCCGGTGAGCGGCATGAGCGCGAGCCCGGCCTCGAGCGCCGACATCCCGCGCACGGTCTGCAGGTAGATCCCCTGAAGCAGCAGCATGGCGAGCCACGCGGTCGCCGCCACGAACATCACCGCGTTGACCCCGAGGTAGCTCCGAATGCGCAGCAGCGCCAGGTTGAGCAGGGGCTGGTCGTCGCGGACGTCGTAGAGGGCGAGCGCCACCAGTGCGACGAGTCCGGCGATGAGTGCGACAAAGCCGCCGGGGACCACGCTTTCGCCGGCTACCTGGCCGAGACCGACGAGCACGAGCGTCAGCCCGATGACCAGGAGCGCGACGCTCAGCGGCGCCGGCCCGCGGGCCTCGCTGCGTGCGCCGGCGGGAACGGCCACGGCGACGATCGCCATCGCCGCCAGCGCGATGGGGATGCCCATCACGAAGATCGCGCGCCACCCGAACGCTTCGATCAGCACGCCCCCGCCCAGCGGCCCGACCGCCGCGCCTACCGCCACCGCCGCCGTCCACACGCCCAGGGCCCGTCCGCGCTCGCCCGGCGCGAAGGCGCTCACCACGATCGCGAAGGACGCCGGGGTCAGGATCGCCGCGCCGATGCCCTGCAGCACCCGGGCGCCGATCAGCCACCCGACGTCCGGCGCCAGCGCGCAGGCCGCCGAGCCGGCGGCGAACACCGCCGCGCCGGCCAGGAACACCCGCCGCGCGCCGACCACATCGGCGATCCGGCCGGCGGGTATGAGCAGGGCGGCGAAGGCCAGGACGTAGGCGATCACCACCCATTGGAGGGCAGCCAGTGACGCGTGGAAGGCCGAGTCGATGCTCGGCAGGGCGACCGCCATGACGGTCTCGTCGAACTCCGTCACGGCGGTCGCGAGCGCCATCGCGACCAGGATCGTCCAGCGACGGTCGGCGAGCGTCGCCTGCGCGCCGCGCGGGTGGCCGCCGCCCGCCACGCCCGACGGTCAGTGCGTCCCGGTCGCGATCGCCCCGCTGCCGCGTGCGGGCAACGCGCTCGGCGGCAGCGAAGCGTGCGCGGACTCCTGCTCCACCCGCTCCGCCTCGTGGTGCTCGCTGAAGCGGATGATGATCAGGAGCAGGATGGACCCCAGGAGGCCGCTGATCGCGCTGAACGACGACTCGACGAAGATGAAGGTCTGCGTGATGAAGATCTGGACCAGCATCGCGCGCCCGAGCATCCGGTAGCCGCCCAAGCGGTCGCCGCGTCGCATCTTCACGATCGCGATGGTCACCAGCACCGCCGAGATCGTCGAGGAGGCGAGCGACGCGAGGTTGGGAATCGTGAGCTGACCGAGGCGGTCCGAGCGGAAGGCAGACTCGGCGCCTCCGACCTTGAAGCCCAGCGAGGTCACGAGCACCAGCACCGCGAGGAAGATCAGCGCCGTCCAGATGGCGAACCCCCACACGATCAGCAGTCGTGCCCAGCGTTGCTCGACGAGCGCCCCCAGCCGGGCGGTCGCGGTCCGGTAGGCGAGTGCGAGGCGCCCGGGTGGCCGTGCCGGCACGGCCTGCGTCCGCTCGACGACGTCGCGGACAGGGCCCACGAGCGGTCCGCTTCCGGCGTGCTCGAGGAGCGTGAGCGCTCGCGTCCGATCGTGGTCGTCGAAGCCGCCGCGGGCCGCCTCGGCAACCATATCGATCGCGTTGAAGAGGTTCTCCTGCTCCGTGAAGCCACGCCGCGTCTGCATCCAGCGCGTGGCGAAGTAGAGCAGTATGAAGACGATGTAGATGATCGC
The DNA here is from genome assembly GCA_038330095.1 of Solirubrobacterales bacterium. Lineage (GTDB taxonomy): Bacteria > Actinomycetota > Thermoleophilia > Solirubrobacterales > Solirubrobacteraceae > JBBPZA01. The sequence goes on from JBBQNQ010000009.1 coordinate 1,954, forward strand.
CGCCGAGGGCTTGTAGAAGTAGTCGTTGTCAGAGGTGACGAACTTGCCCACCTCGTCGATGAAGAAGCCGAAGCCGACGCCGCCGATCACCGCCGCCGGCCTGCGCCACGGGCGGCCGAGGAACGACAGCAGCAGGATGATGGCGATGAGCATGAAGAGCCCGCCCCACAGCAGGTGCGCGATGTGCAGCCTGCCCGAGCCGAGCTGGGGGTAGTTGGTAGCCCACAGCTGCAGGCGGATGACGATGATCATCGTCACCGACGAGATCAGGAAGGTGTCCTGCAGCTGCCCTATGTCGGCGTTGCGGACCGGGCGGCGGGCGAAATGCGGGAAGAGCTTTTCGGTGTCCATGGTTCAGATCGCCTCGATCAGGGTGTGGGCTCCCTCCAGGGCAGGCCTGCCCAGCCGCACGTCCTCAAAGACGTGGGCGAGCCCGTGGGCGAGCGCCGGCCACGAGTAGCGCAGGCGGGCGGTGGTGTAGGCGGCCGCGCCGCGCCGCTCGCGCTCGGCGTCCCCGTTGACCGCCTCGACGAGCGCCCGCACCATCGCGTCCTCGTCGTCGGGCGCCACCAGCCAGCCGGTCTCCCCGTCCTCGACGATCTCCGCGGGCCCATGGGCGTCGACGGCGATCACCGGCAGCCCGCAGGCCATCGCCTCGACCAGCACCGCGCCGAACTGCTCGCGCACGGACGGCAGGACCATGAGGTCGGCGGCGTTCAGCCCGTCGGGGAGGTCGTCGTGCGAGCGCCAGCCGGCAAGGAAGACGTCGGGGTCGCCCGTCTCGCGCACCACCGCCAGCGGGTGCTCGCCCTCCCACTCCCCGGGGAAGCCGCCGAGCAGCACGAGCGGCGAGCGGCGCGCGAACTGCTCGCGCGCCCGCGCGTGCGCGCGGATCAGAAGCGGGATCCGCTTGACCTCGGTGTAGCGGCCGACGTAGAGCATCACCGGGCCGCCGTCGCGGAACGGGGCGAGGTCCTCTTCGGTGTAGGCGACCGTCCCCGGGCGGCCGGACTCGTCCCAGCCGAGCGGCTCCTCGCCGAGCCACCGCCGCCAGTGCTCCAGGCGCGCCGCCCCGGTGATCGGGCGGCGATCGAAGCCCTCGGGGTCGAAGCCGTTGGGCGCCACCACGACCCGGTCCGCGTCGACCCCGAGCAGCTCCGGGACCCGGCGGACGGCGTCGGGGGAGAGCACCAGGAGCCGCTCGCAGCTCTGCGCCCAGCGGCGCATGCGCAGCGCCCAGGCCTCGGCGTGGTGCCACCGCGGCGGCCGTTCGTGCTCGATCTCGCGCAGCATGAGCAGCTCGGTGCCGTGCAGGTGGCCGATGCGCGGAACGTCGGGGAAGGCCCGCTCCGCGGCCTCGTTGATCGGCGTGAGGTGGTGGAGGTGAAGGATGTCGGCCTCGTGCGCGCGCGCGCATGTCAGCTGTTGCACCCAGGTGGCGACGATGCGTTCGTAGGTGTCGTCGTCAACGCTCGCGAAGACGCGGTCGGGTGCACCCGGGCGGTCCTCGTAGGACGGGTGGTACGCGGGCTCGGCTGCGAGCGGGACCGGCGCGCCGGCGGCGTCCGTGTAGTCCAGCGGATGAACGTCGAGCCCGCGAAAGAACGTCTGCGCGTTTGACTCCTCCCCGGGCGGTCCGAGCGATCCGGTGGCGATCGACACGTCCCAGCCCGCCTCGGGCAGCGAGCGAGCGAGGTAGCGGACGACCTGGGCCGAGCCACCGCGCGGAAAGAACATCAGGCACATCAGGGCACGCCGCTGGTCTGACAGCACTTCGGACACGCGCGGCGTGCCTCCTCTCGGACCTATCCGGACCCGCTGGGCTGCGGGACGATCCGGATGTACGGCTTAGGCTCCTCCCACTCGCCGAAGATCTCCTTTGCCTCGTCGTTGGAGACCGAGCCGGCGATGATCACGTCCTCTCCCTGCTGCCAGTTCACCGGCGTCGACACCTTGTGCTTCGCCGTCAGCTGCAGCGAGTCGATCACCCGCAGCACCTCGTCGAAGTTGCGCCCGGTGGTCATCGGGTAGACGAGGATCAGCTTGACCTTCTTGTCCGGCCCGATCACGAAGACGTTGCGGACCGTCTGGTTGTCGGCCGGGGTGCGGGCCTTGGGGTCGCCCGAGGCGCTCTCCGGCAACATGTCGTAGAGCTTGGAGACGTTGAAGTCGGCATCGCCGATGATCGGATAGTTCGGCGCGTGGCCCTGCGTCTCCTCGATGTCACGCGCCCATTGCTCGTGGTCGCCGGACGGATCGACCGACAGCCCGATGATCTTCACGCCCCGCCGGTCGAACTCCGGCTTGATCTTGGCCATGTATCCAAGCTCGGTCGTGCAGACCGGGGTGAAGTCCTTCGGGTGCGAGAACAGCACGGCCCACGAGTCGCCGATCCAGTCGTGGAAACGGATCTTGCCTTCCGAGGTCTCCGCCTCGAAGTCCGGGGCCGTGTCTCCAAGCTGCAGCGCCATGTGATTTCTCCTTTGGTCAGGCTCCGGGCGGACGGTAGTCGACGGAGCGCTTCGCCGCGGCGTCGACCTCATCCGGAGTCAGCAGCACGGCGGTCCTCGCCCTCACTGCGCCGGTTGCGTTGACGGTGAGCGCTACCGCGGCTGCGCTCTCGTTGTCGGGAAGGTCTAGGAGCACGTAGACATCGTGTTCCCCGAACGCGAAGTAGAAGCCCTCGAGTCGTCCCCCGACGCTCTCGGCGACCTGAGCCACGGCGTCACGCCTGCTGGTCCCGCCCGCACTCTGGACGCCCTTGACGCCGTCAGGCGTGTACGAGGCCTCGATCAGGAACTTCGGCATGAGCAGCCTCCTGGCTTGTCGTTGGGCTGCGACCCTCCCACACCCCGCCGGACGCGACAAGTCCGCCGCGCTCCGAGAGCGGGGATACTCGGCCCCAATGCCCCACTTTCGCGATCCGGCGGCGAAGTTCAACGCCCCGGGACAGGCCCACAACAACGTGTTCGTCGCGCCCCGGGTGGATCCGGTTCCGCTGCGTTACCCGGACTTCAGCAAGACCGGCTTCGTGCTCGAGCGCTCGCAACTGCGCTACAGGCCCGGGAAGGGCACGGACGGCTGTCTGCGCCTGGACCATCACGAGGTGCTGTCGATGCCGAATGGCAATCTGGTCTTCCATCGGGGAGGCAACGGCTACCTCGACCCCGGGAACGTGAAGTACGGCCACATCGCCCTGCACGACCTCGCCGATCCGCTGCCGCCCCCCGTCCCTTCAGGCGGCGGGCGCGGGGCGCCGAGCAGTGCCGCGGGAGGCCCTCAGTTCGCGCCCGGATACGTGGTCCGCGTGCGCCAGATACCGGACGCCATGCTCTACAAGCAGCCCTCCGATCCCCCCGCCGGCAAGAGCAAGGCCGGCTCAAAGTGGATGCACTACGCCGATCCCGCCTCAGGCCAGGGAGACCGCCATGACATCCACTACAGCGTCATGACCTGGAGCTGGCTGAACGTCCGCCAAGGTGGCATGAACCGTGCCTTGGTCCGCGAGGGCCAGGTGGTCCATCGGTGCGACGTCGAGGCGATCACCTACCCATCCTGGGACAGGCTCGGCAACCCCAACCGCGAAGTGGTCGGCATCTACGTCAAGACACGCCAAGGCGGCAACTGGCTCTACGGATGGGTGCTGCACTCCCACCGCTTCCTCGGCGACGGCATGGGCGGCCAGAAGACCTTCCACCTCGAGCGACGCCCATCCGTGTAGGCGCTTGACGCAGTCAGCCGCCCGGACTCGAGTCGCGCAGCGCCTGGCGGACGGTGTCCGGTTGACGGAAGATCTGGTCGAACGTGGCGCTACGGGCCTGGTAGCCGTAGCGCTCCAAGAGGCCGGAGCTGCGCAGCTTGGCCATGTCGTGCGGCTTCGGTCGCGCGGCCGTCTGAGCCGTCGGCGGCTTGGCGCAGGCCACCCCGACGACGGCCGGCGGGTCTGGCAGCGACGGCGGCGACGTGCGCGGGTGCTCGAAGTCCAGGCTCCTGCCGATGTTCGAGGCGAAGTGGTGGCGCTTGTTGAGGTGCCCGAGCCCGAACCGGTAGGTGATCAGCTTCAAGATCGACTCGTGGGTGACGGTCATGTGGCTGATGCCGCCCTTGCGGCTGAAGGGGGAGACGCACACGCCGGGGATCCGGAAGCCGGTGAAGCCGTAGTCCAGTGACAGGCGCCGGTTCTGCCGGCCGTCCGGGACGTGGCGCGGCTTGACGTGGTCGAAGAAGCCGCCCCACTCGTCGTAATTGATGAACAGCACGCCGCGCCGGTACTGCGGTGACTCCATGAACGCATGGACGACATCCGACATGAACGCCTGGCCCACCCGGATGTCGCCGTGCGGATGCTCGTCGCCGGAGGTGCCCTCGCTCTCGCCGACGAAGGCGGGATCGACGAAGGCGATGTTCGGAAGCTTCCCTGCTGCGGCGTCGGTGTAGAACTCGGCCACGGGGTGCGACCAGGCCGTACCCCGGCTCCCGTACAGCGCGGCGAACGGAAGGTCGGAGTAGTAGTAGCGCGCCGTGAGGCCGGCGGCGATCGCCCGGTCGAAGATCGTCTCCCACGCGAAGCCGCCCCCGGTGGGAAGCTGGTTGCCCCTGGTGCCGCCGTCCTGGGCGCCCCACTGGTAGTGCCGGTTGGGGTACGTCGAGTCCATGATCGAGCAGAACCAGCGGTCATAGAGCGTGAACGCGCGCGCCGCGTAGGGGATGAACGGGAGGTCGCGCTTGAGGTAGTAGCCCGCGGCGTAGGAATCGCTGCCTGTCCCCGACGCGTCTCCCTTGACGAAGCCGTCCAGCCGGCCGCGGTCGTACTGGAACCGCCCCCCGTCCCACGAGTGGTCGGGGTCGCGGAAGTCACAGCCCTGAAAGTCGGAGCCGAGATGGTGGGTGCGGACCTTCTTACCGTCGGGGTCGGGGTAGGACAGGCCCGCGTTCTTGCCGTCGGCGTCGGGGAACCAGCCCAAGTAGTGGTCGAAGGAGCGGTTCTCCATCATCAGGACGACGATCGTGTCGATCGGCAGGTTCCGCGGCCGCGGCAGGGGTCGCACGCCGCGGCGCGCGGCCTCGGCGACCAACGCATCGGGCGGCAGGACGGAGGCGAGACCGGCCGCGCCGGCCAGCGCCGCGGTTCGGGCAAGGAAGTCGCGCCGGCGCAGGTATGCGTCCGGGCTCTCGGCCTCGAGGCGCTCCGTCCGCTCGGGATCGGCGAACTCGCCCTGCGCGCTCTTCGACGAGTGATCGGCCGGACGCCCGATCATGCGTCAGCCGGCTTTCGCGTCGCCCCGCGCACGTTCCCCTCCATCGACGTCAAGCTAACAGCCAGGCCCGGGACGGTCCAGCAGTCCCCTGGAAAAGGACGACCCGCATCGCCATCGGCGTATCCGCGGCGCGGTCGCGCGCGGCGTAGGGCTCGCGGCGCGGCGCGGCGCTCAGCTCGCCGCCGGGTTGGCGTGCGGTGCGCGGTCTGGGGCGCCGTTCGACCACCGCTACCGCTCCACCGGCTCGCGAGGGAGAAAGGCGCTCCAGGCGTGTCGGATCCCTTTCAGGGGTCTCCGAGGGTCAGCGCATGAGCGCGCTTGCCCAGGGTTGCAGGCGATACGCCGAGTCGGTTGCGGAGAAGGGCGCCCTGGTCGACCACTCCCACCACGAGGATCCGAGCCGCAGTGACCGGAACGCGTCGCGAGTGTCCTTGATCCACGCTTCGCGGCCTTGCAGACCGATCCCGAACTCGCCCACCCACACCGGCAGGCCGGCTGCGCGCGGGCCGCTGACCGCACGCTGGACGTGCGCCCGGATGTCGGCCGCCCGGCCGCCCGGGTAGGGGTTGACGCCGTTCCAGGCGTAGAGCTTCTGGTCCTCCTGGCTGCAGTCGGAGGCGTAGCCGTCACCGGCCCCGCCCAGGTAGTAGTCGTGGAAGGACCAGACGACGTTGTCGCGGCGGGTCAGGGCCGAGAAGTCGGCGCAACCGGCGCCGGAGTCCGTGTCCCCGTAGCTCGGCTCGATCACCACGGTCATCCTGGGCGCCTGCGCGCGGATCTGGCCGATGAGGCCGTTGAACATCCGCAGGACAGCGGTGTTGTTGACGGGGTAGCGGAAGGGCTCGTTCACCGGCTCGAGCGCGGTGACGCAGGGGTTGTCGCGATAGCGGCGGGCGAGGGCCCGCAGGAAGGGCAGTCCTTCGCGCTGCACGACGGTGACGGAGTCTCCTCCCGCCGCCTTGGCCCACGCGGGCACGTAGGACATGCCGCCGTTGGGGCCGAACAGGTGGATGGCGTCCAGCACGACGCGGGCCCCGGGCACACGGGCGCCGGACGCGGCGGTGGTCGGAGCGCAGGCGTCGGCTATCGCTCCATCGAGCGCAGCGAAATACGACGCGGAGAAGCCGCCGCGGCTCGGCTCGGCGCGGTCCCAGAAGAGGACGAAACGCGCGATGCTGAAGCCCTGGCGCTTGAGCGCGTCGAACGCCGTCCGGGGGAGGCGCTTACCGGAGTCGCGGAACACCGGCGTGATGTTCGCACCGGCGAGCGAAGGATCCGCGAGCGGGGACCGTGACGCGACGGGGGGAGGGACGGGCCGCGGCGGGGAGGGCGTGACGGGTGGAGCCTTGACGGGTGGAGCCTTGACGGGCGGAGCCTTGACGGGCGGTGGCTTCGGTGCCGGTGGCCTGGCCGGCGGGCGTTGGACGACGGGTGGCGCGGCGACCGAGGGCTTGGGAAGTGGCGGCGCCTTGACGGGCTGGGTGATGACCGGCGGGCGCACGACGGCGGGAGGGGTGACGACCGGGCGCACGACGGGGCGTGGCGGTGAGGTGACCGGGGGCTTGGTCGGGCCGGTGGCGCCTGGGGCGGGTGGCGTGGGCAGGTTGAAGCGACCGCCGCAAAGGCTGAACGCTCCGAGCCGCTGCTTGCGCGCGCGCCGCTCGACCGCGCGGAAGCTGGCGCGCTGCCGGAAGCGTGTGTTGCTGCGCTGGGCCCTTACCCAGCCCATTCCCAGCAGCGAGCGCTGAAGCATGGGCCGGCCCTTCGGGGTGGCGTACGCCAGCAGGCGACCGCGCGAGTCCAGGCGTCGCTGCCCCGGGTCGGTCACCAGCAGGACGCTCCGGCCCTTGCCGCCCCTGCGGTCCACGATGCCGTCGTGGTCGGTGTCGCGCGGGCGGGTGAACGCGAGCTCCAGCAGCCCGCCGGTCAGCTGGCGGCCGCCGCATTCGGAGGGCTTGGTCCGGGGCACGTCGATGCCCAGTAGCCGGACACGGACGTTGCCCTTGTCGCCGCTCAGCGGCCGGACCTCCAGACGGGCTGCGCTGAACACCCGGACGACGCGCGCCTTGACGGCGACTCGGCGCCCGGACGGGTGGGCATCGGCGGCCGGCACGCCGAGGGCGAGGAGCAGAACGGCCGTTAGGAGCAAACGCTTCACGCGCTCCGCATCGCCGCCATTTGCCGCTAAGCGCAGAAATGCCCAGAGGTGCGGACGAACGTGGGTTTAGGGCGTCCCGGCTACTTGGACGCATGTACGGGGACCCGGCCCGCGGCCCGTCCGCGGCTAGGAGGGGAAGCCTCGCCGGGGGTGGGTCGAATAGCGGTCGCATAGAGGCCGAAAATCGCCCCACCCCCTTCCTCCCGACTACGTCAGTCGGCGGCGACCGCGACCCGGCTCTGCCGCGCGCGAAGCGTGCCGCTCGCCGGGAGGACGAGGAGGGCGACGATCAAGCCCACCGCGAAGATTCCCGCTGCCCACCAGAACGCCGTGGTGTATCCGTGGATCGTGGCGGCGTCGCGGAGGCCCGCGGTGCGTGGGTGGCTTGAGGCGTAGCTGGAGGCGGCGCTCGCGAACAGCGTGCTGAGCAGCGCGGTGCCGACTGAGCCGCCCACCTGCTGAGAGGTGTTGACCATGGCTGACGCGACGCCGGCTTCGGTGCGGTCGACGCCCAGCGTCGCGGTTCCGAAGGCGGGCGCGAAGATGCAGCCCATCCCGAGCCCGATGATCAGCAGCCCCGGCAGGACGTGGCTCGCGTAGCCACCGCCGGGCGTGAGGCGGGTGAAGGTGACCAACGCGATGATCGCGAGACTCATGCCCGCGGCCACTAGCGGCCTGGCCCCGACGCGATGGAGCAGCTTGGTCTGGACGGTCGTCGCGGTGACGACGATCATGCCGGTCATGGGCAGGAACGCCACGCCGGTCTTCAGGGGTGAGAAGCCGAGGTTCTGCTGCATGTAGAACGTCAGGAAGAGGAACACCCCGAACACCCCGGCGCCTGCGAGCGCGATCGATGCGTAGGCGCCGCCGCGCGCGCGATCCCACACGATGTGCAGGGGCAGAAGCGGATACGTGGTACGGCGCTCGATGGCCACGAAGGCCACGAGCAGGACCGCGCTGGCCGCGAGCGCGAAGATCGTCACCGGATCGGTCCACGAGTGCGTCTCGGCGTTGGAGAAGCCGTAGACGAGCGCGAACAGCCCCGAGGAGGCGACCAGGACGCCCGGCAGGTCGATACGCGGTCGCTCGGGGTCGCCCTGGTTGACCAGCAGGCGCAGCGCCACGAGCGCCGCGGGCACAGCGATGACGAGGTTGACGTAGAGACACCAGCGCCAGGAGAGCACCTCGGTGAGCACACCACCGAGCAGCAGGCCGATCGACGCGCCGCCCCCGGCGATCGCGCTGAAGATCCCGAACGCCTTGGCCCGGTCCGGGGAATCGGCGAAGGTCACCGTCAACAGCGACAACGCCGAGGGCGCGAGCAGCGCGCCGAACGCGCCCTGCAGCGCCCGCGCCGCGACGAGCACGCCGAAGGACTGCGCCAGCCCTCCGATCGCCGAGGCCACCGAGAAGCCGATGAGCCCGCCGATGAACGTCCACTTGCGCCCGAAGAGGTCACCGAGCTTGCCGCCCAGCAGCAGCAGGCTGCCGAACGCCAGCGCGTAGGCGGTGATGATCCACTGCCGGTTCTCGGTGGAGAAGTGCAGCGCTTGCTGCGCCGAGGGCAGCGCGATGTTCACGATCGTCGCATCGAGGACGACCATGAGCTGAGCGACGCCCAGAAGCGCGAGGACGGCCCAGCGGTTCGGCTCGTGTCGTGGCTGGGCCCCGGCGGACGTCACTCCATCGAGATTACAAAGCGTGTTGGGCGAGCTCTCGGCGGCTCCACAACGAGTGCGGGCGGCCGAGGCCGCCCGCACTCCCTGCTGGTTTGATCGCCCTGCGGTCTAGCCCTTGGGGGTGACCGTCGAGACTGCGGATCCGAGCGAGGCGCCTGCGGCGACCACGTCACTGCCCGCGACCCGGTTGATCAGTCGAGCCGCCTGGCGGCTCAGCTTGAGGTCGGCGGTCAGCGTCGCAGTGCCGTTCTTCACCGACTTGCCGAGGTTGGTGAGCTGCGCCACGACGACCACGCGGCCCTCGCTGCAGTAGCGCTTGACCGACCGCACGGTACGCCGCGCCTCGCGCGGGTACTGCTTGGCGAGCTTGCGAACGCCCTTGCGTACGCCGGGGTGCTTGACGGCGAACGAGCGCAGCGCCTTCTTGACCTGCTTGCAGTTGCCCGGCCGTCCCGCAATCTGCCCGAGCAGCACCGAGGTGTCGCCCGCCCGCACGGCCACGAAGCGCCGCACGACCGCCGAGCGGTCACCCTTGGTGAACCGCAGGCCGCCGGCGTGCGCCAGGACCCCGTTGAACGTCTCGGTGTCGCCGAAGCCGGAGGCGATCGGGAAAGTGAACTTGCCGCCGGCCGCGGTCGCCTTACCTGTGGCGGCGACCGACACGCCCTTGTCGGCGAGGAACGTCTTGGCCTGGGGGGACGGCGTGACCGTCGTGCTGCCGGTGACCTTGACCGGCTTGGCCTGCGCGCCGGTCGCGCCGACGAGCAGAAGCGCAAGCGCTGAGACCAGAACCGCAAACACGCTTCGCGCGCGCGGTGAAGACTTCATCGTCATATCTCTCCTTGGGTGGGATTGCACCGGTCCCAACCCGCCGCGCGCTCCGCGGTTGCGGCGGATGGACGATCAGCGGCCGGCGTCATCATCTGGCGCGTGCGCGATGTGCCGATCCGCGGAGAGATGATTCGCCTCGGTCAGCTGTTGAAGCTCTCCACGCTGGCCGGCTCGGGTGGGGAGGCCAAGGCGCTGCTCGAGAGTGGCCTGGTCAGCGTCAACGACGCGCCGGAGCGGCGGCGGGGGCGGCAGCTGCGCGGCGGTGACGTCGTTCGGGTGCGAGACGAGGCGGTGCGGGTCTGCTCGGCACCGCCCTCACAGCCGCCAGACGACGAGGGCGATGGCCAGGAGCACCGTCGCGAGCGACAGTGAGCGCAGGGCTCCGTCTAGCGGTGCGGCGAGGCTCTTGGCGCTCAGGCGGCGCACCGTCCCGTCGCTCAGGCGCTGCTGGCCCTCGAGCGCCTCGGTCCGCCGCCGCAACTCACGGACCGGTGTACTGAGGCGGCGCTGCGCGTGACTCATGGTGGCGCAGGCAGCCGCGACGAGCACCGCCTCGACATGCAGCGACAGCGCGCACGCCCAGTAGCCGGTCAGAGCCGGGAAGGCGCCCCACGCGACGGCGAACCAGGCATCGCTGTGGAAGCGGCCGCCGAAGAGCTCGAGGTTGTAGGCGACCACTAGAAATCCGCCCACGGCAACGAACGGGAGCAGCGTGGCCGAGACGATGACCGCGCCGGCTACCCCGATCGCGACGGCTCCGGTCACGCCGATCGCGGCGAGCGCCCATAGAGTGCGATCGGAGAGCTCAGTGCGCAGCGGCCGCCCGTGCAGCTCGTCGAGCGCGTGCGCGCCGACCCCGACGGCGAGGAAGAACGCGGCCAGGGCGGCCAGCAACCGCCCGGCATGGAAGACCGGCGCGAGCGCGGCGCCGATCGTGACGTAGCTCAGATGCCACGCGGTGTAGGGCGGGTGCAGGAGGGTGACCGTGTCACGCCAGCCGCCGGGGCGCAGCGCGTAGAACGCCGGACGATCAAGCCGCTTGGTGACGGCCATCGCCCCGGACGCCATAGACGACGACGCCCGCTCCGAAGCTCATGCGTCGCACGCGGACTTCCTCGATCCCCGCTCGCCGCCAGCGCTCGGCCGTCTGCACCACCGGCTGCTCGCGCTCGTAGGCTTCGATGCTCGGACCCAGGAACCGGCAGACCTCGAGCCACTCGGCCGAGACGAGCCGGCCGAGGAGCGGCATGACGGCGCGCGTGTACACCCGCCACAGGGTCCGGAGCGCCGCCTGCGGCGGGACGCCGAACTCCAGCGAGGCGATCCGCCCGCCGGGACGCACGACGCGGGCAAGCTCGCGCAGGGCCTGCAGCGGGTCTTCGACGTAGCGGAGCAGGTAGGTGAAGGTGAGCCCGTCGAAGCTCGCGTCGGCGAAGGGCAGCGACTCGGCCTCTGCGCGCACGAGCTCGATGCGCTCGGACAGGCGCGGGTTCGCTGCCACGTTGGCGCGCGCGCGCGCGAGCATGGGCTCGCTCTGGTCCAGCCCGACAACGTGGCAGCCGAAGCGCTCGACTAGTGAGGTCGCGACCATGCCGGTGCCCGTGGCGACGTCGAGGATCCTGTCCTGCGGCCCGGCGAGCATCGCGTCGACGAGCGCGCGCCGCCACCGCGGGTCCTGCCCGAAGCTCAGCGCCGCCCCGACTGCGTCGTAGCGAGCCGGCAGGCCGGCGAACAGCGACTGCGCGCGCGCCTTGCGAACGGAGGGCGTCGCCGCCGGACCGAGGCGTGCTTCCATCGCCGCAACGCTAGATCAGGTGAGCGAGTGTGTCGAGAGCTCGCGCGCGCCGCGCTCGGCGGACCACGCGGCTAGGGCTGCAGGAGCTCGGTGAGCCAGCGGCCGTCCGCCCCGCGCGTGTGGCGTTCGCGGACGATCAGCCGGCGGCGATCCTCGTGCCAGAACTCGATGGTCTCGGGGACGATCCGGTAGGCGCCCCAGTTGGTCGGGCAGGGCGGGTCGTCGCCCTGCTCGGAGTCGGCTCTGTCATAGGCGCGCTCGAGCTCACGCCGGTCCGCGAGCACTTCGCCCTGACGGGACACCAGCGTCGCCAGGCGATTGGAGCGGCCCCTCTCGGACCAGAGGAGCTCCGCCTCCTCGCGCGCGGCCTGCACGACGCGACCCTCCACCCGCACCTGGCGACCGAGTGCCTCCCACCAGAACGTGAGGGCGGCGCGGGGGTTTGTCGCGAGCTCGGCGGCCTTCCGGCCGTCGAGCGTGGTCCCGAAGGCGAGCCCGTCCTGGTCGACCCGTTTGATGCTGACCGTCCGGGCGCCCGGTGCTCCGTCGCGGGTCGCGGTGGCCAGTGTCGCTGCTTCAGGCATCCGCACACCGCCGGCCCGAGCCTCGTCGAGCCACGTCCGGAGGCGGTCCAGCGGGTCTGACCCAACGCTCGCCGGTTGCTCGCGGGGCTGGCTTCTGGATGCCATCGCTCGGCATGAGTAGCAGGGCCGGCCCGCCGAGCTCCAGTCCGTATTGCGAGCTTGGAAGCGACTTAAGGTAGATTCCCCTGTGGGTACGTAGGTCAACGGGCAAGGCAGGGACCAGAAGTGACGCACGAAACGCTCAGCAGCGCGCCAGTCGCGCGATGGCTATTCGCTCGCCTCACCGGCTTTGCCGGTCTGCTGCTGATCGTGCTCGCGCTCGTCAGCCCGGCTGCCTTGGCGGCGACGGGCGCCCCGGACACCGCATCGACGAGCGCTGTCACCGCTCCCGCCTCGACCGTCACCGATGCCACGGACTCGACCGCCGGCACCGTCACTGCGGCGACGGACACGGCGACGAGCGCCGCGACTGACACGAGCTCGACCGCGGCGGCCCCGACGGAAACGCCGGCCCCGGCCGCGACGCAGCAGACGACCGACAGCGCGCCGAGCGGCACGCAGGACGCCTCGAACTCGGCGGCGAGTTCGACGGATGAAACGACCGGTACCCCGGCGGACACCGTCAGCGCAACGACGGACACGGTCACCGGCGCGACGCACCAGGCGACCGAGACGGACGGGGGCGCGACGGACGAGGTCGCGGCCGCCACGGACACGACGACCAAGACCATCTCCGGCGCGACCGACCAAGCTTCGAGCGACACCACCGACGCCGGCGGCGGCACCCCGACGCAGGACGTGCCCGACGCCGTCGGCGCGACGACGGATCCGACCGACGCCGGCCCCGCTGTCCCGAGCGTGACGAACGAGGCCGTCCCCGACACAACCGATGCGCCGGTCGCCGAGACGGTGCCGCCGGTGGTGGACGAGGTGCCGCCGGTGGTTGATGTGCCGCCGGTGGTGGTTGATGTGCCGCCGGTGGTGGTTGATGTGCCGCCGGTGGTCGAGGTGCCGCCGGTGGTTGACGTGCCGCCGGTCGTCGAGGTGCCGCCGGTGGTCGAGGTGCCGCCGGTGGTGGTTGACGTGCCGCCGGTGGTGGTTGATGTGCCGCCGGTGGTTGATGTGCCGCCGGTGGTGGTTGATGTACCGCCGGTTGACAGTGCGCCGCCGGTTGACAGTGCGCTGCCGGCTGACAACGCGCCGCCGGTTGACAGCGCGCCGCCGGTCGCCCCGGGCGGCCCGGCCAGCCCGATGACTTCTGCGCCGGTGCCGGCGACCGGTACGACGCAGGGCCCGATCGGCGGGCTGACGACTCCACCCGCTAACCCGCCTGGACCCATCGCGGGCGCCGGTGAGGATCGGTCGATCCTGCCGCCCGCGGCATACCCGCGTGGCCCGGCACAGAAGGGCGCCATCACGACGCTGCCGGGCGCGGGGCGCAGGTCGGTCGGGTGGCCACTTGCGTCGGGCTGGTCCGGCCCGGCACGGACGCGTCTCTCGCTCCCCTTCCCGGCCTCGGGCGCCCCCGTCGCCTTTGGGACCGGGTGGAGGGCGCCGACCGTCTCCGGCGCCACCGCCTCGCCGGGGAAGACCGGTGGTCGCGGCGACTCACCGAAGCCTCCGCTCCCGCCCGCCCCGACCGCTCCGCCCCACGCCCCCCACTCTCCGGGCGCCGGCGGAAGCTCGTCGGCCGGCGGCTTCTCCCTCAGCCTGCTCGCCCTTCTCGCGGTGTTCGGGGGCCTCCTGGCCCTGTTCGTCGAACGCCTCCCCGTCGGCCCCGCTCCCTGGCGGCCGCCGGCCTTCGTCTCACTTCTCGAGCGCCCCGGCTAGGTCCCCCGAAAGGGACCAGCCGTGCTGCCGCGTGCCGTTTCGGTGCCCGGCGGCGGACCACTCGAGAAGGGATGAACCATGCGAAGGACACGTCACGTAGCACTCGCTTGCGGAGCTCTCGGAGGCCTCCTCGGGATGCTCCTGCTGGTCGCCGTGCCGGCCCATGCCAAAGTCGACCTCGGCCAATACCTGAGTGGCCCGCGTCTCGGTGCGCCCGCCGTCGCTCTGGATGTGCGCTCGCTGCAGCGACAGCTGCACCGCGCGGGTGCCCGGCCGGGCCGAATCGACGGGCTGGTCGGTCCAGCGACGGAGGCGGCCGTGCGTCGCTTCCAACGCCGCCAGGGTCTCGCGGCCGACGGGGTCGTCGGGCCGCTGACCGCCGCCGCGCTGGACAGGCCGGGGACGGTGGTCGCGCCAGGTGCGGGCCTCGGCGAGCCCCAGGGTTCGAGGCGAGTGCGAGCGCTCCAGCGCCTGCTGCGCCGGGTCGGGGTTGCTCCGGGCCCGATCGACGGGCGCTTCGGTCCACGAACCCAGGCGGCGGTCACCCGCTTCCAGCGCCGCGCGAAGCTCACCCCCGACGGGAGAGTGGACAAGGCCACGGCCAAGACGCTCGCGAAGCGAATCGCGAGGCGCTCGAAGGGCAAGCCGGCGCCCCAAACGACGCCCGCGCCGCAAGCCGCGCCAGAGCATCCCGCGCTGGCACGGCCGCGACGCATCAGCGCACAGCGCAGCAGCAGCACGAGCAGTGACAAGGGCGACTCAGGCTCGGGATCGAGCTGGCTGTATCTGCTGGCGCTCATCGCAGTGCTGGCGGTCATCGTCACCATCGCCCTGCTCCGCAGGGCCGGGCGAATGCCCCCCGCGAAAGAAGCGCCGCCCCTAAAGGTCTCGGGCAGTGCGACACCGCGGCCGGACGCGCTGGAGGCCACCTGGGGCCCGGCCATCGAGCGTTGGGAGTGGGAGGCGCCGCCGACCGGCGCCCGGGAGCGCGAGACGAAGCCGGCGGGAAGGTCGCCGTTGGCGGTGCCGGCGGCCGGATCCGAGCGGCGTGAGGTGGAGGCGTTGCCGTCGGCAGGGCCGTGGGTGTGGGATGCGCCGGGGGCGGATGTGGAGCAGCCGGCGGCGGCGCGCGTCGAGCGGCCGCGCGCGGAGCCGGCACCGTGGGCCCCTGCCGCCGCCACGCAGCCGGCACCGGTGCGCGAGACCGCGCCGGCGCAGTCCAACGGGGGTCACTCGGCCTCGCCGTCCCCGAGCCCGCGGGTTCCCGATCGGCCGGCGCCCTCCACCGCGGGGCCGCCACCCGCGCAGCAGGTCACCGCAGCGGTCGGTCGTCTCCGCGAGGCGGGAAGGAGGGCCTACAGGAAGCGGCGGCGGTCGTGACACCGCACGCCCGACGCGCACGGGAGTGGATCGGGGGCGACATGTGACCCCCGCTCCACTAACGTGCGCCCATGGCCCACCCCAACGCCGAGCTGATCGAGCGCTTCTACGCGGCGTTCGCTCGTCACGACGGGGACGCGATGGCCGCGTCCTATGCGCCCGGCGCGACGTTCTCCGACCCGGTGTTCACCGACCTGGAGGACGAGGAGCCGGGGGCGATGTGGCGCATGCTCACCGGACGCGCCGACGACCTCGAGGTCACGCTGGCCGAGCACGAGGGCGGCGAGGAGAGCGGCTCCGCACACTGGCTGGCGAGCTACACGTTCACCCAGACCGGAAGACATGTCGACAACGACGTCCGCGCGACCTTCCGGTTCCGGGACGGGCTGATCGCCGAGCATCGCGACACGTTCAGCTTTCCCCGCTGGGCCCGCCAGGCGCTCGGGCCGCCCGGCCTCTTGCTCGGCTGGACGCCGTTGATCCAGAAGAGCGTCCGGCGCCGCGCTCGGGCCGGCCTCGACGAGTTCATGGCCGGCGACGGCTCCGCGAAGTGACGGACGCCACGTCGCTGAACCTGGTCGAGTTCCCGGCCGACGACCCGGGACGCGCCCGGCGCTTCTGGTCAGGCCTGCTCGATGTCGCGCTCGAGCCGCGCCGCGAGGGCGAGGGCGAGGGCTGGCAGACGCGACAGCGCGGACCGGCGATCGGCGTGCACGAGCGAGGCCGCGGTCCTGGCGACTCGTTCTCGCTCCCGTACTTCCAGGTCGGCGACCTCCCCGCCGCTCTGGCCCAGGTCGAGACGCTCGGTGGAAGCATCGTGCACCCCGGCAGCGCGTTCGCCGTGTGCCGCGACTCCGAGGGCAGCCCCTTCGGGCTGGCCGCAGCGGCGCCGGTCGACTAGCCGACCAGCCTCTGCACGCGGTAGCTGCGGGCGCCACCCGGCGTGTCGACCTTGACCACGTCGCCGGGCGCGCTTCCCAGCAGCGCGCGGGCAACCGGTGACTCGGCGGACAGCCGGCCGCGGGCGAGGTCGGCCTCGGTCGCACCTACGATCGTCCACGAATGCACGCGGCCGCTGGACTCGTCCAGCACCTCGGCGGTACGGCCGAACGCGAACACCGCCCCGCCGGCGTCGGCCTCGACGACGACCGCGTTGCGCAGCCGCTCGCGCATGCGCTTGATCTTCGTCTCCAGATGCGCCTGGTCGTCCTTGGCGATGTGGTAGTCGGCGTTCTCCTTGAGGTCACCGAGGTCGCGCGCGGCGTTGATGCGCGCGGCCATCTGGGCGCGCCCGGAAGTCTCGAGCTCGGCGAGCTCGGCCTCGAGGGCCCGCAGCCCGTCCGGCGTGATCGCCTCCCCGTCTCCGTGGTCCGGTCCCACGCGTCGATCTCAGGACGCCGCCGCCGAGTCGGGCGCCAGCCCGGCGGCCTCGCGGGCGCTCTTCATGTCCGCGTAGTTGTTGAGCCTGATCGCCTTGCCGTCTCGCATCGTCCAGAGCTGGGCCAGCGGCTGCTCGACGTGCAGGCCGCTCCCTGCGCCGCGCGCCACGAGGCGCGCCGCGACGAGCACCTTGTCCCCGGCAGCGACGAACTGGTCGGCTTCGAAGTGCACGTCCTGCATCGACCCCTCGAAGCCCGCGAACCAGCGCCTGATCCCGTCCATGCCCCGGTAGACGGCGGGCTCGGTGGACAGCTCGGGCGGCGCGATCGCCTCCATGTCCGGGTCGACCATAGGGGCGAGACCCTCGACGCCCTCGTCCGTGAAGGCCTCGAAACCGCGCCTGATGATCTCCACGTTCTCGGCTGACATCGGAGAGCGGACGATACTCGCGCAGCGTGGCGTTCAGCGGCTGCCCGCGGCCTCCAGCGCGATGGGGTTGCCCGCAGGATCGCGGACGAGAATGCCGGCGCCGTCGTGCGGCTCGGGCTCCTGGCCGGAGCGAGCGACCTCGGCGACCAGACGGTCGCGCTCGGACTCGTCGGGCAGCACGATCGTCGCCTGCCGGAGCGTCGCGAAGCCCGGCGGAGCCTGGGGAGCCCTCGCACTCTCCCAGGTGTTCGCGCCGACGTGGTGGTGGTAGCCGCCGGCGCCCAGGAAGGCAGCGTGGTGGCCGAGCGAGGCCATCAGCCCCAGACCGAGCACGTCGCGGTAGAAGGCGATGGTCGGGCTGACGTCGGCCACACGGAGGTGGACGTGGCCCATCACCGTTCCAGCGGGGAGGCCCTCGAAGGGCTCGTTGGCGGGCTCGCGCAGCTCGTCGAGCAGGCCGGTGGTGTCGAGGGGCAGCGTGGTCATCCGCCGGTCTACCTGCCCCTCCCACACCTCGCGCGGGCGGTCCCAGTAGATCTCGATGCCGTGGGCGTCTGGATCGCTGAGGTAGATCGCCTCGCTGACGAAGTGATCGGACAGCCCGGTGAGCGGGAAGCGCTCGCGCGCGACGTGTGCCAGCCAGCGGGCAAGGTCGACCCGCTCGGGTACCAGGAGCGCGAAGTGGTAGAGGCCCGAGTAGCCGTGCGCGGGCCGCGCGCCGGGCTCCTCGATGAGAATCAGGACGTCGCCGCCGCCGCCCGGGGCAAGGCGGGCCTGCCCGCCCCCGCGGTCGCTGACCTCGAGCCCGAGGACCGACCGGTAGTAGTCGACCGAGCGGTCGAGGTCGGCGACCGTCAGGTGGACGGGACCCAGGCGCGTGTCGGCGGATATCTCGGCCGCGACCGGGGCGCCGGTCGCCGCAGCTTCCTCAGGGTCCAGAGGCGTCACGGTGGGGACGGTATCTCGCGCCCCCGGGATGCGCTGCCTCGCCGGTCGCTACGGCCCGCCGAAGCGCGAGCGAAGGGCCGTCACGTTGGCGACGTAGCGCTGGGTCTCGGGCAGCATGCCCTGGCTCTCCACGGACGCGAGGCCCTGGTAGTAGGCCGCCGCCGTGAGCTCGGGATCGCCGCCGGTCTGGTCAAGGAGATAGGCGAGGAACATGACCCCGGCGTGGACGTTGTCCCGAGCCGAGCTGGGGCTCAGCGAGCCGGAGGCGAGGCCGTTCTGAACGAAGTCCCACGTGTCCGGGATGATCTGCATCACTCCGCGCGCGCCCGCGCTCGAGATCACCGAATTGTCAAAGCCGCTCTCCTGCCAGGCGATCGCCGCGGCGAGTGACCCCGGGACCCCGTGCTCCTCGGCGAGCTGGATGATCTCGTCGGAGGAGACCTGCTCGCTGGTGGCCTGGAGATCGGAGGAGGATGAGGAGGACGCGCCGCCGGAGCCGGCGGAGTCGCTTGAACCGCTCGACGAGCTGTCGCCGCTGCCGCCCCCGCCCGAGAGCTGGAGCGCCGTCCCGGCGAGCAGCACGCCGTTCGGATCGACACCGTTCGTCGCCGCGAGGTCGCCCGTGGAGATGCCGGCACGCTCTGCGATCTGTGAGAGCGTGTCGCCGCCCTGGACCACGTAGGAGCCCCCGTCGCCCGAGCTCGAGCTCGAGCTCGAGCTCGGGCCGTTAGAGGAGCTCGCCTGCCCACCGCCGCCGTTCAGCGCCGCGGACGCCTCGTCGACGGTGGGAACGTTGACCGTGGTACCGAGGGCGACGTCGGCGTTCTCACTCAGCCCGTTGTAGACGGCGAGCGAGTGCGTGGTGAGGTTGTTCGCGGCGGCTATGGACCACAGCGTGTCGCCGGCCACAACGGTGTGGGGCACCTCCGCAGAGGCGGGCGAGGCGCCGGAGAGAGCGACGGATGCGGCCGCGAGCGTCGCCAGGCTCCAGGCCCGGCGACGTGAGGGGGGATCTTCGGGAGTGTGCACACCCCCGAATACGTGGCACGCTGGACGTGTCCTGCGCCGCGTCGGTCGTTATGGCGCCCTGCAGCCCAGGCTGCACGAACCTACCCAAACCCCCCACATGATGCCCACCTACCGCCGCCGCCTGAGGGTCGAGGGAGCGACCCTGGCCCTCTCGGGCGCCGCGGGTACGGCCGCGCTGCTTGCCTTCGTGCCCGACGACGCGACCGCCAACCCGGTGAGCACCGCCGTGCAGCTCGGGGTGGTGGCGGTGCTGCTCGCCTGGCTGGGCCCGCGCAGCGTGCGCCGCGCCATCGGCGCGGCGACCGTACCGGCGCCGGGGGAGAGGCTGTCAGGCGAGCCGACTCCGCTGTGGCAGCTTCCCTGCATCGTGGCCGTGCTCGCCACGCCGTTCGCCCTGCTCGGCGCATGGGACGCGTCGCTGCGCGTGACGCTCGGCTGTGTGCTGGTCGGCCTCATTCAGGCCGCGGTCCTCGAGCGGATCGTCGCGGCCAGCGAGCGCTCGACCGGCGAACGCTACGTCCGGCTGCCAGGCTCCCGGATCCTGCGCGGGACGCGGCTCGGGCGCCTCACTCCCGCGCGAAGTGCGCCCGCGCGCGATCGAGGACCAGATCGGGCCGCTCGTCGACGATGAAGTGACCCGAGTCCACGCGCTCGAGCGACGCGTGCGGGGCAAAGCGCTCGAGGCCCTCGATGTGGACGTCTCGGATGATGTGGTCTCCGGTCCCGTAGAGCATCAGCACCGGCGGGCGCAGCGGTGCGAGGCGGCGGTAGCGACCAAAGGCCATCGCCGGCAGATCGCGGGTCTGGAAGCTGCGGTAGAGCTGGACGGAGGCTCGCACGCGGTCGGGCTCGGCGAACTGGTCGAGGAAGATGCCGGTCTCGGCGTCGTTCCAGGCCGGAGGGCCGGCGCCGAGCCAGCGGCGCATGGCGCCGTCGCGGGTGGCCAGGGAATCCACCGCGCGCGCGCCGAGTCCCGGTGCGGCGATGGCCCACTGGTACCAGAGGCGCCACATCGCCGCGCTCGCCCGCGGGCTCGCGGTCGCGAAGGGGTGGGCGATGTTGCACGCGACGTACGAGTGCACCCGCTCGGGCGCGAACAGGCAGACCAGGAAGCCGACCCACCCACCCCAGTCGTGACCGGCGAGGCGCACCTGCTCGAGACCCAGCTCGTCGAAGAGGGCCAGGACGTCGCGCGCCAGCTGTTCCTTGCCGTAGCCCCGCGCGGGTGCCTGCGACCAGCCGAAGCCGCGCAGGTCGGGGCAGAGCACCCGGTATTCCTGCGAAAGCGGCGGGATGAGCTTTCGCCACTCGTACCAGTGCTGTGGCCAGCCGTGCAGCAGGACGGCGGGCGGCGCGCCCGGAGGACCCGCCTCGGCGACATGCAGGCGGACGCCGCGCACGTCGACGAAGCGGTGCGAGACGCCCTCGACAGGCGGAAGCGGCCGGGTAGTGGTCATCGGGGAAGTTTGAGCTTATGGTGCACTCCCGGTGCGTCTCGACCAGACCAGCGACCTGTGGTGGAAGAACGCGGTCGTCTACTGCCTGGACATCGAGACCTACCTCGACTCCGACGGCGATGGCGTCGGCGACGTCAACGGGCTGATCAGCCGGATCGACTACCTCGCCGGGCTCGGCGTCACGTGCCTGTGGCTGCTGCCCTTCTACCCGACGCCCAACCGCGACGACGGCTATGACATCAGCGACTTCTACGGCGTCGATCCGCGGCTCGGCGACATTGGGGACTTCGTCGAGCTCGTGCGCACCGCCACCGACCGGGGCCTGCGGATCGTCGCGGACCTGGTCGTCAACCACACCTCCGACCAGCACCCGTGGTTCCTCGCCGCCCGGGCCGACCCCGACTCGCCGCTGCGCGACTTCTACGTATGGCGCGACGAGCCCTCCGACGAGCCCAAGGGCCTGGCCTTCCCCGACAAGGAGAAGAGCAACTGGACCCGCGACAAGGAGGCGGGGCAGTACTACCTGCACCGCTTCTATCGCTTCCAGCCCGACCTCAACGTCGCGAACCCCGCGGTCCGCGACGAGGTCGCGAAGATCGCCGGCTTCTGGTTGGCGCTGGGTGTGTCGGGCTTCCGCATGGACGCCGTTCCCTTCCTCCTGGAGACCGCCGGGCTGACCGAGCACATGGACGAGAGGCCGCAGGACTGGCTGCGCCACCTGCGCTCCTTCACGAATCGCCGCCGCGGCGACGCGCTGTTGCTCGGCGAGGTCAACGCCGAGATGAAGGACCTAGGCCAGTACTTCGGCGGCGAGCACGGCGACGAGCTGCAGATGCAGTTCGCCTTCCTGCTCAACCAGCAGCTGTGGCTCAGCCTTGCGCGCGAGCACGCGGAGCCGCTGGAGAACGTGATCCGGGCGCTGCCGGTCGTGCCGCCCGACAACGCCTGGGCGACCTTCCTGCGCAACCACGACGAGCTCACGCTCGACAAGCTCACCGGCCCTCAGCGCGAGGAGGTCTTCGCGGCCTTCGGCCCCGACGAGGAGATGCAGCTCTACGGTCACGGCCTGCGCCGCCGGGTCGCGCCGATGCTCGGGGGTGACCGCGACCGCCTGCGCATGGCCTGGAGCCTGATGCTAAGCCTCGCCGGGACGCCCGTGATCCTCTACGGCGACGAGATCGGCATGGGCGAGAACCTGGAGATCGACGATCGCTACGCGGTCCGCGTGCCGATGCAGTGGTCGGGCGAGCGCAACGGCGGCTTCTCGACCGCCGATGCCAAGGCGCTCGTGCGGCCGTTGACCGACGGCGACTACGGCCCCGAGCGGGTCAACGTCGCGGCCCAGCGCCGCGACTCCGACTCCCAGCTCAACTGGATGGAGCGGTTGATCCGCCGCCGCAAGGAGACCCCCGAGTTCGGCTGGGGCACGAGCACGCTGATCGAGACCTCCGAGCCGGCGCTCTTCGCGCACCGTTGCGACTGGCAGGGCAGCACCGTGGTCGCCGTGCACAACCTGGGGCGCAAGCGCGCCAAGGCGGTACTGGAGCTGGGCTCTGACGCGCTAGCGGTCGACGACCTGCTCGAGCAGCGCGAGCACGAGGTCGATGACGGCGGCACGCTCGAGGTGGCCCTGGGGGCCTACGGCTATCTGTGGCTGCGCGTCCGTCGCGAGGGAGACCGCGCGCTCGGCTAGCTGGAGGCGGTGGCGAGCACGACGCCCTCGTCGCCGCGCAGCGGCCCGCGGAACGGCCCAGGCTCGCGGTCGCGGCCCGTGGCGAGAACGACGCGGGCTCCGTCGGGTGCGGGGACCCCGACGGGGTGGGGAGCGAAGTTGGCGAGGATCTGCAAGCGCTCGCCGCGCGCGTAGGCGAGCACGTCGGGATGGCCCGCGTCGAGGAAGCGCTGGTTGCTTCGCTGCAGGTCGGGCTCGGCGCGCCGGAGGGCCAGCAGCGCACGGTAGAGGCTGAGCATCGAGTGCGGGTCGGCGGCCTGCGTCGCCGCGTTGACGCGCTCGGCGTCCGGTGTGAGCGGCAGCCACGGTGTACCGGCGGTGAAGCCCGCGTTGCGGCCGGGCTCCCACGGAAGCGGAGCGCGCTCGGGGTCGCGGCCGTCGACGTCGACGACGGCCTCGGGCGCGATGGGCACATCCGCAAGGCCGAGCTCCTCGCCCTGGAAGAGGAACGGCGTGCCGCGCAGGGTGAGGAGCACGAGCGCCGCGACTCGAGCCCGGGTCGGGCCGTAGCGGGTCACCACGCGCGAGTGGTCGTGGTTGTTCAGGCACCACGCCGGCCACGCGCCGGGCTCGAGCAGCGCCTCGAACTCCTCGATCGTCGCGCGGAAGGCCGGCGCGGACCACGGCAGCTCGAGGAAGTGGAAGTTGTGGACGAGGTGCAGCTCGTCGCCTGAGTTGATGTAGGGCACGAGGTCGGCCTGGGTCGGCAGGTAAAGCTCCCCAACGGCCATCCGGTCGGGGCCGAACTCCTCGAGCACCCTGCGGATGCGCCGCAGCCGCGGGTGGATGGCCGGCCAATCCTGGTCGTGCCGGCGACCCGGCTCGTTCTCCCCCAGCGCCGGGTCCTTGGCGATCCGGTAGACGACGTCGATGCGAAAGCCATCGACCCCTCGGTCCAGCCAGAACCGAAGGACCTCGTGCATCGCGGCCTCGACCTCGGGCTCGTCCCAGTCGAGGTCGGGCTGCTGGGGGAGGAAGGAGTGCAGCCACCACTGTCCCTGCGCCGGGTCGAATGACCACGCCGGGCCGCCGCGGCGAAACTGCGCCTGCCACCCGTTGGGCTGGTCGCGCCAGACGTACCAGTGCCGGCGCGTGGGGTCGTTGAACCACGGGTGCTGATCGGAGGTGTGGTTGGGCACCCAATCGACGATCACCCGCAGGCCGCGCGCATGGGCGGCGCTCACCAGCGCGTCGAAGTCCTCGAGCGTGCCGAAGCGCGGGTCGACGGCGCAGTAGTCGGCGACGTCATAGCCGAAGTCGGCCATCGGCGAGGGGTAGAACGGCGAGAGCCACAGCGCCTCGACGCCGAGGTCGACGAGGTGGTCGAGCTTGGAGAGGACCCCGCGCAGGTCGCCGATCCCGTCGCCGTCGGTGTCGGCGAACGAGCGCGGATAGATCTGGTAGACCGCGCCGCTCTGCCACCAGGCGAGCTCGGTCACCGGCGGCGCAGCCCGGCGGCCATCGCACCGGCCGTGACCGCCCCGGCTGCCCCGAGCAGCGCACGCCGGTGCTTGCTCGCGCGCCACTGCCAGGAGACGTCCTTCGCCTCGGCGCCGTACGGGCCGTGCGCGCCGCGATCCTCGCCGACCGGGTCGAACAGGTAGTCGCGGTGGTCCGGGGGGAGCGGGGTGTCGCTCTGCTGGCCCTTGACGTTCGTCCGGGCGAGGTACCAGTCAGCGACGCTCGGAGCGACCATGTTGCCGAGGATCGTCGCGACGGTCGAGGCGGCGACCCACGTCTCGCGGCGCTTGTGCGTGGCCGCCCAGACGATCGCCTCCGCGCAGATCTCCGGCTGGTAGACCGGCGCGACCGGCCGGGGCACGTTCGGCAGCCCGCGAACGCGGACCCACGTGAACTGCGGCGTGTTCAGCCCCGGCAGGTGGACCATCGTCACCCGCACGTTGGAGCCGTCGTTCATCAGCTCGCAGCGCAGTGAGTCGGTGAAGCCGCGCAGCGCGAGCTTGGAGCCACAGTACGCCGACTGGAGCGGGATGGCGCGGTAGGCCAGCGCGGAGCCCACATTGACGATCACGCCGCGATCGCGCCGGCGCATCCGCCTCAGCGCCGCCATCGTGCCGTGAACCGCGCCGAGGTACGTGACCTGGGTCGCGCGGTGAAACTCCTCGGGCTCGATGTCCCAGACCCGGGCGAAGATCGACGCCATCGCGTCGTTCACCCAGACGTCGATGGGGCCGAGCTCCGCTTCCACCCGGTCGGCCGCCGCCTCCACCTGCTCGGGGTCGGCGACGTCGGTCGGGATCGCCAGCGCCCGCCCGCCGTGCGCCTCGATCTCCTGCACGACGGCGTCGAGCCCGGGGTTCTCGCGGGAGAGCGCGGCGACCCTGGCGCCGCGGGCGCCGAAGAGCCGCGCGGTCGCCCGCCCGACGCCCGCCGACGCCCCGGTGATGACGACGACCTTGCCGCTGACGTCACTCACGATCGCCTGCCGCGTACCCGCGCCGCGAGGGAGGCCAAACGCGAGACCCACCGCCGACGCGCGATGATCCCTTCCGATGGCACCGAACGGCTCGCCGTGCGTCCTCGTCACGATCCCGATCAGCCACTACTGCGAGAAGGCGCGGTGGGCGCTCGATCGCGCCGGCATCCCGTACCGCGAGGAGGCGCACCTCCAGATCATCCATTGGATCGCCGTGCGCCGCGCGGGAGGGCGGCGGACCGTACCCGTGCTGGTCTGCGGCGACCGCGTGCTCCCTGATTCCGCGGACATTCTCGATTACGCCGACGGTCGCGCCCCGCCGGATCGACGCCTCTACCCCGAGGATCCGTCGCTGGCCGCCGAGACGCGCGCGCTGGCGCGGGGGTTCGACGCGCGTCTGGGGCCGGAGGGCAGGCGATGGATGTACGACGCCATGCGCGGGCAGCGTCAGCTCGCGCTGGCCTACGCACCCACCGGTGTGCCCGGTTGGGAGCGCCGGATGATGCCCATCGCGCTTCGCGCGATCACCTCCGTGATCGACCGCTACCTCGACGTGTCACCCGCGACTGCGGCGGCATCCGAGCGGGAGGTCCGGGCGGTGTTCGACGACGTCGCCGCGCGCCTGCGCGACGGACGGCCCTATCTCGTCGGCGAGCGCTTCACCGCGGCCGATCTCACCTTCGCTGCCCTCGCGGCGCCGGTGCTCATGCCACCCGGCTACTCGGTGCCGCTGCCCCAACCCGACGAGCTTCCCAGCGCCATGGCCGCGACGGTCCGAGAGCTGCGGGCTCACCCCGCCGGCGTCCACGCGCTCAAGATGTTCCGCCAGGAGCGCGGGACCCTACGATCCTGGAGGTAGCCATGGCCGAGCCCCTTGCCTATGCGCAGGCGAACCCGCTGCAGAGGGGGTTGCGCCGCTTCGCGGCGAGCGGGCCGGGATCGTGGCTGTTCGCGCGCGTGCTGCACCACATCGACCGGCCTGTCTACCGCCTGACCGGCGGCCGGCACACGTTCTCGAGCGTGGTGACCGGACTGCCCCTGGTGATGCTGACGACGACCGGCGCGCGCAGCGGCCGGCCGCGCACCGTGCCCGTGCTCGGCTTCCCGACCGCAGACGGCCTCGTGGTTGTCGCCTCCAACTACGGCCAGGCGCGTCACCCGGCCTGGTACCACAACCTGCGCGCCAATCCCGAGGGCGAGGTCGCAGCCGACGGGACCCCACGCCGGTTCCGCGCCCGCGAGGCTCAGGGCGAGGAGCGTCAGAGGATCTGGCAGCAGGGCCTGAAGATCTATCCCGGCTGGTCGCAGTACGAGCGACGCGCGTCCAACCGCCAGATCGCGGTGTTCGTGCTTGACCCGGCCTAAGCGATCGCGCTTCTCAGCAGGCTTGAGCGATGACCGTGCCCGTTCCTGCGTCGCCGGGGTTGGTCTTGACGACCACCACGTGCCGGGTGCTGCCGGAGATCGAGGACCCTCGCTTGGTGATCCGGCTGGACGCGATCACCTCCATGTACTGCGGCACGCCGGCGGGCGGCTTCGCGCTGCCGCCCGCGCGGCTCGTCCACACGTCCCCGCAGCGCGACGGATTGCTCGGCGTCTGGCTGGCGAACCCCTTGAAGCTCGCCGGGGCCCGTCCCCCGCTCAAGCTGTTCAGCGCCGACCACCGAGCTCCCCAGAACGTGACCGCGGTGCCGACCGCCGCGTTCTGATCGCCGATGACGAACGATCCTCTGGCCAGCGCGCTGGGGGAGATCACCGCTACCGGTGTCGTTCCCTGGCTGAGGGTGTGGGCGGAGTCGCCGCCATACGCGGCGGTGACAGTGTCCGTGCGTGTCGGATTGGCGGTCGTCGCGGTGGGCGTGTAGCTCACGGAGCAGCGCGCCGAGTTGCCGGTCGCGGTGGCCGGCGTGCATTGCGCGCCGGCGCCGAAGGACCCCGAGCCGCCGGTCGTGAAGCTGACCGTCCCGGACGGGGAGGTGGCCCCGCTGCCGGCGGTGTCGGCGACGGTCGCGGTGCACGTCGCCGATTGGCCGGCGACGGCGGTGCTCGGCGAACAGCCCACGCTGGTCGAGGTCGCGTGCTGGGGTGGCTGGCAATTCGGAGAGACGATCAACGGTCCGATGGGCGTGACCTGAACGACCCCCGGCCCGACGGTGATCTCGACAACCTCGCCCAGGCCACTCGCGGTCGGCGGCCCCGAGATGGGATTGTCGAAGACCGCAGTCGCCGTGAACCCGGCCGGGCTGAACGACTCGTTGCTCAGGGTCGGGCCAAATAGGACGGGCGGCTGCGACTGGAATGCGAGTGCCAGGGAGTGATGAAGGAAGAACACTGCAGGTCGAGCTGGGACGTGATGCCGCTGAGCTGAATCGTTACCGGCGTGGACAGCGTCGGTATGCAGTTCGGCGAGACGCTGTCGGCCTGCGCCGTGGCGGTACTCGCGACAATCCCGGTCACGGCTAAGGCGAGAAGGACGACAACGTGCTTCGCGCTCCACGCCCGAACCACTCGCGACAGTTTCTCGCCACCAGACCCACAGCCGTTACCCCGCCGGCTCAGCTGGACTGGTGGCCTGGACCGGGTGGACGCCGGACTCGAGTCGCTCGGGACCGCCCGCGGCGGCGTCGAGCGCGTCTCGTGCTGCCGTGAGCGCTTCGTCGAGGCGCGCCCGTTCAGGGCCGTCGGCTGTGCCGGCGCGATTGCCCGCGGCGGACACCAGCGGCTGCAGGACGTCGATCGGCAGAGGGAAGACGATCGTCGAGCTCTGGTTGTTGCTGACCTCCATCAGCGTCTGCAGGTAGCGCAGCTGGATCGTCACCGGGTTGCGGCTGATCACGTCGGCCGCGTCGTTGAGGCGCGCGGCGGCCTGGAACTCGCCCTCGGCGTTGATGACCTTCGCGCGACGCTCGCGCTCGGCCTCGGCCTGGCGGGCCATCGCGTGCTGCATGCGCTCGGGGATCTCGACGTCCTTGATCTCGACGGTGGTGACCTTGACGCCCCACGGCTCGGTCTGGTCGTCGACGATCTGCTGAATGTGGTCGTTCAGGCGCTCGCGCTCGGAAAGCAGGGAGTCGAGCTCGGCCTTTCCGAGCACCGAGCGCAGGGTCGTCTGGGCGATCTGCGAGGTGGCGGAAAGGACCATCTCGATCTCGAGCACCGACTTCGTCGGATCGATGATCCGGTAGTACGCGACCGCGGTGACGCGCGCGGGCACGTTGTCACGGGTGATGATCTCCTGCGGCGGGATCGCGAGCGTGACGGTGCGAAGGCTCACGCGCACCATCCGGTCGATCCCGGGAAGCAGGAAGATCAGCCCCGGGCCGCGCTGGCTCGTCACCCGGCCGAGCCGGAAGACCACGCCACGCTCGTACTCACGCAGCACGCGCACCGACGCGCCCGCCAGCGCAAGCACGACCGCCAGCAGGCAGAGCAATGCGATGCCGAGCGCGACGATCACGCGATCAGCTCCCACTCGTCGGCACGGCGCACGCACAGGGTCAGGCCGCTCACGCGCTCGACCACAACCGAATCACCCTCGTGCAGGTCGTCCGGGTCGGTCTGGCCCCAGTCGTGGCGCGCCCGCCACAGCGCCCCGTCCACGAACACCTGCCCCGAGGGCTCGCTCCAGCGGCGCACCACCCCGATCCGGCCGCACAGTCCCTCAGAGCCCGCCTGGATCCGCCCGCGGCGCACGCCCGCCGCCTTGCGCGTCACCAGCAGCGCCCATCCGCCCGCCGCCACGCCGAGTCCGACACCCACCGGCACGGCCAGCGCCGCGCCGCCGCCCAGCGCGGCGATGAGGATGCTCGCACCGGCGATCAGCGCCACTCCGCCGGTCACACCGAGAACCCCGCCGGGCACGTGGGCCTCGGCAACCACCAGCGCGACGCCCAACAGCAGCAGTGCGAATCCGAGCAGGGTCATGGTCAAGTCCTCGACTCCGATCATACGCTGCACGATGCGCGAGCCAGGACGCCTGCCGCCGGATTGCGCGAGGGGCAATACTGGCCTTCATGGCCTTCGCACCGCCCGCTCGCCACCTGCTGCGCGCGAAGGACCTTGCCGACGCGCGGTACTTCGAGCCGCTGGACGTCGCCGGCCTGGCCAGCGCCGCCGGCCTATCCCGCGCCCACTTCAGTCGCGAGTTCCGCCGCGCCTTCGGCGAGTCGCCGCACTCCTACCTCCTCACCCGCCGCCTGGAGCGAGCCGCGGCCCTGCTGCGTACGACGGACCGCTCGGTCGCCGACATCTGCTTCTCCGTAGGCCTGCAGAGCGTCGGCTCGTTCACCACCAGCTTCACCCGCACCTACGGCATGTCGCCGACCGCCTACCGCGCGGCCTTTCCGCCGGCGGCCCAGCAGGCGCTGATCCCGACCTGCGTCGTGCGCGCGTACGCGCGCCCGCAACGCCGCACGTTTCGAGAAGACAACGGCTCGGGCCGGGACTAGCGTGGCCGGCGACCGTTCCATTCGATCCAGGAGGACCTGATGTTCAAGATCGCCAACGCACAGCTGTGGGTGCATGACCAGGACGAGGCGCTCGACTTCTACACGAAGAAGGTCGGCATGGAGGTTCGCGCCGACGTGACGATGGCCGAGATGGGCGACTTCCGCTGGCTCGCCGTCGGGCCGTCGGGCCAGCCCGACGTCTCCGTCGTGCTGATGGCCATCCCCGGCCCCCCGATCATGGACGCCGATACGGCCGAGCAGACGCGCAGCCTGGTGGCGAAGGGCTTCGCGGGCACCGTCTTCCTCACGACCGACGACTGCCAGGCCTCCTACGAGGAGCTCAAGGGCCGCGGTGTGGAGTTCACCGAGGAGCCCGAGGAGCGCCCGTACGGGATCGACTCGGCGTTCCGTGATCCGTCGGGCAACAGCATCCGGCTCACCCAGGTCCGGGAGATGGCGACGACCTAGGCCCCGCTTCGACGACGGGCGGCTCGTCGGAGCCGTCCGTCGCCGGCCCCTCAGGTCTCACCCTCGGCGCCGGCGATGCGGCGTGCTTGGCGGCCGAGGTGTCGGGGTCGGCCACGCTGACTCCCGCCGGAAGCTCGATGTGCAGGTCGGAAGAGTGGTCGACGTGGACCTCGGCCGCGGCGACGCGGCAGTCGAGCACGTGGCCGCCGGTGCGACGGTCCTGTGAGATGACGTGCAGGTGGTAGCCCGGGACGTTCAGCCCCTGCGCGTAGTCGGGGAAGCGGAAGCCGACGATGGAGCCCTCGAGCGCCGCCAGCTCGAACTCGACCTGCTGCGCTACCACTTCTTCGAACGGCGGGTAGGGGTGATGCTGGCGCGGCACCGATCGCGCCCGCACCGACTCGAAGCGGCCGTCGATGCGCACGGCGTAGCAGAGGGCGGTGTCGGGGACCAGGGTGTCGAGCGTCGCAAGCAGCTGCGCGTAGTCGCAGGGGGAGTCGATGGTCGCGTGCGTGTCGGGCCGAAAGCGCGTGACCACCGCGAACGGGGTGAGCTCGTCGGGGCCAACGCGACGCACGGAGCCGTCGGCGCGCGCCTGGTGGAACTCGCCGTCGAGGGCGATCATCTCGCCGTCGAGGCCGTCGAGCGTGCCGAGGCCCAGGTCGCCGCGCTCGGCCAGCTCGGCGATGGTCACGTCGCCGTCGTAGGCGCCGTCCAGGATCGCATCGAGGGTGGAGGTCTGGTAGATCGCCCCGGCCACCGCGTCCAGCTCGGCGGCCATGTCGGCCTTGCGCAGCCGCTCGACGTGCAGGGCGTGGATGACCCGCGTGTCGATCATCGCCTATCTGCCCCCGGCCGGCTTGCGATGATCCCCGAGCGATGTCACCGAGGAAGGATCCCTGATCGCGGTGGGCGACGAGCGCC
The DNA here is from genome assembly GCA_038330095.1 of Solirubrobacterales bacterium. Lineage (GTDB taxonomy): Bacteria > Actinomycetota > Thermoleophilia > Solirubrobacterales > Solirubrobacteraceae > JBBPZA01. The sequence continues at coordinate 32,721 of JBBQNQ010000009.1, forward strand.
GGGAGCGCGGCGACGCGGCTGACGCGCTGGTGATCTTCGGGATCACCGGGGACCTGGCGCGCAAGATGACTTTCCGGTCGCTGTACCGCCTGGAGCGTCGCGGGTTGCTGGATTGCCCGGTGGTCGGCGTGGCGATCGACGATTGGAGCGTCGACCAGCTTCGCGACCACGCGCGCGAGGCGATCGAGGCGGCCGGGGAGACGGTGGATCGCGCGGTGTTCGAGCGGCTGGCGGCCCGGCTGTCCTACGTGAGCGGCGACTTCTCCGGCGCGGGCACGTTCGCGCGGGTGAAGGAGGCGCTCGGGACGGCGCGCACACCCGTCTTCTATCTCGAGATCCCGCCGAGCCTCTTCGCGCTGGTCATCAAGGGGCTCTCCGAGGGCGGGTTGCTCCCCCGTGAGGGACGCGTGGTCGTCGAGAAGCCGTTCGGCCACGACCTTGCGTCGGCGCGCGCGCTGGCGCAGGAGCTGCACACCTACGTCGACGAGGCGCAGCTCTTCCGGATCGACCACTTCCTGGGGAAGATGGGCCTGGACGAGATCCTGTACCTGCGCTTCGCCAACGTGATGCTCGAGCCGGTGTGGAACCGCCATCACGTCGAGTGCGTGCAGATCACGATGGCCGAGAGCACGGGGGTCGAGGACCGCGGTCATTTCTACGACCCGGTCGGGGCGCTGCGCGACGTCGTCGTCAACCATCTCCTGCAGGTTCTCGCCATGGCGGCGATGGAGGCGCCGGCGGGGCGCGACCCGGCGACGATCAAGGACGCGAAGCTGGCGGTCTTTCGCGCGATGCCCGCCGCGCATCCCGGCGCCTACGTGCGCGGCCAGTACGACGGCTATCGCGAGATCGACGGGGTCGCGGCCGACTCGACGACCGAGACCTACGCCGCCCTGCGCGTGGAGATCGACAACTGGCGCTGGGCCGGCGTGCCGTTCTTCATCCGCACCGGCAAGCGCCTCCCGGCCAAGCAGACCGAGCTTCGGCTGGTGTTCCGCCGGCCTCCGCGGCTGGGCTTCCTGCCCGCGGGCCACCGGCGCCCTGCCCCCAGCCAGGTCACCGTGAAGATCGACCCCGCGTCGGGGGTTCGCATCGCGCTCGACGCGCGGCGTGCCGGCTCGCCCGCGCCCGAGGAGGTCGACCTCGACATGGAGTTCGCGCAGGAGGGAGGGGAGGGCGCGACCCCCTACGAGGTGCTCCTCCTCGCCGCGATGGACGGCGACAGCACGCACTTCACGCGTCAGGACACCGTCGAGGAGTGCTGGCGGATCCTCCAACCGCTGCTCGATCACCCGTCCGGCGTCCACGCCTACGCACCCGGCTCCTGGGGCCCCGAGGCGGCCGACCGCCTCACCGCCGGCTACGGAGGCTGGCGCGGCCCGTGGCTCGGCGGCTGATGGCGGCTTTCGGTGGCGCTCGGTGGTACGCCGTGCGGCCCGCCGCCAACACCAAGCCCGCGACCTATCGCTGCCCGCTGTGCGGCGGACTGCTGCCCGCGCTGAGCGAGCACCTGCTCGTGGTTCCCGAGGGAGACGCCTCACGGCGGCGCCACGCCCATGCGAAGTGCGTCTTCAAGGCCCGGCGCGCGGGGCGGCTGCCGTTGCGGGAGGAGGCTGAGCCGCGCCCGCCCGGCCTGCTCGCCCGGCTCATGCGGCGCCGCTAGGGCACTAACCGCCGCGAGACTGACATTGGGCCCCTATACCGGGCACAACTGCAGTCTCGCCGCCGTCGCCCGGCTCCCCTCCCTCCTTTCGTCGCGCCTTTCGCGCGCTACACCCGCGCCGGCTCCTCGCCCTGCGAAGAGCAAGGGGGGCCTCGAGCGGCAAGGTCCTCAAGCGCGGACTGAAGGCCTCAACGGCGTCGGGCGAGGGAGTGAAGGGGGCCGGCGCCGGCGCCCAGCGGTCGGCGTCGCGAGATCGACGTTGAACCGAATAATTCGGTTCAACTGCATGCTCGCCGGTCCTTCGGCCGCGAGACTGACATTGGGCCCCCTATGGCGGGCACAACTGCAGTCTCGCCGCCGCCGCCCGCCGCCCGGCTCCCCTCCCTCCTTCGTCGCGCCTTTTTGCCCTGCGCCAGCCGCGGCTTCCTTGCCATGCTCACCGCTGGCCCGCGTCGGCCCGCCGGCGCGCGAGGGCGGTCGCCGCGACCAGCGTGAGCGCCCCCGCCGCGACGGCCTGCGCCGTGTCCCAGAGCGCGAACGCCCAGGACTCCTCGATCTCGCCGCTGAGACTGGCGGCCGCGACGCCGGCGATCACCGCCACCGCCATTACCACCGCTGCGAGCGCGCCGCGCGCGTGGACGCGCATGGCGGCGGCTCCGGCGGCTACGCCGGCCAGGATCGGGATCAGCTCGTACATGCGCGCCTCCTCGAGGGCTCGTCTGCCGGGGCTAGGGCGAGACCGACTTGCGGCCGAACCGGACGTAGTAGGGGTTGAACAGGTAGCCGACGGTGCGCTTGGTCGTCTTCATCGTGAAGTAGCCGAAGCCGGCGAACAGCGCCTTGTTGCGGGCGTCAGGGCGGATCGCGAGATAGTCGCCCCAGCGCATGAGTGCCCGGTCGCTGCCGTCCACGAACCACACGACGAAGTCGCCGATGATCCCGAACGCGCTGTCGGGGTTCATCGGGGGCCCCCCGAACCCGACCCCGAGCGCGATCTCGCCCCTGCCGTTGGCGTTCAGGACTGGGTAGGCGAAGGCGTGGTTCTGGTTCCACACCTGCATCTCGCTCTTCAGCGTCCAGTTCGTCGTGTCCACCTGCGCCACCCGGACGTGGGGGTGAGGAAACGAGAACCCGCCCGCTCCGGCGTCGCCCTTGCCCGCCGTCCAGGCGAGCCATGCGTCGTTGCCGCTCCGCGCTGCCCCGATGACCTTGTTGCGGATCGAGGTGGAGAGGTTCGAGAGCCAGTCGGTGGTGCCGTCGGGCGCGATGGAGGTGAGGTCGGTGGCGACGTTGGACCACGTTGCCACGCCGACGTCGTGGGAGCTCGGCCCCGAGGAGGTGGAGTCCGCCCACTCCCAGAGGCGCAGCGTGCTGTTGTCCTTGTGGCCCGACCACAGCGCTCCGGCGCTCGGGCCCTGGGCGAACTTCGCCTTGAGCGACCCGTTGACGTCGGTGACCTTCGTGTAGGTGAAGCCGATGCTTCCCGTCTTGAGGTCGCTGAGCGGGATGCGGAAGACCAGGCGGCCGACCGCCTTGGGCTTCGCGCCCGCCGAGGCCGGCGCGGCGAAGATGTCGGTGCCGACGTGGAGGAACTCCGCGCTGGCGGCGAGGTCGGGGTAGTCGAGGTCCTGCGTACTGTCGCCGAAGTCGCCCGCGATGAAGTCAAAGCTCGTCCACGCGGTGGTCGGGTCGCTTTTGACATCGCCCGTCGTTGCGACCGCGAGGCGAAAGGCGCCCTCGCCCGAGACCGACTTCGCGTGCTGCATGAACCACACGAAGCGGTCGATACGAGGGATGTGGAGAATCACCTGATCGCCACTGATCCCGGCTCCCAGCGGGGTGGTGAAGATCGTGCGCGGGTCATAGCGCTTGAACGTCTGCCCGCGGTCGGTGGAGACGTCGAGGTAGGTGTTGTAGGCCCGCAGCACGACGCCGATCTCGGAGTCCGCGCCGGTTCCGTCCGGCACGTTGTCCGAGACCGCGAAGCCGGCGAAGCCGTCGTCGGGCCCCGGCGTGTAGGTCGTGAAGACGACCGGATCTCTGCCCTCCGGGTCATTGGGCATCGGCTCCACGCCGCTCGGCGGGGAAGGCTCCTCGAGCGGGACGGGCTTGCCGGTCGGCACCTTCGGCGCTGTCTTGCGAGAGTTGGGCGTCCGCGGTCGGCGCGGCTTCGGGCTCGGGAGAGGCTCCCTCGCGGGAACGGCCTTGCGCCCGCGCTTGCTCCTCCCCTTGACGGCTTCCGGCTGGCGTTCGTCGGCCATCGTCGGCTCCCTTTCTCCTGGTCGCCGCGCGCACGCGACGCGGCCGGCCCGTGGGGCTCCGACCCTACGCGACCCCAGAGCGGGCGCGCAAGCGCAGCCGGCGAGACGCCCACCACATTGGGGCGCCTAGAATCGCTCCCATGGCGACTCGGTCGAGAGACCCCGATCGCGAACGGGAGCGCGACCTCCTCGCCCGGCAGGACGCTGTCCGGCGCAACGCGGCAAAGGGCGTCAGCCGCAACCTCGAGGAGGCGGTCCTGCTCGTCCGCGCCGGCGAGAGGTTCCGGGCCGCCTTCCAAGCTCGCCGGTGAGTGACTTCAATCCCGAAGCATTGTTCCGGCGTCTACACGATGCCGGCGTTCGCTACGTGACCATCGGCGGGTGGGCCGTCAACGCTCACGGCCATCGTCGCTTCACAGGCGACCTCGACATCTGTCCCGACCCCGATCCCGACAACCTGGCTCGGCTGGCGGCGGTCCTGACCGACCTCCACGCCGAGCAGCTTGGGGCGGGGGACTTCGACGCGAAGGAGATGCCCGGCGACCCGACGGACCCCGGGAGCCTCGCGGAGGGCGGCAACTTCCGCGTCACGACCGACCACGGGATCGTCGACGTCATGCAGTGGGTGCCGGGAATCGAGCACGACCACGCCTACGGGCGCCTCGCAGCGGACGCGATCGAAGCCAGCGTCTTCGGCGCTGTCGTCCAGGTGTCCTCGCTCGAGAACCTCCGGGTCATGAAGCGCGCAGCGGGCCGGCCGATCGACCGCGCTGATCTCGAAGCACTCGGCTGAGGCGCTCACCCGTCGACCACGAACCCCTGGAGCGGACCGAGGAGCGCCATCGAATGGCGCGAGACGCCGGAGAGCTCGCACAGGCGGTGCGTGACGGGCTCCCCGCGGCGCCGGCGCTCTAGCTGCTCGGCGGCGATCGGCCTCCACAGCTCGTCGACGACCTTCGCGGGATCGCCCGCTACGTCCTCGACGGGGCGCTCGAGATGCTCGGCCCACAGTCGCAGGCGGGTGTCGCGGGCGAGCGCGGCGTCGCAGGTCACGACGTTCATCTCGGAGTCGTTGAACAGCGAGTGCTCATTGAGGTTGGCCGAGCCGAGCGTCAGCCATGCGTCGTCCACCACGCCGATCTTCGCGTGAATGTAGAGCGGATCGGTCACCGTCCCGCTCCGCGCGTACACGGTCGCGGCGAGGAACCGGCCGTTGCCGTCGTCGGCGTCGGCGAGCACGCCGAGCTGTCCGCGGGTGTCGTCGGCGCCGTTGTTGGGCTTGGCCGGAAGCAGGACGACCAGCCGGAAGCCGTCCTGCGGCGGCCGGCGCAGCTTGGCGGCGAGGATGCGCACGATCTCCGGCGACCACAGGAACTGGTTCTCCAGGTAGATCAGCGACCGCGCCGAGCGCAGCGCCCGCGTGTAGGAGTCGAGGATCCGGAAGTCGCCGGCCGGCACGAAGTCGTAGACGTTGTTGGGAACGGTGCGAACCACCTGCACCGTCGTCGCACCCGCCGGGGCCTGCGACCGCGCAGCGGGGGCTTCAAGCGGCTCGCCCTCGACCTCCCGCCAGCGGGCGGCGAAATGGCCCGCGACGTCGGCCACCGCCGGCCCGCGCATGCGGCTCGCCGCGTCGTGCCAGCCGAGGCGGCCGCGCGCGGGGTGATCGCTCGAGTCGTAGCGATCGCCGCCGAGCGACGTGAGGTCGATGCCGCCGACGAAGGCGACGTCGCCGTCCACGATGACCAGCTTCTCGTGGTGGCAGTGCAGCGGGCGCTCGCGCGAGTCCAGGGCGCAGCGGATGCGGGTGCCGCGCACCAGCTCGTCGCGCTCGCGGCGGACCGTGGACCGGCGCGGAGCGAAGACGGGCAGCGGCGCGCCTGCCCACAGGAGCACCCGCACGTCGACGCGCTGCGCGACCTCGCCGAGCAGCTCGCGCAGCGTGCGGGCCTGCGCGGTCCGGGTCAAGCCGAAGCCCGGCGTCATATGCCAGCCCGCGAGGTGGACGTGATCGCGCGCGCCGGCGATCGCCCCAGCGATGCTCGGCAGCGCGGCGGCGCCGTCGATCAACACGTCCAGCGAGCACCCCGCGCGTGGCTCGGGGTCCCCGGCCGCCCATAGGGAGCCGTCCTCCGGCGGCTCCAGTCGCTCGAGCTGGCCGACGCGGCGCAGCCTGCGGCGGTGGTGGCTCGCGACCGACGCCGCGAGCCCTCGTCCGACCAGCCGGTCGACGCGGTCGATGATCGTCGTCACGCCATCGGTCCTACCCGGAGACGCGCATCGCGCTCGCGCGTAGACTCGGCGCATGGCGGGCAAGGTTCGCTACGCGCGCAGTGGCGAGCTGAGCCTGGCCTACCGCATCGACGGCCGGGGCCCCATCGACCTCGTCGTCGTGCCGGGCTTCGTCTCGCACGTCGAGGCCATCTGGGATCCGCTCGTCCGCTATCCGCTGCAGCGGCTCTCCGGCTTCAGCCGCGTGATCACGTTCGACAAGCGCGGGCAGGGCCTTTCGGATCGCACCGGCGAGGTCTACTCGCTCGAGGAGGTGGTGGACGACATCGCGGCGGTGATGGATGCGGCGGGGTCTGAGCAGGCGGTGATCATGGGCATCTCGGAGGGTGGCGCCCAGGCCGCGCTGTTCGCCGCCACCCACCCCGAGCGCACCCGAGCGCTCGTCCTGTGGGGTTCGTACGTGCGCCTCATCCGGGCGCCGGACTTCCCGCAGGGCTTGGAGGAGGGCACCATGCGCCGCGCCGGCGAACTGTTCTCCGAGCGCTGGGGCGGCCCGGTCGCCCTGCACGCCTTCGCTCCGAGCGTCGCGGAGGATCCGCGGTTCAAGGACTGGTGGGCCGCCTTCCTGCGCGCCGCGGCCAGCCCCGGAGCGGTGCGGGCGCTGTTCGAGACCTACGAGGCCCTCGACGTGCGGGCTGCCCTCCCCGCGATCTCGGCGCCGACGCTGATCCTGCATCGACGCGATGACGTGATCGCTCCGCTGGCGATCGCCCAGCCCTTCGTCGACCTCATCCCGAACGCCAAGCTCGTCGAGTTCCCCGGCGCCGACCACTTCCTGGCGGTCGGCGACACGGACGCCGTGATCGACGAGATCGAGGAGTTCCTGACCGGGGGGCCGGGCTCGCGCGCGCCCGACCGGATCCTCGCCACCGTCCTCTTCACGGACATCGTGAGCTCGACCGAGCGCGCCGCCACGCTCGGCGACCGGCGCTGGCGCTCGCTGCTGGAGGAGCACGAGCGCCTGGTGCGCGAGGAGGTCGAGCGCCATCACGGGCGCCCGGTCAAGAACCTCGGCGACGGCGTCCTCGCCACCTTCGACGGGCCTGCCAGGGGTATCCGCGCGGCGTGCGCCATCCGCGAAGCCGTGGGCCGCCTGCGCATCGACGTCCGCGCGGGCCTGCACGCGGGCGAGTGCGAGCTGATGGGCGAGGACATCGGCGGGATGGCGGTGCACATCGGCGCGCGGGTGGGTGCCTTGGCCGGCACCGGCGAAGTCCTGGTCTCGCGGACCGTCAAGGACCTCGTCATCGGCTCGGGCTTCACGTTCGAGGACCGCGGCGAGCACGCGCTCAGGGGCGTGCCCGGCGAGTGGCAGCTCTACGCGGTGAGTCCGTAGCATGGCCGCCATGACCACCCGTGAGTCTGCCCCTCCCGCGGTCGACATGGACCGCCGCTGCATCGACACGATCCGGACGCTGGCGATGGACGCGATCCAGAAGTCCAACTCCGGTCATCCCGGGCTGCCCATGGCGATGGCGCCGGCCGCCTTCCTGCTGTTCACGCGGGTCATGCGCCACGACCCCAAGGATCCCTCGTGGCCGGACCGCGACCGCTTCGTGCTCTCGGCCGGGCACGGCTCGATGCTCCTCTACGCCGCCCTTCACCTCTCGGGCTACGACCTCCCTCTCGACGAGCTCAAGCGCTTTCGTCAGTGGGAGTCGCTGACCCCCGGCCACCCCGAGCGCGATCGCACGCACGTCACTCCCGGGGTCGAGCTGACTACCGGTCCGCTCGGGCAGGGCTTCGCCAACGGCGTGGGGATGGCGATCGCCGAGCGCTTCCTGCGCGCCCACTACGGCGCCGAGGTGCAGGACCATCGCGTGTTCGCGATCTGCTCGGACGGGGACATCCAGGAGGGCATCGGCTCGGAGGCCGCCTCGCTGGCCGGGCACCTCGGGCTGGGACGGCTCGTCTACCTCTACGACGACAACTCGATCCAGCTCGACGGGCCGACCGAGCAGACGTTCTCAGAGGACGTCAACCGGCGCTTCGACGCCTACGGCTGGCACACGCTCGCCGTCGACGACGTCAACGACCTCGAGGAGCTGGGCGCCGCGATCCAGGCCGGCATCGACGAGGAGGAGCGCCCCACGCTCATCCGCGTGCGGACGATCATCGGCTGGCCTGCGCCCCACGTGCAGGGGACCTCCGATGCGCACGGCAAGGCGCTGGGCGAGGACGAGGTCCGCGCGACGAAGGAGATCCTCGGCTGGGACCCCGACGAGCACTTCGTGGTGCCGGAGGGCGTCTATGAGCAGTTCTCCCAGGTCGAGCGCGGCGGGAAGGCGCACGCGGAGTGGCGCGCGCGCTTCGACGCGTGGCGCAGCTCCCATGAGCAGCTCGCCGGCGAGTGGGACGCTGCCTGGTCAGACCCGCCCAAGCCGCTGCCCGGAGTCGGCGAGGCGCTTCGCTCGATCGACTGGGGCAAGGACTCGCTGGCCACCCGCGTGGCCGGCGGCGAGGCGATGGCCGCCTTCGCCGCGCTCACGCCGACGATGATCGGCGGGGCGGCCGACCTGACCGAGTCGACGAAGACCGTGTTTCCCGACTCGCCGCTGTTCGCCCGGGCCACGCCGAACGGGCGCAACGTCAAGTTCGGCGTGCGCGAGCACGCGATGGGCGGTGCGGTCAACGGGATGGCTGCCCACGGCGGCATCGTGCGTCCCTACGGCTCGACCTTCCTGCAGTTCGCCGACTACATGCGGGGGGCGATCCGCCTCTCGGCGCTCATGGGGCTGGAGGTGGCGTGGGTGTACACCCACGACTCGGTCGGCCTGGGCGAGGACGGCCCGACCCACCAGCCCGTCGAGCACTACGCGGCGCTGCGGGCCATTCCCGGCCTGACCTTCATGCGCCCGGGCGACGCGTGGGAGACCGCTTACGCATGGCGAACGGCGCTCGAGGACGTGCGCGGCCCGGTCGCCTTCGCTCTGTCGCGCCAGAACCTCCCGGTGCTCGAGGCCGCCCGCGAGCGCGGCGAGGAGGGCGTGCCGCGCGGCGCGTACGTGCTCGAGGAGGCCGAGGGCGGCGAGCCGCAGCTCGTGCTGGTGGGGACGGGCTCGGAGGTCTCGCTGTGCGTCGCCGCGCGCGAGGCGCTCCAGGCCGCGGGCACGCCGACGCGTGTCGTGTCCATGCCCTCGTGGGAGCTCTTCGCCGACCAGGACGACGGTTACCGCTCGGCGGTGCTCCCGGCCGGCGTACCGAGCCTGTCGGTCGAGGTCGGGGTGGCGATGGGATGGAGCCAGTGGGTCGACGCCTCGTTCTCGCTCGAGCGCTTCGGGGCCTCGGCGCCCGGCCCCGAGGTCTACGAGAAGCTCGGCTTCACCGTCGACAACGTGGTCGCACGCGCGCGCGAGCTGCTCGGCCGCTAGGCGCCGAGCGTGCCGACGTACCCCACTGCCGGGTTGGCGCGGCCCTCGAGCAGCTTGCGGTAGACGAGCATCAGGTGGTCTCCGTCGACGATTCGCTCGATGCGCATCGTCCGCTCGGCCACGGGAGCGAACCGCGGCCAGGCCTCGGCGTAGCGCTCGCCCAGCTCGCGTCCACGACGAGCCATCTCGGTGGGGGCGAAGAAGAACTCTGGGACGGGCCCGGGTAGCGGGGTCTCGTCGGCCTCTGCCTGCCAGTGCGTGAAACCGACGAGCACGGAGCGCCTGAGGGCGTCGCCCAGCTGCTCGTGCACCGCCCGCACGAGCCGGCGGTCGCCCGCGAAGTCGACGAGCACCGCGCCGCCGGGCGCTCGGAGGTCGCCCAGCTCGTCGTAGGTCAGAACGGCGTCATAGAGCCCGAGGCCGGAGACCCACTCCCGCCGACCGGTTGACGTCACCCCGATCGTCTCCACCGGCCGGTCTCCCAACAGGTGCGCGAGGCCGTAGGCGGTCTTGCTCGAGGCGCTCGTCAGCACAACGGTGCGGGCGCCGTTGAACCCATCCTCGCTCAGCACCAGGTCGAGCAGCACGGACGTGCCGAACAACGGCCGCATGATCAGCGCCGCCTCGTCTCCCTCATCGGTGACCGAGAGGTACTGGTTGTAGATCCGCGCCAAGTCGGCCCGGTGCGGTGCCCCATCGACGAACCCCAGCGGGTGGGGGACCGGGCGGACCGTCACGTAGGACCCCATGGGGACCAGGCCGAACACGCGCCGGCCCTCCTCCAGCGCGGGTGACCGCGATTCGATCGCGCGCGCGTAGCCCCAGGCGGGAATGCGACCCCAGCCCTCGGGCGCCGGGAAGAGCCGCCAGTAGCCCAGCTGGTCGCCCATGACCGCGTAGGTGACGTTGTTGGCGCTCAGCGCGAAACGCTCAATCAGCAGGCGCGCTTCGCCCTCGGCGAGCTCGTCGCCGGGCGATTCGCCTTCGACCAGCTCACAAGCAGCGAGATCGTCGCGACGGACTCGAAGCTCGGGCATACCCCCAGTGTATTTGCGACAGCGCGGAGGGGCCGGCCCTTGCCGGCCCCTCCCGCGTGATCGAGCGTCAGCCGCAGAGCCCGGCGGGCGTGCTCGTCCGGCACAGGTTGCGCCGGAAGACGTTCCCCGTTCCGCTCTCGTCCCAGACCAGGTCGGTCTGGTTGCGGAGGATCACGTTTCCGCGGACGCGGTTGTCAGTCGGCGCCGTGCCTCCGTCGCCCTTGGCGACGACGACTCCGCCGCTGAACAGCGACTCGCCCGAGGGCACGTTGCCGGTGATCCGGTTGCCGAGGATGTTGACGCCCGTCGCGCCCGAGAGCGCGAAGCCGACCCCCGAGACCGGGTCCGACATCTCCTCCTCGTTCCCCGGACACGCCTTGGTGTTGTTGCTCACCCGGTTGGCGATGAAGCGGAAGTCGCCCGCCGGGCCGGGGGCGTCCCCGAGGACCAGCACACCGAGGCAGTTGTCGTGGGACGCGTTGAGCACGGCCTTGCCGCCCAGCGCGTTGCGGACGAAGATGCCGAACAGGTTGTCTGACGTCTCGTTGCCCCACAACAGCGCGTCCGCCTTGGGCGAGTCGCCCACGTAGATCCCGGCCTCGCCGCTGCCGGAGGCGCGGTTGAACAGGAAGCGGGTCCCGGTCGAGGAGAACGCGGCGAGTCCGTACTCGGCGTTGTCCTTCGCCACGTTGCCCTCGAACGTTGCGTTGTGCGCGCCGAAGGCGAAGATCCCCGAGGCGCTGAAGCCGCGGATCCTGAAGCCGCTGACGGTGACGTTTCGCACCTCGCGGGTTACCTCGCCGGTGTCGAAGTTGCCCTCGCCGAGGACGCAGAAGCCATTGATCGAGCCGCTGGGGTCCGAGGGGTCTACGCATGCGTTCTGAGCCGGCGTGGCCGGAGGACGAAGCACGGCGCCCAGGCCGCGCAGCGAGATCCCGTTCGTGGTGATCGCGACGTTCTCGCGGTGCACGCCCTTGACCAGGATCTTGTCGCCGGGCCTGGCGGCGTCGACGGCAGCCTGGATGGAGCCGCCCGGCCCCACGAACTCGAACCTCTTCCTCTTGGCCTGCGCCGAGGCGGGGCCGGCGACGAGCATGAGCAGCAGTGCAGCCAGCGCGACGGCAATGGATCGTGGCACGCCTGATCTCCCCCTATTTGGTAGCCCTAGCGGGCATCGTACATCCGTCCGCGCGGCTATGCGCCTGCGAGCCACCGCCGCGGGTTCTCGACGAACACCTGCTCGAAGTGCTCGTCGGTGAAAACGCCCTCCCCGCGCAGCTTGGGGAGCACCTCGTCGAAGACCAGCACCATGCTCCAGTCCTCGCGGATCGCGCCGCCCTGGATCAACCCCTCGGCCGCCTCGGGCGGGAACCAGTCGATCGTCGCGCAGAAGTCCGAGCCGAGGAAGATCCGGTCGGCGTAGCCTCGACGCAGCAGCTCGGCGGTCGTGGCGTTGCGATTGTCCATCGGCAGGAACATCTCCAGCCCGTAGCGGTCCAGGCCGATGAACACGCCCTTGTCGAGCACGCGCTCGATGTAGTCGAGGTCGTCGGTGTCGCCGGTGTGGGCGATTTGTACCCGCGACAGATCAACCCCCTCTGACTCGAAGATCTCGATCTGGCGCGGCGCGGTCTCGCTCGCGGGCCGCGAGTGGGCCATGATCGGCGTGCCGGTCTGCACGCTGGCCAGTGCGACGGCACGGTGCACCTTCTCCACGCGCTCGGTGACCCCCGGCGCGTCGGCCGCACACTTCAGGAACGCCGCCTTGAGGTCGGTGCCCTGGATGCCGCGCTCGATGTCCGACACGAACAGCTCGGCCATCTGCTCGGGGCTGCGGTTCTCGAAGTAGTGCGGGAGGTAGTCGTAGGTGTAGATGCCCGTGCAGGGGACGATGCGCACGCCCGAGTCATCGGCCACGCGGCGCATGAAGTTCACGTCGCGGCCGAGGAACATCGCGGTGGGGTCGACGATCGTCCGCACTCCCCGATCCTTGGCCGCGATGACCGCCTCGAGCGCCGCGGCGAGCTCCACCTCGAACTCGTACTGGTCGGGCCAGTTCTCCGCGACCGCCTCGTCGCGCGCGCGCACGTGCTCGTGGATGAGGGTGGTTCCCAGCTCCTGCGCGTCGACGGGGCCCTGGACGGTCTGCACGGTCGCCATGCGGTCTCCTTCGGTTGGCCTCTCCCGCGTCCTCGGTTACCCCCTCGGGCCCCGCTTCACCGCCTCGATCGGCGCAGTCACGGCGCGGATGTGAAAAACTGCGCCCGCGTCGGGACGGGTGCGTCAATGGAGGGGGGCTCGCCGTGCGTCGTTCGATGATGTCCGTGGTCCTTGCAATCGCCGTGCTCGCGATTGCTCCAGCCGCCATGGCGGCCACGAGGGACACCGCCCGCTACATACTGCCGCCCGGCAACTTCGGTGGGCTGCCGACCACGGCCAATTCGCTCGATCAGCTCCCGCTCTACGACGGCCTCACCCCGCTTCGCGGCAACGTCACGCGTGGTGACCTCCGTCGGCTCTACCTCCCCGAGAACTTCAAGCCCATCGGCGCCACCCGCGAGGAGACGACGGGCCGGCCCGGGCTGCGGCTGGTCTACGACAGCTACGGCATTCCGCACATCTACGGCAAGACGCGGGCCGATGTGGCCTTCGGGGCGGGCTGGAGCACGGCGCGCGATCGCGGGCTGCTGATCCAGCTCGGCCGCGGACCCGCGCGCGTGGCGGTCGCCGACGTGCCAGGTGTCGACGCGTTCGGGCTCGTCACCAGCGGCCAGTCCTTCGTGGGGAGCCCTCAGACCGAGGCGCTGATCACCCGCCAGCGCAAGCTGCTCGTCGACACCTACGGCAACAAGGGGTGGCAGATCCTGGCCGACGCCCAGGCCTACGCCGACGGCATCAACGCCTACTGGAAGGCCAACAACATCACGCAGCCTCCCGCGACCGTCAACGACGTGATCGCGGTCACCGCGTTCATCGGCTCGATCTTCGGCGCGGGCGGCGGCGGCGAAGCGAGCAACGCCGACCTGCTGGCCAAGCTGCAGAACCGGCTGGGTCCGGGCCGCGGCTTCAAGGCCTGGGACGACGTGATGCTCGCGGACGACCCCGAGGCGCCCACGACGATCGCGCGGCGCTTCAACTACGGACCGCTCACCGGCGGCAGGGTCCGGGGATCGGTGATCCTCGACGCCGGCTCCATCCAGTCGGTCAATGCAGCGGCGGCCCGCGCCGGCTCGGTCAACGCCGCCGCCGCGCCGCCTCGCAAGCAGGCCTCGAACTTTCAGGTCGTCTCTCCGACGCGCTCGGCCAGCGGCAACTCGCTCGCCAGCATGGGTCCCCAGCTCGGCTACTACTACCCGGAGATCGTCCAGCAGATGGACCTCCACGGGCCGGGCTACAACGCCCAGGGAATCACCGTTCCCGGGCTGGCCATGTACATCCTCATCGGGCGGACGAAGGACTACGCCTGGAGCCTGACCTCGGCGGGGCACGACGTCCGCGACGTCTTCGCCGAGCGGCTGTGCGAGCCGGACGGCTCCAAGCCGACGCGCACCTCCACCTACTACCGGTACAACGGCGCCTGCCGCCCGCTCCAGGACTTCGACGCCGGCCTGCTGGCCGGCAAGCCGCTGCGCTACAAGACCTCGGTCCACGGGCCGGTGATCGGCACCGCGACCGTCGGCGGCAAGCCCTACGCGCTCGCCCGCAAGCGCTCGACGTTCGGGCGCGACGGCCTGAACCTCGCCGCGCTGAAGGACATGACCGACGGCAAGGCATCGACGCCGCGGCGCTTCTGGCGCACGGCCAACGAGTTCGGGTTCACCTTCAACTGGGCCTACGTCTCGCGCAGCGCGACCGCGTACTTCTCCTCCGGCCAGCTGCCCAGGCGCGCGCCTGGCCTGGACCGGCGGCTGCCCACCCGCGGCAACGGCAACTTCGAGTGGCGCGGGTTCCTGAGCGAGCTCGAGCACCCGCATGCCGTGGGCGGGCCGGGCGGCCTGCTCCTGAACTGGAACAACCGCTCGGCGCCGGGCTTCATGCACGGCGACGACGAGCCCTACGGCTCGGTCCAGCGCGTCGAGCTGTTCGACAAGTTCCCGCTGCGCCCGCGCCTCCCCGACGTCGTGAGCATCATGAACCGGGCGGCCACCGAGGACGTTCGCTCGCCGGTGTGGCCGGTGGTCAGCAGGGTGCTGAAGACCGGCCCGGCGCCCAACGCCCGCGACCAGAAGCTCGCCGACCTCCTCGACAACTGGGTCGCGCGCGACGCCCCGCGCCTGGACGCCAATAACGACGGCCTCTACGACGAGGCCGCGCCCGCGATCATGGATGGGGTCTGGGTGCCGATCGTCCGCGCGGTCATGAAGCCGCGGTTCGGACCCCTGCTCGAGGACCTCAACAACGTGCGCAGCCTCAACAGCCTGTCCGGCGAGTCCTACGTCGACAAGGACCTTCGCACGCTCCTGGGCGACCGGGTGCGCGGACGGTTCAACCTGAGCTACTGCGGAAGGGGCTCGCTGCGCCGCTGCCGCGCGTGGCTCTGGAACACGATCGACGCGGCGGCGAACGACCTGGCCGCGCAGTTCAACAGCCAGGACCCGACCAAGTGGGTGAAGTCCGCCTCGCGGACCGGGTTCGTCCCCGGGCTGATCAGCGCGACGATGCGCACCACCAACCGCCCGACCTTCCAGCAGGTGCTGCAGTTCGCGGGAACGCGGCCGCCGGGCCTCGGCGGGTAGGCGGCGGCGGGTCCTACAGCTCCTGGCGGCCGCGGTACCCGGCGTCGAGCTCGTGCCAGAATCCGACGTCGGGTTCGCCGTCGATCCAGCACAGGTAGACCTCGCGGCCGTCGCGTAGCGCCGGGAAGTCGATCAGCCCGCGGTCCAGGTCACGCATGACGATCTCGCGCCGGTCGAACGCAGCTGCGCCGGCCTGGAGCTCGACGAACGCCTCGCCGACCTGCTTGCCGAGGCTCCCGCCGCCGTTGCCCGGCGAGTCGCCGGCGAGCGCCCGATGGGCCTCGGCGTCGGTCAGCCGCTCACGCGCGTCGCGCATCGCCGCCAGCAGCTCGGCCACCCACGGCAGCTCGGCGCGCGCCTCGTCGAGCGTGTAGTGGCGGCGGTGCCTCACGGACCCATCCTTCCCTCGCCGGCGGGGCGCTAACTCGGCTCGACGTCCGCCTCGAGCGCCGAGTGGTCGCTGAGCCCCTCCTCGCGCCAGGCATGCTGGTAGCGGCAGCCGGTCGCCCGCAGCTGTGGCGAGATGAAGAGGTGGTCGATTCGCCAGCCGCCGCCGTGTCCGGAGATGCGCTGCCACGTCCAGCTGGTCTCGTGCACCCCGTAGCCGTGCAGCGAGCGGTAGGCGTCGCGGTAGCCGAGGTCGCGCAGCCCCGGGACGACGCCGAGCTCTGCCTCGTCCCACTCGGCGCCGCGCTCCGGCCGCAGCCGCCCGCGGGTGTCGCGCGCGAAGGAGAGCACCGTCCCGTCCGGCAGCTCGCGGCGGGGCGTGTTGAGGTCGCCGCACAGCACTCGCGGCGCGGGCGGCGCGGCGGCCAGGCCCGCGCGGATGGCACGAAGGGTTCTCACCTTGATCTCGCCGTTGGCCGCGTTGGGGACGTGCACGCAATGCAGCTCGAGCGGCCCGGTACCGGCCCCGAGCGCCGTCTCGGGCCAGGGCCCATCGAGCCGCGTCGGGGCGGCTGCGAGCGAAGCCCTGGAGGCGACGAGAACCCCGGTCACCCGCCGCGCCGCCGGCGAGCGCGCCGGGTCGGCGGTGTCGAGCGAGGACATGACGTGCGGGAGGCCGATCGTCGCGAACGCCGCGCGCCACAGCGAGAGCGTCCGCGCGGTCACCTCCTGGAGCGCGACGACGTCGGGCTCGCGACCGGCGAGCGCCATCGCCTGCTCGGCCAAGCGCGACGAGCGGCGGGCGACGTTCCAGGTGATGATGCGCGTCACACCCGGAGGATGCAGGACGCAACCGGCCCGCGGAAGGAGACCAGGCTCGCGCCCCTTTCCCTCTCTCGTCGCCGCGTTCGCTTGCGCGCACAGCGGCGCGCGAGGCGCCCCTCCCGGGCCGTCTCAGCCGGCGAACCGGGGGCCGGCGATCCGAACCGACACGCCCGCCGCGCGCAGCCCCCGCCGGCTGACCCACGCCTTCTGATGCGCCCGCCGTGAGAGCCGGGCTCGCACGGATGCGCGACCGGTTGGGTCGGTTCGCAAGAGGCGCCCCGCGAAGGCGATCCGCGCGCCGCTCACGCCGCGCCGGCGCGCGCCTCGCCCGACGGTGGCGCGGAACGTGAAGCGACGGCTGGCGCCGGCGGTGACGGACGCCGGTCTCACCGAGAGCCGCATCCGTGGGCGCCGGTCCTCGGGAGCGACAACCGGGCGGAAGAGTGGGATGCCGCGCTCGCCGGCCCAAACGTCGAAGATCGCCCACGAGCGCGGATCGGAGCGCAGCGCGGACTGGTTGGTCACGAGAAGTCGGCGGCCGAGGAACGCCACGCTTGCAGGGGCGTCGTAGGGCAGGGGCAGGAGGGCGTTTGTCTCGGCACTGGGCGGGAAGCGCGCGACCTCGCTGCCGGCGGCCGAGACCACCGCCAGGGCGTTTCCCACCGAAAGAGCGACGTAGACCCTGCCCGACCGGCCGATCGCGAAGCCGTCCACGGCGTCCCCCGGCCGGCTGCGCCAGAAGCGCCTCAGGCGACCCGGACGGCCGTTGCGCTTGATGCTCAGCTCCAGCAGCAGCCCCGCTCCCGCGTCGCGCGCGGCGAGGCTGATGGTCTGGGCGAACAGGAGCGTGCGCCCGTCGCGACGGACCTGGAGGCCGTTCGGGCCGAAGGGACCGTCGAGCAGCGGCGCGGTGAACCACACGCGCGCGCGGCCGCCCCCGCGCGGAATCCTCCAGATCAGCCCCTGGTCGATGTCGGTCACGTACAGCGACCCATCGGGGGCGAACGCCGCGTAGTCGGGGCCCGCCGGGCGGTCCGCGGTGGCGGCCGAGCACCCGGTCCGCCGCACCGGGGTGCAGACCGGCACGTCGGCGAAGGTCGCGTAGTCGCGCTGGCTCCCGGTCCCCGGGTCGATGACGATGACCCGCGGACGGACCGCTGCGCGATCCAAGGCGTACAGGAGACCGGAGCCGTCGAACGCGAGCCCCTGGTTCCCGTGCGGACGGCCGAGATCCTGCCCGCGGATCACCTCCGCGCGGACGAGTCGGCCCCTGCGGTCGTACACTAGGACCCGCGACGGGGCCTTCGACGCCCGCTCCGGGCTCACCGCTCGGTTCGTCCCCACGTAGATCAGGCCGTCAGGACCGAGGGCGACGGGCTCCGGGTACCCGGGCGGTCCGACCCGGGCGAACACCCGGCTGTCGAGGACCTCGCGCGCGGAGCCGGCCGACGGCGCGACGAGCGCAGCGAGAAGCAGCACCAGGCAACCAAGGAGCGGACGCATTCACGAAAGATGATCACCGGCCCGCGGGCGAGGCGGTAGGGTCGCGTTCATGGCCGATCGAACGCAGTACACACCGGGAACGTTCTGCTGGACCGACCTCGCGACGACGGACCCGCCCGCCGCGAAGGCCTTCTACTCAGGCCTGTTCGGCTGGGAGGCGGAGGACATGCCGGTCGGCGACGGCGTGTATTACTCGATGCAGCGGGTCGACGGGAAGGACGTGGCGGCGATCTCCCCGCAGCCCGAGCAGCAGCGCGAAGCGGGCGTCCCGCCCGTGTGGAACTCCTACGTCTCGGTGGAGAGCGCGGACGCGACCGCCGAGCGCGCGAAGGATCTGGGCGCGACGGTGCACATGCCGGCCTTCGACGTGATGGACGTCGGGCGGATGGCCGTGATCCAGGATCCGCAGGGCGCGTTCTTCCTCGCGTGGGAGCCGCGCAGGCACTTCGGTGCGGCGCTTGTGAACGCGCCCGGCGCGTTGTCGTGGAACGAGCTCGCCTCACCCGACCTCGACGCCTCGGCGGCCTTCTACGGCGACCTCTTCGGCTGGACCACCACCCCTGTCGAGGAGAGCCCGCAGCGCTATCTCTTGATCAAGAACGGCGACAGGACCAACGGCGGCATGCGCGAGCTCGGCGACCAGCCGGCGCCCCCGCACTGGCTCGTGTACTTCGCGACCGAGGACATCGACGCGGCGCTGGCGAAGGTCGACGAGCTCGGCGGCACCAGGCTCATGCCTGACCCGATCGACATCGGGTTCGCGAAGATAGGGATCGTCCAGGACCGGCAGGGCGCGGCCTTCGCGCTCTACGCGGGCCGGCTCGACTCCTAGCCGCGCCCGTCCAGCTCTGCGGCGAAAGCGAGCAGCTCCTCGACGTCGGCCTCGGTGAGGCCGTGGCCGGAGTGGATGTCGAGCAGGAGGCTCGGCGCCCCGCGCTCGCGCGCCCACGCGTGGCAGTCCGTCCCGAGGTCGTCGTCGATCCACGCGAAGGCGCGGTCGCGCACGTGGCGGCGTACCGCCGGCAGCTTCCACGTGCGCCCCGGCGCCGCGTCCTCGTCGGCGAAGCGGATGAACGGGAGCTGCGGGAGCCCCACCATCGGCGCCAGCGCGAAGTTCGCCTCGTCGTGCCACATCGTCGCCCACACGAGGTCGAACGCCCGCCGGAGCCGTGCCAGACGGTCGGGCAGGGCAGCGGCGAAGCGCAGGGTCAGCCCACCCGCCCGTAGGTTGCGCATCGGCTCGCTCTCGTCCCCCCCGAACGGGCACAGCACCCCGTCGACGTCGAGCAGCAGCAGCGGTCGCTCCGGCATGGCACGCAAACTATTGCGACGGACGCCGAAGTGCGGCAGGAGCGGACTGGCGGGTCACAGCGGCTAGGAAGGCTCCGAGGCCATAGCGAGCCATTCGGACCACGGGACGACGCCCACCCCGGCCCTCGGCTCCTCCTCGAGCATGGTGAGGTACTCGAGCAGGTGGCCGTCAGGATCGCGGAAGTAGACGGCTGCGGCCGGCATCCAGCCGATCACACTCGGCTCGGCGGCTGGAGATCCGAAGAAGGACAGCGGTTGGATACCGCTGCTGCGCAGGCGGGCGGGTGCGTCGAGCAAATCGGTCATGGCGACCGCGAACGCGACGTGCAGCTGCATGCCCATCGGCGCCGAGCCGAGCGACCACAGGCCGAGCAGCGAGTCTCCGGCTTCGCCGACCCAGAAGAAAGCAGCGTTGCGCTCCGGGGTCTCGAGGGCCGCGGGCAGGCCCACGAGGTCGCGATAGAACGCGACCGAGCGGTCGAGGTCGCTGACTGTCAGGTGGGCCTCGAAAAGCCTGGCGATGGGAGTGGGGGCGGTCATGGCGACCTCCCGATAGGCCGACAGGAGGGCCTATCGGCCGCCGGCGGCGGGACCGGCGAGCCACGCGTGGCAGATCTGCCCGACGTGGCGGTGATCGGTGCCACAGCACCCGCCCAGGACGCTGAGCTGAGGGAGCTTGCCGCTCAGCGCTGCGTAGCGGGCGCCGAGGTCGGCAGGGTCTCCTTCGTCGAGCTCCGTCGCGTCATCGAGCTCGGCGTGGCTCTTAGTGGACGCGTTTGCGCGCAGACCGCGAATTCGGCTTTGCCATCCCTCGCCTGCAGCGAGCGCGTCGTCGAAGTGCGTTGGGTGCGCGCAGTTGATCATGTAGTACGCGGGTCCGTGACCGGTTTCGCGGTCGACCTGCTCGATTGCATCGCCGAGCGCCTGACCGCTGGGGAGGCACCCGTCCGTCTCGACGGTGAACGAGATGGCGGCTGGCATCCCGGCCTCGTTCGCGGCGCGCGTGATGCCGATCGCCTCCTCGGCATAGGTCATGGTGACGGCCGTGACCATGTCCGCGGCGGTGTCGCGAAACGTGGCGATCTGAGTCGCGTGGTAGGCCGCGGCAGCCGAAGCGGTCAGCAGAGCCGTGGGGTCGTACCCGTCGTCCTGCGGGCCGAGGCATCCGCTGACGACGAGCGGCGCGCCGTCGGACCCGTACTCCTCGCGGATCTCCTCCATGAGGGCGATCGCCCTGCGGTTCAGCTCCTCGAGCTCCCCCTCCGTGTAGCCGATCTCGGTCGCCCAGCGGGGACTGGCGCGCCAAGTCGGGCTCTCGAGCACGAAGCCGGCGCCGTGCTCGCGCGCGAGCTCAGCGTACGGCGCGTAGTAGCGGCGCAGCGTCTCGGTTCCCTGCTCGTCCTTGAGCAGGACAAAGGCGGCGAACGCCGGCAGGTCGAGGCCTTGCTTGAAGATCAGCGTGGTCTCGATACCGCCGTCGGTCAGGAAGAGACCGCCGTCGATCTGGGGCAGGTGGTCGCGATAGGTCATTGGACTTCGTGCGCCGGTCCACACGAGGCTAACGCCTCACGCCAACGGATTCGGCGCCTCGCCCGACCGACCGAGCCGAAGGTCACCCCGCGTGTGCGTGGGTTGGGTAGGCTCGCGCGGGGGGAGGGGTATCCACCCCGGAAACGCGCAACCAAGCGGCGGCCGTCCCGTGGTCTGGATCTCCGGGGAGCGGCCGGGAGGAGGTCGATATGCATGCCCGGGTGAGTAGGTTCGCCGGACTCGATGGTGAACGCATCCACGACGTAGTCCGGCAGTTCGAGGGGGAGGGACTCTCCAGCCTTCAGCAGCAGAAGGGGTTCGGAGGGATCACGGTCGCGGTCAACTACGCCAGTGGCCAGGCCGTCGCGATGACGCTGTGGGAGTCGGACGCAGACATGAGGGAGAGCGAGAGGGTCGCCTCAGAGGCCCGTGAGAAGGCGATCGCCACCGCGGGCCCGTCGCGAGCCCCGGTGGTGGACCACTACGAGGTCATCCTTCAGAGGGAACGAGGCGCCTAGCGGACCCGTCGCGCTAGCGCCGGCGCGCTGCCGGCTCGAGCGCCGGGTTCTGCCAGCCGGCGTCCCCCGGGTTCACGTTCACTCCCGGCGGGACGATCTCGTCGATGCGGTCGAGCAGCTCGTCGGACAGCTCGACGTCGACTGCGCCGAGCTGGCCCTCGAGGTGCACCATGGTCCGCGGGCCGATGATCGCCGCGGTGACCGCCGGGTGGCGAATCACCCACGCCAGCGCAAGGTGGATGAGGCTGATCCCCGCCTCCTCGGCGAGCACGGCCAGCGCGTCGGCCGCCTCGAGCTTTCGCTGGTTGGCGGGCAGCGACATGTCATACCGGGAGGGGAGCATGCGTGACCGGCGCGAGGACGGGTCGCCCCCCTCCTTGCGGAAGCGCCCCGAGAGCCAGCCGCCACCGAGGGGACTCCACGGGATCACGCCCATCCCGTAGCGCGCGCAGGTGGGAAGCACGTCGGCCTCGACCGCGCGGGCGAGGATCGAGTACGGCGGCTGCTCGCAGGCGAAGCGCTCCCGGCCGCGGCGCTCCGCCACCCACTGCGCCTCGACGATCGAGCTGGCGGGGAAGGTCGAGGAGCCGATGTAGCGCACCTTGCCCGCCCGGACCAGATCGGTCAGCGCGCCGAGGGTCTCGTCGATGTCGGTGTCGGCCTCCGGGCGATGGATCTGGTAGAGGTCGATCCAGTCGGTTCCAAGCCGGCGCAGGCTGTTCTCGACCTCGCGGACGATCCAGCGGCGCGAGTTCCCGAACTCGTTGGGGTCGTCGCCCATGGTCCCGTGGACCTTGGTGGCCAACACGACGTGCTCGCGACGGCCTCCGGCGAGGGCCTTGCCGACGATCTCCTCTGACTCTCCGCGCGCGTAGACGTCCGCGGTGTCGATGAAGTTGATCCCTGCGTCGAGCGCGTGGTGGATTATCCGGACCGACTCGTTGGGGTCCTCGTTGCCCCACGCGCCGAACATCATCGCGCCGAGGCAGAGCGGGCTGACCTTCACTCCGGTGCGGCCGAGGTTGCGGTGTTCCATGGACCCAGCCTACGACGGCCGTCACGCTCGGCGGCGTAAGCTGACGGCGTGGCCCACTACCTCGTCCGCGCCAGCGCGATCCGCGAGCGCCTGCCAGAGCTCGAGGACGAGCTGCGTCGCGACGCGTTCGTCGGGCTCGAGCCCTTCGGGCGCGAGGTGAGCCGCGTGCTCGCGGACGCTCGCGTGCAGGAGGACGGCGCCGCAACCTGGGAGGAGGAGGACTACTGCCGCCCGCCGCTCGCCCAGGAGCGCGCCGCGGTGCTCGACGCTTACTTCGAGGCGATCGAGGTGGAGCCCGTCGAGCGCGGGAACGGATGGGGCCGGATCGAGGCGCTTCCGCGCCTGTTCCCCGGGCTGCCAAGCTGAGCGGCCGGCGGGACGAGGGGGTGGGTCGAAAAGCGGTCGCAGTGCGTATCCGGTTACGTCAGGTTGCCTGGGTACGGTGCGCGGATGGGCCGTCCAGACTTTCCGCGCACGATCATGGAGTTCCAGCAGCGATTTGCGTCGGAGGCGGCCTGTCTTGAGTACCTGGCCGCGTCGCGCT